>NZ_JBIEIS010000110.1:0-3392 GCF_043496855.1 Nonomuraea sp. JJY05
CAGGCCGCGATCGTCGGACTGCAAGTACCGCCTTCTTTCGGGAGGGAGTGGGAACGGGGTTTCGAGGGTTGGGGCTGGTTGGACACACTGTTGGGTCCTGAGGAAACGGGCATGCGTGTTCGGTTCTTCGGAGACAGGACCAGCGGACGCCTCAAAGGCTTGGGGCGCGAGCTGGTTTGCTGTTTGTTGTTTGAGATTTGCATAGTGGACGCGAGCATCTTTGTGGCCAAGTTTTTTAGGGCACACGGTGGATGCCTTGGCATCAGGAGCCGATGAAGGACGTGGGAGGCTGCGTTAAGCCTCGGGGAGTCGCCAACCAGACGTTGATCCGGGGATGTCCGAATGGGGAAACCTAGCACCAGTCATGTGGTGTTGCCTCCGCCTGAATGTATAGGGCGGTTGGTGGTAACGCGGGGAAGTGAAACATCTCAGTACCCGTAGGAAGAGAAAACAATAGTGATTCCGTGAGTAGTGGTGAGCGAAAGCGGATGAGGCTAAACCGGGCGTGTGTGATAGCCGGCAGGCGTTGCATGTCCGGGGTCGTGGGACCTTCTTGGTCGATCTGCCGGTCGGCCGAACAGTGAGAAATCGATGGGGTAGTTGAAAGCTCTGGGAAGGGCTGCCGTAGACCGTGAGAGCCGGGTAGGCGAAACCTTGTCGACTGTTTGAGGGGATCCCAAGTAGCACGGGGCTCGAGAAATCCTGTGTGAATCTGCCAGGACCACCTGGTAAGCCTAAATACTCCCTGGTGACCGATAGTGCACGAGTACCGTGAGGGAAAGGTGAAAAGTGCCCCGGTGAGGGGTCGTGAAATAGTACCTGAAACCGTGTGCCTACAAGCCGTAGGAGCTTAGCTGGGCTTGCTCAGCTGTGATGTGACTGCGTGCCTTTTGAAGAATGAGCCTGCGAGTTATGGTGTGTGGCGAGGTTAACCCGTGTGGGGGAGCCGTAGCGAAAGCGAGTCTGAATAGGGCGTTGAGTCGCATGCTGTAGACCCGAAGCGGAGTGATCTACGCATGGGCAGGTTGAAGCTCAGGTAAGACTGGGTGGAGGACCGAACCCACCAGGGTTGAAAACCTGGGGGATGATCTGTGTGTAGGGGTGAAAGGCCAATCAAACTCCGTGATAGCTGGTTCTCCCCGAAATGCATTTAGGTGCAGCGTCGCGTGTTTCTTGCCGGAGGTAGAGCACTGGATGGCTAATGGGCCCGACAAGGTTACTGACGTCAGCCAAACTCCGAATGCCGGTAAGTGAGAGCGTGGCAGTGAGACTGCGGGCGATAAGGTTCGTAGTCGAGAGGGAAACAGCCCAGATCACCGACTAAGGCCCCTAAGCGTGTGCTAAGTGGGAAAGGATGTGGAGTCGCAGAGACAACCAGGAGGTTGGCTTAGAAGCAGCCACCCTTGAAAGAGTGCGTAATAGCTCACTGGTCAAGTGATTCTGCGCCGACAATGTAGCGGGGCTCAAGTACACCGCCGAAGTCGTGGCACTGACAGCTTTGCGCTGTTGGTGGGTAGGGGAGCGTCGTGCAGCCGGCGAAGCAGCAGAGTGATCTAGTTGTGGAGGCTGTGCGAGTGAGAATGCAGGCATGAGTAGCGAATCGAGGGTGAGAAACCCTCGCGCCGGATGACCAAGGGTTCCTGGGGCAGGCTAATCCGCCCAGGGTAAGTCGGGACCTAAGGCGAGGCCGACAGGCGTAGTCGATGGACAACGGGTTGATATTCCCGTACCCGCTTTAACGCGCCCATACTGAACCTCGTGATGCTAAGAGTCCTTAACTCGGGTTGTCCTTCGGGACGGCTGTCAGAGTGAACGCTCGAACCGATCGGGTAGTAGGTAAGCGATGGGGTGACGCAGGAAGGTAGTCCAGCCCAGGCGATGGTTGTCCTGGGGTAAGCATGTAGGGCGGAACGTAGGCAAATCCGCGTTCCTTAAGCCTGAGATGTGATGCCGAGCCGATTGTGGTGAAGTGGATGATCCTATGCTGCCGAGAAAAGCCTCTAGCGAGTGTTGTGGCGGCCCGTACCCTAAACCGACTCAGGTGGTCAGGTAGAGAATACTAAGGCGATCGGGTGAACTGTGGTTAAGGAACTCGGCAAATTGCCCCCGTAACTTCGGGAGAAGGGGGACCTCTGCTGGTGTAGGACCGTGCGTCCGAGGCTGGTGGGGGTCGCAGTGGCCAGGGGGAAGCGACTGTTTACTAAAAACACAGGTCCGTGCGAAGTCGTAAGACGATGTATACGGACTGACGCCTGCCCGGTGCCGGAACGTTAAGGGGACCGCTTAGTCAGCGTAAGCTGGCGAAGGTGAGAACTTAAGCGCCGGTAAACGGCGGTGGTAACTATAACCATCCTAAGGTAGCGAAATTCCTTGTCGGGTAAGTTCCGACCTGCACGAATGGCGTAACGACTTCCCCGCTGTCTCAACCGCAGACCCGGTGAAATTGCAGTACGAGTAAAGATGCTCGTTTCGCGCAGCAGGACGGAAAGACCCCGGGACCTTCACTACAGCTTGACATTGGTGTTTGGAACGGCTTGTGTAGGATAGGTGGGAGACTGGGAAGCTCGGACGCTAGTTCGGGTGGAGTCATTGGTGAAATACCACTCTGGTCGTTTTGGATGTCTAACTCTGGTCCGTGATCCGGATCGGGGACAGTGTCTGGTGGGTAGTTTAACTGGGGCGGTTGCCTCCCAAAAGGTAACGGAGGCGCCCAAAGGTTCCCTCAGCCTGGTTGGCAATCAGGTGTTGAGTGTAAGTGCACAAGGGAGCTTGACTGTGAGACTGACGGGTCGAGCAGGAGCGAAAGCTGGGACTAGTGATCCGGCATCGGCGTGTGGAAGCGGTGTCGCTCAACGGCTAAAAGGTACCCCGGGGATAACAGGCTGATCTTCCCCAAGAGTCCATATCGACGGGATGGTTTGGCACCTCGATGTCGGCTCGTCGCATCCTGGGGCTGGAGTAGGTCCCAAGGGTTGGGCTGTTCGCCCATTAAAGCGGTACGCGAGCTGGGTTTAGAACGTCGCGAGACAGTTCGGTCCCTATCCGCTGCGCGCGCAGGAGACTTGAAAGGGGCTGTCCCTAGTACGAGAGGACCGGGACGGACGAACCTCTGGTGTGCCAGTTGTACCGCCAGGTGCACGGCTGGTTGGCTACGTTCGGGAGGGATAACCGCTGAAAGCATCTAAGCGGGAAGCTTGCCTTGAGATGAGGTCTCCCACCCTGTGAGGGGGTAAGGCTCCCGGTAGACGACCGGGTTGATAGGCCGGAGGTGGAAGCGCGGTAACGTGTGGAGCTGACCGGTACTAATAGGCCGAGGACTTGACCACAAAGCAGACTTTTCTAGTCGTTGCTCGCGTCCATTATGTGATTCTGAGACAGCAAGTGGCTGTTTC
>NZ_JBIEIS010000111.1:0-3133 GCF_043496855.1 Nonomuraea sp. JJY05
CGTCGCGGGGATACCACTGCGCGAAGTCCTCATCGTTCCATAACCCGTCCAGCCGGTCGCGGATCCACATGGCCGGGGTGCCACGGGGATTACTCGCTCGTGCTACCTGGGCGGTGAGCTCCGGGACCTCCAGCGCGGACCGGGGACGAACCGGTAGAGACACCTGACCACCTCGGGAGAATGACCGACTTCGCCGACCCCAGAAGCCTCACAGTTACTGATCAGTCGCCCTTCGGGACATGCCGGATGTTTTCAAGATTCCCGACAGAGTCAAGCTCAGGGCTGATGTCGTCGGTCATCCACGGCCGTCAACAGCTCGCGGGAGCTACGGTCGGTGTGCGGCGGGGGCACGCATCCCACTGGGCTCCCGGCGCAGCCGGGCCGGGTCGACTTCGGTCACGGCCGTCCTCCCGTCCAGCTCCCAGCCTTCCCCGTAGGCCGCGGCGAAGGCTTCCTCGCCCAGCTCGGCCCGCCCCCGGCGGGTGAGCTCGCGGACCTGCCGGTCGGTGCGGTCGTGAGCGCCACGCAGCCGGGAGGCGGCGCCGAGCAGGACGGCCGACCGGTGGTGCCGCCCGTGCGCCTCGGCGAGCACGGCCGCGTTCACCGCCACCTGCGACAGGATCGGCAGGTCCCGGGTCTGCAACGCCGCCGCGTACGCTTTCTCCAGCGCCTTCTGCGCGCCGGCCAGGTCGCCGGTCTCCAGGCAGAGCACGGCCCGTACGCCGCCGGCCAGCGTCCGCGCGTGGTCACCGGGGAACGTGGCGTCGCCGTGCGGACGCCGTTCGGCGTCGTCGAGCAGTGCCCGAGCCCGGTCCAGGTCGCCGAGCCGCGCCCAGAAGGCGGCCTCCCACGCGTCGACGAGCAGCAGCATCTCCGGCGAGGCCGCACGCAGCGCCCGCTCCCGGGCCGAGCCGATCGTCGCGATCACCAGGTCGGTGTCGCCGCGCCGCAGGTGCAGGTCGATCCAGCGCAGGTCGCTGAACACCTCGTCGGCGAGGCTGAGCGAGCCGAACTCACCGGCCAGCGTCCGGGCCTCGCGCAGGTCGGCCAGCGCGCCGTCGAGGTCGTCGTCGTACTGCCGCAGCTGGGCGCGCATCGGCAGCACGGTGGCCTGGCCCCAGCGGTCGCCGACCTGCCGGAAACGGGCCAGGGCCGCCTCCACGTCGCTGCGCGTCTTGTCGAGCTCGCCCGCGTTCTCGGCGAACTGGGCCCGGAACATGCGGGCCAGCCCGGACAGCCACACGTCGTCGCCGTCGGCCAGCCGCTCGATGATCGCGAGCGTGGCCTGCTCCTCGTGCCGGAACGCGAGCGGGAGCGCGGTGAGCGCGCCGTACGGGCCGGGCAGCTCCGGATAGGCGAGCAGGCGGTCGGCCAGCTCGCGCAGCTGCGCCTGGTCGTGCGCGGCCTCCCCGGCGGTCATCCCCGGCCGGGGGTCGGCCCGGTTGATCAGGTAGATCGCGCGGGCGCAGTCGCGGGAGGGCGACGGCTCGCCGCCGGGCACCGCCAGTGCCTCGCCCAGCCAGTAGGCGGCGTCGGGCTGCCGGCCGAGCATCTGCCAGTACCAGGTCAGGTTCAGGGCGAGAGCGAGCGCGCCGGGGGAGTCGCCGGTGTCGCACCGCCGGCGCAGCGCGGCCAGCGTGTTGTCGTACTCGGCGCCGATGACTCGCATGGCCGCCAGCTGGCCGGGCCCGCGCAGCTGCGGGTCGTGCCGGGCCATCAGCTCGGCGAAGTAGCCGGCGGCCAGGTCGCGGGCGGTGCCGAGGTCGCCCGTCCCGGCCAGGCGGTCGATGCCGTACTCGCGCAGCGTCTCCAGCATGCGGTAGCGGCCCGGGTCGGGCGCGAGCTGCAGCAGCGACCGGTCGACCAGGCCCCCGAGCAGCTCGGGGATCTCGGCGGCCGGCACCGCGGTGCCGGCGCAGACCGCGATGGCCGAGGCCGCGGTGACACCGCCGGGCAGGACCGAGACGCGTTCGGCGACCGTACGCTCGTGCTCGCTCAGCAGATCCCAGCTCCAGGCGATGACCGCGCCCAGCGTGCGGTGCCGGGGCAGCGCGGTGCGGCTGCCGTTGGTGAGCAGCCGGAACCGGTCGGACAGCCCCTCGGCCAGCTCGGGCAGCGACAGCGTCCGCAGCCGGGCCGCGGCCAGCTCCAACGCCAGCGGCATCCCGTCCAGGCCGCGGACCACCCGCCGGATCGCGGGCAGCGTCGTGCCGTCCACGTCGAAGCCCGGGCGCACGGCCGCGGCCCGCTCGGTGAACAGGCGTACCGACGCCGCCCGCCGGGCCTGCTCGACGCCGTCGTCCGGCCCGGGCAGCGCGAGCGGGCCGAGCGGCACCAGCGCCTCGCCGTCGACCGCGAGGGGTTCGCGGCTGGTGGCGAGCACGCGCAGCCCGCCGCAGCGGGACAGCAGCGCCGTGACCAGGTGGGCCACGGCGTCGATCAGGTGCTCGCAGTTGTCGACCAGCAGCAGGCTCTCCCGGCCGCCGAGCTGGTCGGCGAGTACGTCCAGGTCGGAGCCCTCGGCCCGCATCCGGGCCTCGAACATCGCGCCCCCGCGCAGCCCGATCCCGGCCAGCACGGCCGCCCCGACCTTGGCCGGCTCGGTGACCGAGGCGAGGTCGATCATCCAGGCGCCGTCGCGGTAGTCGTGGCGGTGGCGGCGGGCGGCCTCGACGGCGAGACGCGTCTTGCCCGCGCCGCCGGGACCGAGCACGGTGACCAGGCGCCCGGCGGCGAGCAGCGTGTCGATCCGGGCGAGGTCGTCGTCGCGCCCGATGAAACCGGTCAGCGGGGCGGGCAGGTTACTCGGCCTGGTCCGCGCGGCGTCCGGGGCGGGCCGCTCGGCGCGCAGCAGCCGCAGGTGGCGCTCGCGCAGGGCGGCGCCCGGGTCGGTGCCGAGGACGCCGGCCAGGGTTTCGCGGACCCGCTCGTACAGGGCCAGGGCCTCGGCCTGGCGCCCCTGGGCGGCGAGCGCGTCCATGAGCAGCGCGGCCGCCCGCTCGTGGACGGGGTGCTCGGCGAGCAGGGCGGTCAGGCGGGCGGCGGCCGCGTCGGCGCGGCCCAGGGACAGCTCGGCGTCGGCGAGGTCGGCGACGGCCTCGACCGAGGCGTGCGCCAGCCGGGTCGCGGCGGC
>NZ_JBIEIS010000112.1:0-2862 GCF_043496855.1 Nonomuraea sp. JJY05
TTGAGCATCGCCGACGAGACCGGCGCGCCGGTGGCCGAGGTCAATGCGCTCACCTTGCGTGCTCTGTCCGCCACCGAACTCAGCGCATCCGACACCCAGGGCTTGCTGCACCAGCTCGACTGGGTGGTGGTCCCGGCCGCTCCCGCTCAAGAGGCGCACCGGTGGGTCGTGCTGGGGCCCGATGACCTGGGCACGGGGACCGAGACCCGATCGGATCTCGCCTCCATCCAGCCGCCCGAGGCCGTTCTGGTCGCGTGCCCGGCCGCCGGCCAGGACGTGCACGCCACGACCCACGCGACGCTGGAGCTGGTCCAGAAGTGGCTCGCCGACGAGCGCTTGACCTCGTCCCGGCTGGTCGTCGTCACGCGCGGCGCGGTGGCGGCCGGTCCGGAGGACGTGCCGGATCCGGCGCAGGCGGCGGTGTGGGGTCTGGTACGGGCCGCGCAGGCCGAGCAGCCCGGCAGGTTCATGCTGCTGGACCTGGACGCGGAGCCGCTGCGCGCGGAGACGATCGACCAGGCCCTGACCACGGGCGAGGCCCAACTGGCCGTCCGAGCCGGTCAACTGCTGACCCCGCGCCTCAACCGAGCCGCAGGATCACAGGAGCCAGGCCGGCTCGGCGAACCCTGGGTCGGCGGACCCGAGGGGACCGTGCTGGTCACCGGGGGCACCGGCGGGTTGGGCGCGCTGGTGGCCCGGCATCTGGTCGCCGAGCACGAGGTCAGGCACCTGCTGCTGGTCAGCCGCCGGGGCCTGGAGGCGCCCGGTGCCGCCGCACTCGCGGTCGAGCTGGCCGAGTACGGCGCCAACGTGTCGGTGGCCGCCTGCGACGTCGGCGACCGCGAGGCCCTCGCCCGACTGATCACCTCGATCCCCGCCGAGCACCCGCTGACGGGCGTCGTCCATACGGCAGGTGTTCTGGACGACGGGGTCATCGCCTCCCTCACGCCGGAGCGCCTCGACGCCGTGCTGCGGCCCAAGGCCGACGCGGCGCGGCACCTGCACGAGCTCACGCGGGATCTCGGCCTGGCCGCGTTCGTGCTGTTCTCCTCGGTCGCCGGGCTGCTGGGCAGCGCGGGCCAGGGCAACTACGGCGCGGCCAACGCGTACCTGGACGCCCTGGCACACCACCGCAGAGCGCAGGGTCTCCCGGCCACCTCGCTGGCCTGGGGCGTCTGGGCCACCGACGGCATGGCGGGCGAGCTCAAGGAATCCGACCTGCGCCGGATGGAACGCGCAGGCGTGAAGCCGCTGTCCATCGATGACGGGCTCGCTCTCTTCGACACCGCTGTGTCGTCCGGCCAGGCGCTGCTCATTCCCGCACGGTTCGTACAAACCAGGACTAACGGGCGCACCCTGGTGCGTCGTGCCGGCAGCGCCAACGGGCTCGCCCAGCGCCTGGCCGCGCTGGACCCGGCCGGACGCCGGACGATGCTGACAGACCTGGTCCGCGGCAGCGTGGCCACGGTGCTCGGGTTCGCCGACGGGTCGGCCATCGACCGGCAACGCCCGTTCCAGGACCTCGGCTTCGACTCGCTGACCGCGGTCGAGTTCCGCAACCAGCTCAACGCGGCCACCGGGCTGCGGCTCCCGGCCACCCTCATCTTCGACTACCCGACGGCCGAGGCGGTGGCGGAGTTCCTGGCGGGTGAGCTGGTCGGTGGGCAGTCCTCGCAGGCTGTGGCTGTCACCACGACGGCGACGGACGAGCCGATCGCGATCGTCGGCATGGCGTGCCGGTACCCGGGTGGCGTGGCCTCGCCGGAGGACCTATGGGAGCTGGTGTCACAGGCCCGCGACGCGATCGGAGACTTCCCGACTGATCGCGGCTGGGATGTGGACGGGGTGTACGGACCGGAGCCCGGCACGCCGGGCAAGACTTACACGCGCCTGGGCGGGTTCCTGTACGACGCCGCCGAGTTCGATCCTGTCTTCTTCGGTATCTCGCCACGTGAGGCGTTGGCGATGGATCCGCAGCAGCGGCTCCTGCTGGAGGCGTCGTGGGAGGCGGTCGAGCGCGCGGGGATCGATCCCCATGGGCTGCGGGGGAGCCGGACGGGTGTGTTCGCCGGGGTGATGTATCACGACTACGGCCTGGGCACTCCGGCGTCGACCAGCGGCGGCAGCCTGGTGTCCGGACGGGTGTCCTACACGTTCGGGTTCGAGGGCCCGGCGGTGACCGTGGACACCGCGTGTTCGTCGTCCTTGGTGGCGTTGCACTGGGCTGCTCAGGCGTTGCGGTCCGGTGAGTGCGATCTGGCGCTGGCCGGCGGTGTGACGGTGATGTCGACGCCGGGGATGTTCATCGAGTTTTCGCGGCAGCGGGGCCTGTCCATGGACGGGCGCTGTAAGGCGTTCTCGGCGGCGGCTGATGGCACCGGCTGGGGTGAGGGCGTCGGTGTGCTGCTGGTGGAGCGGCTGTCCGACGCCCGGCGCAACGGGCACCAGGTGCTGGCGGTCCTGAAGGGGTCGGCGATCAACCAGGACGGTGCCAGTAACGGGATCACCGCGCCGAACGGTCCTTCCCAGCAGCGGGTGATCCGCCAGGCGCTGGCCAACGCCGGTCTGACGGCCGCCGATGTGGATGTGGTCGAGGCACACGGCACGGGCACCAAGCTCGGCGACCCGATCGAGGCCCAGGCGCTCCTCGCGACCTACGGCCAGGAACGCGACCGGCCTTTGTGGCTGGGGTCGCTGAAGTCGAACATCGGTCACACGCAGGCCGCTGCCGGCGTGGGTGGCGTGATCAAGATGGTCATGGCGATGCGGAAGGGTGTTCTGCCGCAGACCTTGCATGTGGATGAGCCGTCGCCGCACGTGGACTGGTCGGCTGGGGCGGTGCGGCTGCTGACCGAGGTGCAG
>NZ_JBIEIS010000113.1:0-2694 GCF_043496855.1 Nonomuraea sp. JJY05
CGCACCTGGCACCCGGAGGGAAGCGACCAGGATGAGTACGGCACAGCGAAGAGTCAACGACACGGCGGCAGCGTGTCAACCCGCGGTATGTTCCGGTATGTTCATCACCTGCCGCTCAGGAGATCGCGGAGGAGGCCCTCCAACGGGTAACGGTCATGACCGATGAAACGCTGGTCCTGCCTACGGAGGGTTGCGCGATGGGACTGCGGATCAAGATCTTGGGTCCGTGGGAGCTGACGGCAGGCGGCGACGTGCTACCGCTGACCGGCAGCCGACGGATCGGCCTGCTGACCCGGCTGGCATTGAGCGCCGGCCGGGTGGTCACCACTGACCAGCTCCTCACCGATGTGTGGGGACAGAGCCGGGCGTCGACGGCGCCGAAGCAGCTCCACATCGTGGTGTCGAAACTTCGCGAGTTCCTCGCGCCCCGGGCGCTCGACGAGGTCATCGTGACCGCGCCAGGTGGATACTGCCTGGACGTGCCTCCTGATCACGTCGATGCTCACCTGTTCATGCGGCTGGTGCGCGAAGCGCGTGCCGGCCGGGCCAGGGGAGAGATCGTTACCGCGGACAGGTCGTTCCGGCAGGCTCTGGCCTTGTGGCGGGGACAGGCCCTGGCGGGCATGTCGGCGGAGTGGGCCCGGATCGAGGCCACCCGCCTGGCGGAGGAACGTCTCACCGCTCTGGAAGATCACGTCGATTTGCGGATGGCGGCCGGCGATCACCACGCGGTGATACCGGATCTGACCGTCCACATCGAGGCGCACCCGCTGCGGGAGAGGCCGCATGCGCAGCTGATGCTGGCGCTGTATCGCGCTGGACGGTCATCGCAAGCGCTCGCCGTCTATCAGGACACTCGCCGCGTCATGATCCAGGAGCTCGGCATCGAGCCGGGTGCCGAGCTGCGCCGGCTCCATCGGGCGATCCTGGCCCGCGATCCCGTTCTCGATCTGACCGTTCCGGCGCAGGATGCCACGCTCGCCGACGCGGTCGCCCCGGCCGAGCTGCCCGCCGACACCCGCGCCTTCACCGCCCGCGATGTCGAGCTGGCCTGGCTCGACAAGGCGCTCACCGACTCGGGGGCCGGCACGCCGGCGGTCGTCGCCATCGGCGGTCCCGGCGGGATCGGTAAATCCGCGCTGGCCGTCCACCTGGCGCACGCCGTCGCCGACCGCTACACCGACGGTGTTGTCCACATCGACCTGCACGGCGCCACCGACGGCCTGCGGCCTCTGTCGCCGCTGGAGGCGCTCGGCCGGCTGCTGCGCTCGCTCGGGCTGGACGGCTCGGCCGTGCCGACCACGGTCGAGGAGGCCGTGGCCCGCTACCGGTCCCTCACCTCGGCGCGGAACGTGCTGATCATCCTCGACAACGCCCTCGACAGCCGTCAGGTCCGCCCGCTCATTCCCGCCGGGCCGGGGTGTGCGGTCGTCATCACGAGCCGGCAGGTTCTCACCTCGCTCGACGGGGCGAGCCAGCTGAACCTGCCCGGGCTCGATCCGTCCGACTCCACCGCGCTGCTGGCCCGGATCGCCGGCCCCGGCCGGGTCCACGCCGAGGCGGAGGCCGCCGGGCAGATCGTCCGGCTCTGCGGGGGCCTGCCCCTGGCCCTTCGCATCGCGGCGGCACGTCTGGCCGCCCGCCCCGACTGGCCGCTGTCCTACCTCGCCGACCGGCTGGCCGACGCCACCCGCCGCCTGGACACGCTGCAGTACGCCGACCTGGCCGTCCGCGCCGGCATCGCCGTCAGCCTCCATCACCTCAAGGACGAGCCCGCCGGCCAGGACGCCGCCCACCTGTTCGCCCTGCTCGGCCTCCTCGACACGCCCACCCACACCCCGGCGGCCACCGCCGCTCTCGCCGACCGTCCCGAGCACGCGGTGGAGGCCACGCTGGAGCGCCTCCTGGATGCCCGGCTGCTCGAATCGGCGGGGCCGGGCCGCTACCGGATGCACGACCTCGTCCGCCTCTACGCCCGCGAACAAGCCGACGGCATCATCCAGGAAAGCGATCGGGTGGCCGCCACCCGCCGCGCGTTGCACCATTACCTCGCCACAGCCAGGACGGCCAGCCTCCTGGTCAAGCCCGCCTCCGTCATCGTCAGGCACCTTCGCGCCGGCCAGCCGGGCCTTCGCCTGGCCACACCGCAGGAGGCGATCGACTGGATCGAGCTGGAGCGCGACAACCTCATCGCCGTCGCCCGGCAGGCCACCACCCGCGCCGACGATCCCGGCACGGTCGAGGGCCTGGCCGCCAGTCTCAACGGGCCCTTCAGCCACAGAGGCTGGCTCGCTGATCTGGCCGAGATCCATGACCAGGCTCTGCAGGTGGCCGTCCGGACTGGTGACTGGGCGGGCCAAGCCCGCGGGCACAACCAGTTGGGCTGCATCCACAAGAACCAGGGTCGCTTCGAGGTCGCGGTCGAGGAGTTCGAGCGTGCCCTCGTGTGCTGGGATCGAGCAGGTCTGCCCCTGCGTAAGGCGGGCACCCTGCACAATCTCGGCACGACCTACGGCAAGCTGGGGCGCTTCGACGACGCGCTTGCCACCCAGGACGAGGCGACAGCGACAGCGACAGCGAGCGGCCTGCGCGACTACCAGGCGATGATCCTCAACGGCCGGGCCGCGGTGCTGATCAGAATGGGCCGGCTGGACGACGCGATCGACGCGGGCCGAAGAAGCTTGGAGATCTGGG
>NZ_JBIEIS010000114.1:0-2607 GCF_043496855.1 Nonomuraea sp. JJY05
CTGACAGTGATGATGTAGATGAGCGCTTCCCGCCAGGGTTTGACCCATGGACTGACTGACCTCTGGGTCCTCAACGGGATCTGTCGACCCTGGCCGGGAAGCGCTCATGTGCACTCACCGGACCTGGCGCCCGTGACTTCATAGCGCCTCTGTGTGTCAAGCGGCTGCCGTTGCGACTCGTTGTTGATCTTTTCGGATGCGTCGGTAGATCACATTGGACAGTCGTCGTTTCAGTGCGCGGCGGGCTTCGGCGGGGGTCTTCTTCTCGGTGATCTTCCGCTGGTAGTAGATGTGTCCGGGGCCCGGATCACGGGATTGGCACACGGCAATGGTGTGCAGGGCGGAATTGAGTTGCCGGTTGCCGCCGGTGTTGAGGCGGTGCCGGATTTGATCACCGCTGGAAGCGTCGAGCGGAGCGGTGCCGGTGTAACTGGCGAACCGATCCGGGGTGCGAAACCGCGTGACATCACCGACGTGACCGAGGATCTTGGCGGCCAGGACGATACCGACGCCATGAATGTCGGTTAACGTGCTACCCGCAGCGGCCAGTGCGTCCCGCGATTGCGCTTCGTTGTCCTTGAGTCGCTGGTCGACGCGTCGCAGATCAGCAAGGAGGTCGCGGGCGAGATCACGTCGCAGGGCCTGAGTGGCGGTGGTGGGACGGACCGTCCGTAGCAGGGCGGCGGCCTTATCCGCAGACAGGCCGGTAGCAGCGCCACCGGAGACCAGCTCGCGCAGCAGCCCGTGCAGGCGATTGAGGATACGCGTGCGCTCATGAGCCAGGTCATCACGCCGTTCAGACAGCAGCCGCAAGATGGTGTTCTGGTCTTCGCATGTGACGACGCGCAGGTCGCGCCGGTGGAGGGCAACCTGCGCGACGCTGAGCGCGTCGGCTCGGTCGCTCTTGCGTCCGCCGCCGGTGTTCAGCAGACGGGCGCGCACCGACAATTTCGCAGGGACATCGAGTACGTGCTCGCCAGCGGCGGACAGCTGCTGGGCAATGCCGCGGCCGAGGCCGTTGGCACCTTCGACGGCGAATCGGCGCTCGAGCCATGCCGCAGCCCAGGCGGTGAGCTGGCGGAAGGTGCCGGAGTTGACGGTGAAGCGGCGCTGGCTGATCAGGCGGCCGGCGGCGTCGACCGCCACGGCGGTGAGCGAGGACTTGTGCGGATCGATTCCGATGGTGATCACAGGGAGCTCCACGGTGGCCGACGGCTTTGGGTCGCGCCGTGGCGGGCACCCTGACTTGAAGAATTGAGCAGATCATGCCTCTGTCGAGCCACACCACGGCGGGTGCCGGCGGCATGGCACGCTATCAATGAGCCAACCACCAGGGCGGCAAGAAGCCTGCGAACCAGCGCCGACCGGCACCCTGAACGCTAGGGCTGCAGACCCCGGCGTTTCGCCTCATTCAACAAGTCAGGAGCCTGGCCAGAGGCCCCATCACTGTCTTGTCCGCCTTGCCCGGCTGGTGCGTGCCGCCCTGCCCCCAGCCAAGACGACAGGACGACGATGACCTCCATTACACCCGACAACGCACCGGTCAACGAAGTCGCCGGCGGCGTGGACACCCACCAAGACACCCACACCGCAGCCGTGATCGACCAGGTCGGCCGGGTCCTGGGAACCGAACAGTTCCCCGCCAACCCTGCCGGATACACCGCCCTGCTGACCTGGATGCGCGCCTTCGGACAGCTGGCACGGGTCGGGGTCGAGGGCACCGGCGCCTACGGAGCCGGGCTCACTCGCCTGCTACAGGCCGAGCACATCGACGTGATCGAGATCGATCGGCCCGACCGCAAGACCCGGCGGTTCCAAGGCAAGTCCGACCCGATCGACGCGATCCAGGCCGCCAAGGCCGCACTCGCCGACGACCGCACCGGCACCCCCAAGCAGCGCGACGGCCGCATCGAGGCGCTACGCAACCTGCGCATCGCCCGGCGCAGCGCCATCGACCAGCGCGCCGATACGCAACGCCGCCTCAAAGCCCTGATCGTGACCGCCCCCGACGAGCTCCGCCAGCAGCTGCGTGGCCTGTCGATCATGAAACTGATCACCACCTGCGCCGCCCTGCGTCCCGACCGCGACGACGCCGCCAGCCCCGCCACCGCCGCCCGGATCGCGCTGCGCTGCCTGGCCCGCCGCCACCAGCAGCTCACCGTCGAGATCGCCGACCTCGACGAGCTGCTGGAGCCACTGGTGGCCGCGATCAACCCCGCTCTGGTCGCCGCACACGGCGTGGGCACCGACACCGCCGGGCAGCTCCTGGTCACCGCAGGCGAGAATCACGATCGGCTGCACAGCGAAGCCGCCTTCGCCATGCTGTGCGGCGTCGCGCCGATCCCCGCCTCCTCTGGCAAGACCACCCGACATCGCCTCAACCGCGGCGGCGACCGCCAAGCCAACGCCGCGCTCTACCGTGTCGTCCTATGCCGCCTTCGCTGGGACGCTCGCACTCGCGCCTACATGGAACGACGCACCCAAGACGGCCTGTCCAAGAAAGAGATCATCCGCTGCCTGAAGCGCTACGTAGCTCGCGAACTCTACCGAATCATCACATCAAACGATCAAGAACATGCCGCTTGACATCCATAGGAGCATCCCCGG
>NZ_JBIEIS010000115.1:0-2508 GCF_043496855.1 Nonomuraea sp. JJY05
GTGAGGGTGTGGGCGAGGGTGTTGAGGGGGGTGAGGATGGGGTCGAGGAGGGGGGAGTGGAAGGCGTGGGAGACGGTGAGGGGGCGGGTTTTGCGGCCTTGGTTGGCGAAGTGGGTGGTGATGGTGTGGATGTCTTGGGTGTTGCCGGAGATGACGGTGTTGGTGGGGGAGTTGATGGCGGCGATGGCGGTGTGGGGGGTGAGGTGGGGGGTGATTTCGTCGGGGGTGGCTTGGATGGCGGTCATGGCGCCGGTTTGTTGGAGGGTTTGCATGAGTTGGGCGCGGTGGGTGATGAGTTTGGCGGCGTCGGTGAGGGTGAGGATGCCGGCGGTGTGGGCGGCGGTGATTTCGCCGAGGGAGTGTCCGGCGAGGTAGTGGGGGTGGATGCCGAGGCTGGTGAGGAGGTGGGTGAGGGCGGTTTGGAGGGCGAAGAGGGCGGGTTGGGTGTAGGTGGTTTGGTTGAGGAGTTGTGCGTGGGGGGTGTGGGGTGGGGCCCACATGATGTCGCGGAGGGGGTGGTCGAGGTGGGGGTCGAGGGCGTCGAGGGTGTTGTTGAGGGCGGTGGCGAAGGTGGGGAAGGTTTCGTAGAGTTGGCGGCCCATGCCGGGGTGTTGGGCGCCTTGTCCGGAGTAGAGGAAGGCGGTTTTGCCGGGTCGGGCTCGTCCGGTGATCACGTTGACGCCTTTACCGACACCGCTGCTGCCGGGGGTGTTTGAGGGGGTGGGAGCCCCGGCTCCGGCTCCGTTGCCGGTCACGGATCCGTTGCCGGTCACGGCTGCAGCCTCGGCTCCAGCTCCGGCTCCGGCTCCGGCTCGGTTGCCGGTCGCAGCTGCGGCCTCGGCTCCGTTGGGAGTTGCCGTTGTGGTTGCGGCGCTTGTGTCACTTCCGGTGCTGCCGTTGATGCCGGTGTCGCCATGAGCGCCGTTGCTGGTGCCGTTGCCGTAGCCGTTGGCGGCCGCGGTCGCGGTCGCGGTCGCGGTCGCGGTCGCGGTGGTGATATCGCTGCCACCGGCCGGGCCAGCACTCGAGCCGTCGCCACCGCCACTGCCGTTGCCCGTGCCGTTGGTGGTCGCGGCTGCGGTGCCGGTGCCGGTGCCGGTGCTGTCAGACGTGCCGGCGCCCGTGCCTTCCCCCCTGCCGTTGCCGTTGGTGTCGCTCTTGCCAATGCCGATGGTCGTGCTGCCGTCTGCGTTTGTGGTGGTGAGGTGGTGCAGGGCGTCGTGGAGGTCGTCGGTGTTGCGGGCCAGGATGACGGCGCGGTGTTCGAGGTGGGCGCGCGTGGTGGCGGCCGACAGTGCGATGTCGTGCAGAGGCAGTTCGGGGTGGGCGGTGAGGTGGCTGGCCAGGCGGGCGGCTTGGGCGGCCAGGCTGGTCTGATCGCGGGCGGACAGGGCTACTGGGACCAGGGGCAGGGGCTGTGGTGCTTCATCGCTGGTGTCGGTGTCGGTGTTGGCGGCGGGACTGGTGTGGGGGGCTTGTTCGAGGATGAGGTGGGCGTTGGTGCCGCTGATGCCGAAGGAGGAGATGGCGGCGCGGCGTGGTTTGTCGCCGTGGTCGGGCCAGTTCTGGGGGTGTTGCAGGAGGCGGATCTGGCCTTGTGCCCAGTCGACGTGGGTGGTGGGGGTGGTGATGTGCAGGGTCTGGGGCAGGAGGCCTTCGCGGGCGGCCATGACCATCTTGATCACACCCGCCACACCTGAAGCGGCCTGCGAGTGCCCGAAGTTGGATTTGACCGACCCCAGCCACAATGGGTCCGCCGGGTCCCGATCGCGTCCGTAGGTGGCCAGAAGAGCCTGTGCTTCGATGGGGTCGCCGAGTTTGGTGCCGGTGCCGTGTGCTTCGACCGCGTCGATGTCGCCGGGGGTCAGACCCGCGTTGGCCAGCGCTTGGCGGATCACCCGCTCCTGGGAGGGGCCGTTGGGGGCCGACAGGCCGTTGCTGGCGCCGTCCTGGTTGACCGCCGATCCGCGGATCACTCCCAGCACTCGGTGGCCGTTGGCCTGCGCGTCCGACAGCCGCTCCAGCAGCAGGATGCCCACGCCTTCGGAGAAGACGGTGCCGTCGGCCTCGTCGGAGAACGCCTTGCACCGGCCGTCCCGCGCCAGACCACGCTGACGGCTGAAGTCCACCAGGAGCTCTGGTGTCGCCATGACCGTCACTCCGCCCGCGAGTGCCAGAGTGCTTTCGCCTCTGCGCAGGGACTCGCAAGCGAGGTGAATGGCGACCAGGGAAGACGAGCAGGCGGTGTCCACCGTCAACGCCGGACCCTCGAGGCCGAGGTTGTAGGCCACCCGCCCCGACATGACAGAACCGGCGTTTCCGGTCTGCAGATACCCCTCGATCTCCTCGGGGTACGGTCCAGGCCCTGAGCCATAACCGGTCTGAGTTCCGCCGATGAAGACGCCGGCCGGGGTGCCGCGAAGCGTGCCCGGATCGATCCCGGCCCGCTCCAGCACCTCCCACGAGGTCTCCAACAACAACCGCTGCTGCGGATCGATCGCGATCGCC
>NZ_JBIEIS010000116.1:0-2347 GCF_043496855.1 Nonomuraea sp. JJY05
CAGTTCTCCACCGGTCCTGTGTAGTAGCCGCGCTGGCCCGCGGCGACAGCGCCGGCGATCAGCCACAGGATCAGCACTATCGATGCGATGCGCATCGGTTTTACCTCCACCTTCGTCAATTGCACGGGGAGTGCCGCAGGCGATCAGGGCAACGACGAGCCGTACGGGCTCATCGCGGGTGTGCGGCGGCATCCCGGGCGGGACCAGCTCGCCCAGCCCTCACCGGACGGCCAGCCGGAGAGGGAGAATCAGCGTTTGAAGGCGTCCTTGACCTTTCCCGCCGGCCTGCCTCAGGCTTCCCGCGACCCGATCGCTCTTGCCCTCAGCCTGCTGGCGCCGGTTGCCGGTGGCGCGGCCCAACGCTGCCTGACCCAGCCCTTGACGGCCTGCGCCTTGTCTCTGATCTTCCTGCCAAGGCTCATCGTCGTTCACCGCCCCGCTCAGCCATCACCCGGGCAGACCATTGATCTGTCTGCCCGTCGGCCATGACCTCGTGCAGGCGGACACTCACCGCGCTCAGGCGGCTTGGAGTCTCAGTGTCCTTCCCGGCTTGTGGTGGGGAAATGAGCAAGGATCAGGCTGGTTATCACCGGAACAGATGAGCGTGCCCTGGGGCGATGTCGGCGCCCGGAGGGCCGGGGCCGGGACGATGGTGCTCACACGGTCCGTTCGTGGACGTAACACCAGCGCCAAGCCGTTTCCGGCTCCAGCGCCGCGACCACCGGATGATCGGTCTCCCGGTAGTGCTCGCGGGCGTGAGTGCCCGGCGAATCGTCGGAACAGGCCACCCACCCGCATGTCAGGCACGCCAGCAGGCGGCTCCAGGACAGGCCCAGAGCCAGGCATCCGGCGCACTGCGGTGATCCGGGCTCAGCTCTCGGAGAAATATCAACATGCTCGCATCGTGGCGCCTGACCGTTCAGGCTGCCGCGCTCGCTCACTTCCATGCCATCGATGTTCAGGGTCATGACGACCCTCCTCAGGCGGCAGCCGGCACGAGGTGTGCCGGCTGGTCCCCTTCACTCAACCTCATCGGCCTACCAGCGGAAACGGGCAATCGCAGCAAGTCCCATCACCCTCCGCGATCGCCACGTTGAGCAGGCCCCGAAGGCCGAGAGGGCCGGGAACGGGCTTGCCGGGGGCTCACCTCCCAACTCGCCCGGGACCTGATGATTGGCTGGTCAACGCGATCACAGACATGGCAGCGCAAGGACTGGGCAAGAGGTGGGCGATCCGGCCACCCCAGCCGAGAGGCAGCGATTCATCATGATCTCCGAGTTCCGGTTACAGTGGCCGATCACCCGCGACCTGGCGACGCTGCGCGAGTGCGTGCACGCCTTCGGTCTCGCAGCCGGCCTGACCGGGCAGCGCCTGCAGGATCTGGTGTTCGTCGCCAACGAGGCCGCGACCAACGTGCTGCAGCACGGCGGCGCAGGCGGCGCCCTGATCGCGTGGAGCGACATCACAGGGGTGAACCTGGAGGTCGTCGACACCGCCGGTGCCCTGAGCGAAGCCGACCTGAGCCTCGAACCCGACCTCGCCGCCGGCCACGGTGTTGGCTATGGTTACGGTGTCGGCCTGCGGCTGATCCGGCGCCTGTGTGACGAGGTCAGCATTGAAGGGGTTATGGGGAGCGCTCGGCTACGCCTGCGCCTGCACCGCCAGGCACCGGCCACGGCCTCCGCGAAGAATCGTCCACCGGAGCGTGACGAAGGGCATCCTTTTTCTGAACCTGAGTGACCCCTTTTCGCGTGTTGTACGCGGAGAGGCCACCCGGCGGAACGCTCGGTGCGCGCACAACAGTCTGTCCGGGTCTGTATCCCGCGGTTCACGGTGAGGCGTGGCGATCCGGGCCGACGAGCTCGGCATTTTTCAAGGGGAGGTCCTGCCGCCCTCACCCCGCCAGCACCTGGGCGGTGATCGCCGGTGGTGATAAGCCTGGCTGGAATCGGTGGTTTCCGCTCCGGCGAGCCTGCTAGATGATCAGGTCACTGCTCCTCACGCTGGCACCCATCGCAACGTGTTCACGCCGCCGCCTCAAACCCGAGGCCCCCTTATCTCCCGTACTCCCCCCGTAGGAGCCCGGCATGAACACCACGGACAGCACCCAAGCCCCCGCACCCGTGATCGCGTCAGTGATCGTAGCCATGGCCGAACCACCAGTGATCGCGCCCACCCTGCTCACCGCCCCCGACCGGATCCTGCGCATCGCCCCGCTGGCCGACGCGGGCCTGCGGATCGAGGGTGAGCTCGACCGCGCCACTCTGCCCGCCCTGAGGCGGGCGCTGGCCTCGATGGCGAGCGGCGGCGCCGGCTTCTGCGTCGATCTGAGCAGCCTGACGTTCAT
>NZ_JBIEIS010000117.1:0-2047 GCF_043496855.1 Nonomuraea sp. JJY05
CCCGACCTGGTCGAGGTGGCCGTCCGGGCGCTGGCCGGGACGGGCGTCAAGGTGGCCTCGGTCGCCACCGCCTTCCCCAGCGGCCGCTCCTCGCTGGAGGTCAAGGTGAGCGACACCGCGCTGGCGGTGGCGGCGGGCGCCGACGAGATCGACATGGTGATCGACCGGGGGGCGTTCCTGTCCGGCCGCTACCTGAAGGTGTGGGAGGAGATCGTCGCGGTCAAGGCGGCCTGCGGCGGCGCGCACCTGAAGGTGATCCTGGAGACCGGCGAGCTGGCCACCTACGACAACGTGCGGCGCGCCTCGTGGCTGGCGATGCTGGCCGGCGCCGACTTCATCAAGACCTCCACCGGCAAGGTGGCCCCGGCCGCGACGCTGCCGGTGACGCTGATCATGCTGGAGGCGGTGCGGGACTTCCGCCAGGTGACGGGCCGGCAGGTGGGCGTCAAGCCCGCGGGCGGCATCCGCACCACCAAGGACGCGATCAAGAATCTGGTGCTGGTGCACGAGACGGCCGGTGATGACTGGCTGTCGCCGGACTGGTTCCGGCTGGGCGCCTCCTCGCTGCTGAACGATCTGCTGATGCAGCGGCAGAAGCTGGCCACCGGCCGGTATGCCGGTCCCGACTACTTCACCCTGGACTGATGATGGCGATCTTCGAGTACGCTCCCGCGCCCGAGTCGCGCGACGTCGTCGACATCAAGGCGTCGTACGGGCTGTTCATCGACGGCGAGTTCGCCGACGGCTCCGGCACCCCGTTCAAGACGATCAACCCGGCGACCGAGGAGACGCTGGCCGAGGTCGCCACCGCCTCCTCCGATGACGTCGACCGGGCCGTGCAGGCGGCGCGTAAGGCGTTCGGTGTCTGGTCGGCGCTGCCCGGCGCCGAGCGGGCCAAATACCTTTTCCGGATCGCGCGGATCATCCAGGAGCGGGCCCGCGAGCTGGCCGTGCTGGAGTCGCTGGACAACGGCAAGCCCATCCGCGAGTCGCGCGATGTGGACGTGCCGCTGGTGGCGGCGCACTTCTTCTACTACGCCGGCTGGGCCGACAAGCTGGAGTACGCCGGGTTCGGCACCAGGCCGCTGGGGGTGGCCGGGCAGGTGATCCCGTGGAACTTCCCGCTGCTGATGCTGGCCTGGAAGATCGCGCCGGCGTTGGCGTGCGGGAACACGGTGGTGCTCAAGCCGGCCGAGACGACGCCGCTGACCGCGTTGTGGTTCGCCGACATCTGCCGGCAGGCCGACCTGCCGCCCGGCGTGGTGAACATCGTGACCGGCGCGGGCCAGACCGGCGCGGCGGTGGTGGGCCACCCGGATGTCGACAAGGTGGCCTTCACCGGCTCGACCGAGGTGGGCCGGATCATCGCCCGCGCGGTGGCGGGCACCGACAAGAAGCTGACCCTGGAGCTGGGCGGCAAGGCGGCCAACATCGTGTTCGAGGACGCCGCCATCGACCAGGCGGTGGAGGGGATCGTCAACGGGATCTTCTTCAACCAGGGGCACGTGTGCTGTGCCGGGTCGCGGCTGCTGGTGCAGGAGTCGGTGCAGGAGGAGCTGCTGGCCGCGCTCAAACGCCGGCTGGCCACCCTCCGGGTGGGCGAGCCGCTGGACAAGAACACCGACATCGGCGCGATCAACTCGGCCGAACAGCTCGCCAAGATCAAGGAGCTGTCGCAGCTCGGCGAGTCGGAGGGAGCCGAGCGCTGGTCGCCGGCGTGCGAGCTGCCCGAGCGCGGGTTCTGGTTCCCGCCCACGATCTTCACCGGGGTGGCGCAGTCGCACACGATCGCCCGGGACGAGATCTTCGGTCCGGTGCTGTCGGTGCTGACCTTCCGCACCCCCGCCGAAGCGGTGGAGAAGGCCAACAACACCCCCTACGGGCTCTCGGCCGGTATCTGGACCGAGAAGGGCTCCCGCATCCTGTGGATGGCCGACAAACTACGGGCCGGGGTCGTCTGGGCCAACACCTTCAACAAGTTCGACCCCGCCTCGCCCTTCGGCGGCTACAAGGAGTCGGGCTACGGCCGCGAGGGCGGTCTGCACGG
>NZ_JBIEIS010000118.1:0-1817 GCF_043496855.1 Nonomuraea sp. JJY05
GTCTTTCGTCTGGATTGTGAATCCAAGCAATTTCCGTCAATAATGACGGGGATATGCATGTGTATCTCATGCACTGGCTTTTAACACACTGTTGAGTTCTCAAGAAACGGACGCGTACATCCTTGCGTAAGTCTCTCGACTTGCGCTCGGAGGCGTGCCTCGCGTTTTCCTAAAATTTACCGAGCTTGTCGATTCCCGTCAAATCCGGAGATTTGCCGGCAACCACTCAGACTTGCTTAGGATGGTGCACCCCGGTCGGCCCAGGGCAACCCTCTTAACTTACCGTGTCATCCAGAGCTTGTCGAATCAACCGATTTTTCGGTGATCTCCGTGCGCCAGACGACGGCCCGGGCTACGAGCGCGCCGAAGCGGCTCCGCCGAGTGGCTCGTCATTTCAAAGGGCTTGCGCGGGGGCCCGTCCGCCTGATCGGCGTCCGGCTCACTCCCGGCGCGAACTGAAAGACTAGGTCGCAATCCGCGACACGTCAAATCGCCTCGCCAGAGGGCGTGTCGCGGACGATCCGCCGCAGCGCGGGCGCCGGGCTCAGTCCTGCCGCCGCCGTCGCGCGGTGTCCCGGCCCGTCCAGTTGCGCCTCTTTGAGGTCACAGCTCCAGAGTGGCGCGGGCGATCGCCCCGGCGCACCGGGCCAGCAGGACGCGCAGTTGCTCCCGCTCCTCCGTGCTGAACTCGCCCGCGATCGCTCGCTCGATCACCACGGCACGCTCGTCGGCCGCCTTCAGCGCCGCGCGCCCGGCCTCGGTCAGCCGGGTCTCCAGGACGTTTCGATGCCATGGGTGCGGGGAGCGTTCGACGAGGCCGCGTTCCTCCAGGTTCTTGAGCACGACGGTCATGGCCTGAGGCGTGACCAGGCACGCTCTGGCCAGCGCCGCGCCCGAGATACCGGGGTTGTCGGCCAGCGCGAACAGTGTCGCGTACTGGGGAACGGTCAGCCCTGCCGGGCGGACGGCGGCCTGCTTGGCCGCGATCAGCGCCTGCTCCGCACGCTTGATGTCCAGACCGAGGCGTTCGTCCGCAGGCATCCCCATATCGGAAATAGTACAACATTGATGGTTATCAAAGCTTTGATAACCTGACCCCGTTATCTAAGCTTGGAGGAGAGACGTGATCATTCCTGACAGCCACTTGGATCTGCTGAAGCGCCCGCTGTTCGCCCATCTGGCGACCATCGGGCCCGACGGGGCGCCGAACGTGAACCCGGTCTGGACGATCTGGGACGGGGAGCACCTGCGCTTCACGACCACGATGGATCGCTTCAAGTACCGAAATGTCAAGGAACATCCGCAGGTCGCAGTCTCCATCAACGACCCTGAGGCGCCGTACCGCTATCTGGAGATCCGGGGCGTGGTCGAGCGGCTGGAGCCCGACCCCTCGGGCGACTTCTTCGACGTGCTGGCCAGCCGCTACGGGCTGGAGTACGAGCGGCCGGTTGGAGATGCCGAGCGGCGGGTGGTGATTGTTATGAAGCCGACCCGCGTCACTCGGCAGTGACCGCACGTCGGCTCTGGCGACGAGCGGGGATTCGCCCAGGGTGAGGGATCACTGTGGTTGGGGGCGCGAGTGACGGGGATGCGGCCTCCTGCAGGAACCCCCCAGGCTCCCGTCGCCGGTGGCGGTGACGGTGTTGACGGCGGCGTCCACGCGATTAGCCCTGCCCGGGGCCGAGCTGGTGCCGGGGTAGCACCGTGCCGGTGGCGGTGCCGGTGGCGGTGCCGGTGGCGGTGCCGGTGGCGGTGCCGGTGGCGGTGCCGGTGGCGGTGCCGGTGGCGGTGCCGGTGGCGGTGCCGGTGGCGGTGCC
>NZ_JBIEIS010000119.1:0-1813 GCF_043496855.1 Nonomuraea sp. JJY05
TTCGCCCGGTGTCTACTTCGAACGCAATGTCGACAAGACGTCCGACAAGGACCTGTTCGGCTGCAAGGTCATCCCGTCGCGGGGTGCCTGGCTGGAGTTCGAGATCGACAAGCGCGACAGCGTCGGTGTGCGCATCGACCGTAAGCGCAAGCAGGCCGTCACGGTGCTGCTCAAGGCGCTGGGCTGGACCAGCGAGCGGATTCTCGAGAAGTTCGGCCAGTACGAGTCGATGCGGGCCACCCTGGAGAAGGACCACACGGCCGGCCAGGATGACGCGCTGCTGGACATCTACCGCAAGCTGCGGCCGGGTGAGCCGCCGACCAAGGAGTCGGCGCAGACCCTGCTGGAGAACCTCTACTTCAATCCCAAGCGGTACGACCTGGCCAAGGTCGGTCGCTACAAGATCAACAAGAAGCTGGGCGTCGACTCGGAGATCTCGCAGGGCACCCTGACCGAGGACGACATCGTCGCCACGATCGAGTACATCGTCCGCCTGCACGCGGGCGAGGAGTCGATGCCGGGCGCAGGTGACCGCGAGGTCATCGTCGAGGTCGACGACATCGACCACTTCGGCAACCGTCGTCTGCGCAGCGTCGGCGAGCTCATCCAGAACCAGGTCCGCCTGGGTCTGGCCCGTATGGAGCGGGTCGTGCGCGAGCGCATGACCACGCAGGACGTCGAGGCGATCACGCCGCAGACCCTGATCAACATCCGCCCGGTCGTGGCGTCGATCAAGGAGTTCTTCGGCACCTCGCAGCTGTCGCAGTTCATGGACCAGACCAACCCGCTGGCCGGCCTGACGCACAAGCGGCGTCTGTCCGCGCTGGGTCCCGGTGGTCTGTCCCGTGAGCGGGCCGGCTTCGAGGTCCGTGACGTGCACCCGTCCCACTACGGCCGGATGTGCCCGATCGAGACCCCTGAAGGCCCCAACATCGGCCTCATCGGCTCGCTGGCCTCCTACGGCCGGATCAACGCCTTCGGGTTCGTCGAGACGCCCTACCGCAAGGTCGTCGACGGCAAGGTGACCGAGCAGATCGACTACCTCACGGCCGACGAGGAAGACCGCTACGTCAAGGCGCAGGCCAACACGGTGCTCAACGCCGACGGGTCGTTCGCCGAGTCCCGCGTCCTGGTCCGCACCAAGGGCGGCGAGACCGAGCTCATGCGGGCCGAGGAGGTCGACTACATCGACGTGTCGCCGCGCCAGATGGTGTCGGTGGCCACCGCGATGATCCCCTTCCTCGAGCACGACGACGCCAACCGCGCGCTCATGGGCTCCAACATGCAGAGGCAGTCCGTGCCGCTGCTCAAGAGCGAGGCGCCGCTGGTCGGCACCGGCATGGAATACCGTGCCGCGACCGACGCCGGCGACGTCATCAGCGCCGAGAAGGCCGGCGTGGTCGAGGAGGTCTCCGCCGACTACGTCACCGTCATGAACGACGACGGCACGCGCACCACGTACCGTGTCGCCAAGTTCAAGCGCTCCAACCAGGGCACCTCGTTCAACCAGAAGCCCATCGTCGCCGAGGGCGACCGGGTCGAGGTCAACCAGGTCATCGCCGACGGCCCCTGCACCGACAAGGGCGAGATGGCGCTGGGCAAGAACCTCCTGGTGGCGTTCATGCCGTGGGAGGGCCACAACTACGAAGACGCGATCATTCTGTCCCAGCGGCTGGTGCAGGACGACGTTCTGTCCTCGATCCACATCGAGGAGCACGAGGTCGACGCCCGCGACACCAAGCTGGGCCCCGAGGAGATCACCCGGGACATCCCCAACGTCTCCGAGGAGGTCCTGGCCGACCTGGACGAGCGC
>NZ_JBIEIS010000012.1:0-7762 GCF_043496855.1 Nonomuraea sp. JJY05
CAACGTGCTGTCGGTACGCAGCAAGGACCGCGCGGGCCAGCTCGGCCCGATCCGCACCTACGTCTTCAACGTCAACAGCGGCAAGGGCCCGAACGGCCACTGGGCCATGAACGAGGGCCAGGGCGGCGTGACCGCCGACGCCGCGAACGCCCATCCGGCGACGCTGTACGGCGCCACGTGGACGACCGGGAAGACGGGCATGGGCCTGCGCCTGGCCAACGCGTACGCGCAGACCTCCGGCCCCGTCGCCGACACCGGCCGCAACTTCACCGTCACCGCCTGGGCCCGCCTGACCGGCAACGCCGCCACCGCGACCGTCGTCACCCAGGAAGGCTCCAGGACCGGCGGCTTCGCACTCCAGTACTCGAAGACGGACGACCGCTGGGCCCTGGTCCGCGCGGGTTCGGACACCGACGGCGCCGCGGCGGTCAAGGCCCTGTCGGCCGCCGCCCCGAGGCTGAACGAGTGGACCCACCTGGCCGGCGTCTACGACTCCGCCGCGGGCCAGATCTCGCTCTACGTCAACGGCAAGCTGGAGTCCACGGTCGCCTTCACCCAGCCGTGGAACGCCACCGGGCCGCTCACCATCGGCCGCGGCAAGGTCAACGGCGCCGCCGCGGAGTCCTGGCCGGGCGACGTGGACGAGGTCCGCGTCTACGGCCGCGCCATGTTCGCCGACGAGGTCGCCGACCTGGTCAACAGCGCCGCCACGCTGGTCGGCCACTGGCAGCTGGACGAGGAGTCGGGCACGTCCGCCGCGGAGTCCTCCGGCCGCTCCACAGCCGCGACGCTGGCCGGAGGCGCGTCGTGGACGGCCGGCTGGCTGGAGGGCGCGCTCGCGCTCGACGGCGTCAACGGCCACGCCCAGACCACCGGCCCCGCCGTGAACACCAGGTCGAGCTTCACCGTGGCCGCCTGGGTCCAGCTCGACTACCTGCCCACCGCCGACACCGCCGCCGTGGCCCAGCCGGGCAGCCGGGCGGCCGGGTTCCAGCTCGGCTTCGACAAGGAGCAGCAGCGGTGGACCCTCGGCATGAGGGCCGCCGACACCGACACCGCCGCCGTCGTACACACCCGCTCCGACGCCATCCCCAACCCGCTGGAGTGGACGCACGTCGCCGGCGTCTACGACGCGCTGGCCGGCGAGCTGCGCATCTACGTCAACGGCCGGCTCTCGACCACCACCATCACGTCCCACGCGAGCGCGTGGAACGCCACCGGCCCGCTGCAACTGGGCCGGACCAAGACCGCGGGCGCCTTCACCGGCTACTGGCCAGGAGCCGTGGACGACGTCCGCACGTATGACGGCGTGCTGAGCGCCGAGCAGATCGCTCAGCTGGCCGCGCAGTAAATCACCACCCACCCCAGTAAGTCCGATCTGCACCCCGACTGGGAGAGGTTCATGGACCTGCCGAGTGAGTTAGACCTGCCCGAATCCCGCTGGAATCGACCTCACGGACCCGACGAACCCGACTATCACGACCCTTACTGGAACCGTTTCCTGGAGCCCAAGCCCGAGTCGCCCTGGCCCCGCAGACTCGCGGCAGTGCTTTCCATCGCCCTCGTCGTCCCCCTCACCTACGTCATGCCCGCGCAGGCCGCGTCCCGGCCGGCCCCCTCGGTGCAGAACGAGAAGCCGGTCAAGGGCACGAGCGTCCCGGTGCTGCCGCCGCTGGCCGATCCCGTCGAGAAACAGGCGTGGAAGGCGCCACCAGGCGTCGCCTGGCCCAAACCCCAGGCGGCGGAGCTGGGCGGCGCCGGGGCGAGCACCCTGGCGGCGACCGGCTTCCCCGTGAAGCTGGCCCCGCAGAAGGGCGCCGCCGCCGCCAAGGCCGAGACCCCCGACCCCGTACGCGTCGAACTCCTCGACTCCAAGCTGCTCGGCCTCGCGATGCGCGTATCGCCCGGCCAGGGAGCGAACCTCAAGGCCGCGTCCGGCAAGAAGAACCGCCTGCAGATCGACTACTCCGGCTTCCGCTACGCCTACGGCGGCGACTACGGCGCCCGGCTCCACGTGGTCAAGCTGGAGGAATGCGCTCTGACCGGTGCGGACGGCTGTGCCGCGCCCCAGCCGGTCAAGAGCGAGAACGACCCGAAGGCGGGCACGCTCACGGCCGACTTCGAGTCGGCGGGCCTGTACGCGGTGACGGCGGCCGCCTCCGGCCAGTCGGGCGACCACTCCGCCACCTCGCTGGCTCCCTCGGCGGACTGGAGCGTCGGCACCCAGACCGGCGACTTCAACTGGAGCTACGAGATGCGCACCCCGCCCGCGCTGGGCGGCGAGGAGCCGGAGATCTCGCTGGGCTACTCCTCCCAGAGCGTGGACGGTCGCACCGCCTCCACCAACAACCAGGCGTCCTGGGCGGGTGAGGGCTTCGACCTCAACCCCGGCGGCTACGTTGAGCGCCGCTACAAGTCCTGCATGATCGACGGCAAGAAGACCGGCGACCTGTGCTGGGACCAGGACAACGCGGTCATGTCGCTCGGCAGCTCGTCCGTCGAGCTGGTCAAGGACGCCACGACCAAGCAGTGGCGGCCCAAGCGCGACGACGGCACCCGCATCGAGTACCTCACCGGCGCCACCAACGGCGACAACAACGGCGAGTACTGGCGGGTCACCACCCCTGACGGCTCCCAGTTCACCTTCGGCCTGAACCGGCTTCCCGGCTGGGTGAGCGGCAAGCCGGAGACGAAGTCGGTCCAGACGGTGCCGGTGTTCGGCAACAACAGCGGCGAGCCCTGCTACAACAGCACCCCGGCCAACGCCTGGTGCCAGCAGGCGTACCGGTGGAACCTCGACTACGCGGTGGACACCCACGGCAACGCCACCACGTACTGGTACGCGCAGGAGACCAACTACTACGGCCGCAACATGAAGCCGGAACTGGGCACCCAGTACGTGCGCGGCGCCTACCTCACCCGCATGGACTACGGCTACCTGCAGGGCGAGCTGTTCACCAAGAACCCCGCGGCGCGGGTCGTGTTCGAGGTGGCCGAGCGGTGCCTGCCCAGCGGCACGATCACCTGCGCGCCCGACCAGCTCAAGAAGGAGACGGCGGCGTCCTGGCCGGACGTGCCGTTCGACCAGATCTGTGACTCGGGTGTGAAGTGTACGGACCGGTTGTCGCCGACGTTCTTCACCCGCAAGCGGCTGACCAAGGTCACCACGCAGATCCTGTCCGGGAGCGCGTACCGCAACGTCGACTCCTGGGCGTTGACGCACCAGTTCCCCGCCACGGGTGACGGCCTCAGCCCGTCGCTCTGGCTGGCCTCGGTCCAGCAGACGGGCCTCGTGGGCGGCACGATCACGGGACCCAAGACCACGTTCATCGGTGTCCAGCTCCCCAACCGGGTGGACGCCACCGAGGGCCGCGCCCCGCTGGTCAAGTGGCGCGTCCAGGCCGTGAACAACGGGACCGGCGGCGAGCTGCGGATCAACTACGCCGCGGCCGAATGCAAGGCCGGCGAACTGCCGGCGGCCGACAAGAACACCAAGCTGTGCTTCCCGCAGCGCTGGACGCCGCTGAACGAGTCGGAGGTCACCGACTGGTTCCACAAGTACGTGGTGTCGCAGATGATCGAGGTGGACCGCATCTCGGGCTCGCCCAACGTGGTCACCAACTACGAATATCTGGACGGCGCCGCCTGGCACTACGCCGACAACATCCTCGTCAAGCCCGAGCACCGCACGTGGTCGGACTTCCGGGGCTTCGGCCGGGTGCGGGTGCGCGAGGGCGACGGCCAGGACACCAAGCGCACGCTCACGGAGTTCCGCTACTTCCGCGGCATGCACGGTGACAAGCAGGCCGACGGCTCCAAGCGCAGCGCGCAGGTCGAGGACTCCGAGGGCGTCAAGCTGGACGACCTCGACCAGTACTCCGGCTTCGAGCGCGAGGAGCTCCTGTACGACGGGGACGGCGGGGCCATCCTGACCGCCAGCACCGAGCAGCCGTGGTCGGTGAAGACCGCCGAGTCCACGCAGGGCGGCGTCACCAAGGCCGCGCACGTGGTCGAGGCCAAGTCCATGGTCACCCGCAAGGCGCTCCCCGACGGCAAGTGGCGGCGCACCGGCGAGGAGCGCACGTACGACAACAACGGCCTGCTCACCCAGGTGGAGGAGAAGGGTGACCTGGCCACGACCGACGACGACCAGTGCACCCGCTACACCTACGCCCGCAACGACACGAGCTGGATGCTGGACTACGCCAGCCGCATCCAGAAGGTCGCCGCGAGCTGCGGCACCGCCGTCTCCAAGCTGGCCGCCGACGAGGTGATCTCGGACGAGAAGGTCCAGTACGACAACAAGGCGAACGGTCAGGCCCCGACCAAGGGTGACGTGACCTCGGTCCAGCAGACCGTCTCCGGTGACGGCACGACGATCACCGACAGGTCGCACACGTACGACGTCTACGGCCGCGAGACCAGCGAGACCGACTCGACCGGCAGCAAGTCCGTGACCACCTACACCCCGACCACGGGCGCCCTCCCGACCGAGGTCGCCGAGACCAACCAGCTCGGCCACACCGACCGCACGATCGTCGAGCCGGCCTGGGGCGAACCCGTCACCGACATCGACGCGAACAACCGCCGCGTGGACATGGAGTACGACGCGCTCGGCCGGCTGACGAAGGTCTGGCAGGCCGATCGCAACAAGGCGGCGGGCCAGTCGCCCAGCACCGAGTACTCCTACGTCATGCGGGACAACGGCCCCAGCTACGTCACCACGAAGACGCTGCGCGCCGACGGTGCCTACACCAGCAGCTACGACCTGTACGACGGCCTGATGCGCGAGCGCCAGACCCAGGAACCCGCGCCCAGGGACGAGCTGACGCAGGACCCCAACCTGCGTGACGGGCGCACGATCACCGACACCTTCTACAACTCCCAGGGCGAGGAGTACAAGTCGAACTCCGGCTACTTCGCCACCGGGACGCCCTCCACCGACCTGCTCGCGGTCGCCGACACCGACGTGCCCAACCAGGTCGTGTCGACCTTCGACGGCGCGGGCGACGTCAACGCCCAGATCCTCAAGGCGAAGGGCGCGGAGAAGTACCGGGTCACGGTCAAGCAGGAGGGCGACCGGGTCCACGTCACGCCGCCGCCCGGCGGCACGGCGACCACCCGCATCGGTGACGCCGAGGACCGCCTGATCGAGCTGCGCCAGTACAAGGGCGCGACCCCGACGGGCGAGTACGAGGCCACCAAGTACACCTACGACGCCGCCGGCCGGCTGTCCACGGTGACCGACTCGGCAGGCAACGTGTGGCGCCACCACTACGACATGCGCGGCCGGGAGATCAAGACCGAGGACCCCGACAAGGGCGTCACGACGATGACGTACAACGACGCCGACGAGATCGTCAGCACGACCGACTCCCGCGGCAAGACCCTGTGGTACGTCTACGACGAGATGGGGCGCCAGAAGGAGCTGCGCGAGGGCTCCCAGACCGGCCCCCTGCTGGCCGAGTGGAAGTACGACGCCCTGGCCAAGGGCCAGCTGAACGCCAGCATCCGCTACGTGGGCGGGCAGGCGTACAAGGCCGAGATCAACGCCATCGACATCGACTACCGCCCGCTGCGCGAGACGGTCACCGTCCCCGAGCGGGAGGGCAAGCTCGCCGGCTCGTACGTGCTCAACACCCGCTACACGGCCGACGACAAGGTCCAGTCGGTCAGCTTCCCCGGCGTCGGCGGGCTGGCCGAGGAGCAGGTCGTCTACACCTACGACGAGCTCGGCCAGACGACCAAGGTCAGCGGCCTGTCGACGTACGTGGGCGCGGCCCGCTACTCCAAGCTGGGCGAGACCCTGCAGTACGAGCTGGGCGAGGCAGGCAAGAAGACCTGGCTCACCTACGCCCACGACGAGGCCACCCGCAGGCTGACCAGCATGCGGGTCGACCGGGAGGGCGCGGCCAAGACCGACCTCGACGTCAACTACACCTACGACGCGGTCGGCAACATCACCAAGATCGCCGACAAGGCGAGCGGCCAGGACACGCAGTGCTTCACCTACGACCATCTGCGCCGCCTGACCTCCGCCTGGACGGCCACCGACGACTGCGCGAGCGGCAGCCCGCAGTCCGGCAAGATCGGCGGTGTGGCCCCGTACGCGGCCAGCTACGCCTACGACTCCACCGGCAACCGGATCAAGGAGACCAAGCACGCCTGGGGTGGCGCCGCTGAGACCGTCCGCGACTACACCTACCCGGCGGCGGGCGGCAAGCAGCCGCACGCGCTGCAGAGCGTCGGGTCGGATCTGTTCGAGTACGACACCGCAGGCAACACCACCAGGCGCAAGGTCGGCACCTCCGACCAGACCCTGGTCTGGGACGCCGAAGGCAACCTCGAGTCGGTGACGGAGGCGGGCAAGACCACGTCCTTCATCTACGACGCCGAGGGCGACCGGCTGATCCGCAAGACCCCGACCGACGCCACCCTCTACATCGACGACATGGAGCTGCGCCTCGACTTCGCCAAGGACGTCGTCGAGCAGACCCGCTACTACACCGTCAACGACGACCCCATCGCGGTGCGCACGCCGGACAACCAGGTGTACTTCCTGGCCAACGACCACCAGGGCACCGCGCAGGCCGCGGTGAACGCGGGAACCGGCGATCTGGCCGTACGGAGGACGACGCCGTTCGGCGAGAACCGGGGATCGCCACCGGCGTTCTGGCCGGGGCAGCGCGGATTCGTGGGAGGCACGCAGGATTCCACGACCGGGCTGGTCCACCTCGGCGCCCGCGAGTACGACCCCAAGCTCGGCCGGTTCATCTCGGTGGACCCGATCATCGACGATGTCGATCCGCAGCAGCTGAACGCCTACGCCTACGCCAACAACAGCCCCGTCACCATGACGGACCCTGACGGGCAGTGGGTCTGGGTCGTGGTCGCCATCGGCGTCCGGGTCGGGGCCCGCTACCTCGCCAAGAAGGCGGCCCAGCGAGCCGCCAGGCAGGCGGCGATCCGCCGGGCCAGGGAGATCGCCAGGAAGAAGGCCCTGGAGGCCGCCAGGAAGAAGGCCAGGGAGGAAGCCAGGAAGCGGGCCCTCGAGGCCGCCAGGAAGAAGGCCAGGGAGGAGGCCAGGAAGCGGGCCGCGGAGACCGCCAGGAAGAAGGCCGCGGCGGCGGCCAGGAAGAAGGCCGCCGAGGCCGCCAGGCGGGCCCGGGAGGCCGCGGCGAGGAGACGAGCCGCGGCGGCGGCCCGCAGAGCGGCCAGGAAGGCGGCCCGCGAGGCGGCGGCCAAGAAGCGGAGCGTGCTGAACAGGCAGCGGCACAACCGCCGGACCGGCCACCTCCCCAGAGGGATCCAGCATGCTCGCTCGCGCCCGGTGCAGCGTCCGACCAGCCACAGGTCGACGCAGCGGCAGGCACCGCCCAGGGCGAACCGGCAGCCGGCACAGCCACGGCCGAGCCAGGTCTACCGGAACGACGGCACCGTCCAGCCGACCCAGTCGTACAGCGTCTACGGCAACGGCCGGATGTATCCGGAGGGCAGGCCGCCGTCGAATCTCCCGGGCAACGGCTCCGGCCAGGGCCAGAAGCAGATCTTCAAGCCCGAGAAGGTCGAGCTGGAGAACAGCACCAGAAGAGGGGCGACCACGGAACTGGGCTTCCGCGGCGGGAAGCTCGCCGATGACTTCGCCGACTTCTTCGACGCCTGGTTCGGCGGTGGTTTCGGCTGATCCTGCCATCGTCAACTGATTGATCAATGACCGGCGCGGGGCCTTCGTGGCCCCGGGTCGGACGCGGTTTTGGGGGGG
>NZ_JBIEIS010000012.1:7772-196805 GCF_043496855.1 Nonomuraea sp. JJY05
TCTCTCCCCTCCCCCCCCCCCCCCCGGCCGCGTTTGCGGGCGGCCCGCCCTCGCGCAGCCGTCGCCCAATCAGTAGAATCTTGTTCGGTTTCGAGCGAGGAGGCTTTGTGGACGCGTTTGCTCTCACCGGAAAGAACGCTCTGGTCACGGGTGCGTCGAAGGGGATCGGGCGGGGCATCGCGCTCGCCTACGCGCAGGCGGGGGCCGACGTGGCGCTCGTGTCCCGGTCGGCCGAGAGCCTGGCCGAGGTGGCCAAGGAGGTCGAGGCGCTGGGCAGGCGCGCGGTCGTCATCCCGGCCGACCTCACCGACCGCGACGCCGCCGCGGGGGCCGTCGCGGCGGCCATCGACGGGCTCGGGCACCTCGACATCGTGGTCAACAACGCGGGCGGGTCCAACTTCCTCGTGGAGTTCAAGGACCTGCGGCTGTCGGGGTGGGACAAGCTGATGCGGCTCAACCTCGACTCGGCGATGACCGTCTGCCACACGGTCGCGCCCCACCTGCTGGAACGGGGTGGCGGCACGGTCATCAACGTGGCGTCGGTGGCGGCGCTCGGCGCGCCCTTCCTCGCCCCGTACGCCGCCGCCAAGGCCGGGCTGGTGGCGCTGACCAAGACGCTGGCCGTGGAGTGGGCGGGGGCGGGGGTGCGGGTCAACGCGCTGTGCCCCGGCTGGACGGCCACCGACCTCAACCGGAACCTCTGGGAGGACGAGACCTCCGGCGCCGCCACGGTCGCCACCGTGCCCATGCGGCGCTGGGGGACGGTGGCGGAGATGGCCCAGCCGGCCGTGTTCCTGGCCAGCTCGGCTTCCGCGTACATGACGGGCCAGGTGCTGTTCGTGGACGGCGGCGCGACCGCCATCTAATTGGGTACGCGATTATTCACCGGCCAGTGCCAGTTTTATAGCTGACATTGGCGAAATGCCGCCTTTATAGGGAGCTTTAGCGAAGCGGTCTCGGTTTTCGGCAGATATAGGCATACGACATTGAGTGCTTGCGGCCGTGAACCGGGCTACCGTGTGGTCCGTGCAGCTCTACACGAGATCGGCCGGAACCGGGCTCCCGGTTGTGCTGCTTCACGCGTTCCCGCTCTCGTCGGCCATGTGGCTGGCCCAGCGCGAGGGGCTGGCCAAGGCCTGCAGGGTCATCACGCCCGATCTGCGCGGCTTCGGCGGGTCGCGGCTGGGCGACGACGAGCCGTCGCTCGACCTGATGGCCGACGACGTCGCCGGCATGCTCGACGACGAGGGCATCGAGCGGGCGGTGGTCGGCGGGCTGTCGATGGGCGGCTACGTGACCATGGCGTTCTGCCGCCGGCACCCCGACCGGGTGCTCGGCGTGATCCTGGCCGACACCAAGGCCGGCGCCGACCCGCCCCCGGCGAGGGAGAACAGGGAGCGCATCGCGCAGGCCGTGCTCTCCGAGGGCAGCGAGGTGCTGGTCAGCGAGGTGCTCCCGGCGCTCATCGGACCGACCACCAAGGAGCGGCGGGCCATGGTGTTCGGGCGCGTCAAGGGGCTCGTGCAGTCCGCGCCGCCGGGCGCGGTCGCCTGGGCCCAACGGGCCATGGCCGCGCGGCCCGACTCGTTCGACACGCTGAGCGCGCTGAAGGTGCCGCTGCTGGTCGTGGTGGGGGAGGAGGACGAGCTCTCGCCCCCCGCCGACGCGGAGGCGATGGCGCGGGCCGTGCCGGACGGGCGCCTGGAGATCATCCCGAAGGCCGGCCATCTGAGCGCAGTGGAGCAGCCGGAGGCGTTCAACACGGCGGTCACCGAGTTCCTCCGCACCGACCTCGTCACCCCCCGCCCCTGACCAGCCCCCGCCACTGCCCGACCGCGTCCCCGCCCGCCCGCGCCCCTGACCGACCGTCCCTGACCGACCGCGTCCCTGACTGACCGCGTCCCTGACTGACCGCGTCCCTGACTGACCGCGTCCCTGACTGACCGCGTCCCTGACTGACCGCGTCCCTGACTGACCGCGTCCCTGACTGACCGCGTCCCTGACTGACCGCCCCACCACCCGGCCCGGAGGTCGCGGCCTTCCTCGGCCCGGGGAGCGCGCCCGTCCCCGATCCCAGGGACCTCAGCTTCCCCTCTCCCTCCCGAAGGACCTCAGCCGGAGTGCGGCGGGTGACGAGGGCATCGGCGGGGAGTCCACGCGGCCCCTTCCCCCGAAGGACATCAGCTTTCCCTCTAGCCCCCGAGGAGCTCAGCCGAAGTGAGACGGCCGACGGGGACGCGGCGGCCACCGAGGGCGGGCTGTCCCCGGGAGGCCCTCAGGCTTGGTCCTGGCGCGGCAGGACCACCTCCCGGACGATCAACGCGATGGCCGCCGCCACCGGAATGGCCAGCAGCGCTCCGACGATCCCCAGCAGCGCCCCGCCGAACAGCGCCGCGATCACCGTCACCGCCGGCGCCACGTCCACCGAGCGCTTCATCACCCTCGGATAGATGAAGTAGTTCTCGACCTGCTGATAGACCACGAAGAAGACCGCGCAGGCGATCCCTGCCGGCACCGACTGCAGCAGCGCGACGCCGGTCACGAGCACCGCGCCGATCGTGGCGCCCACCAGCGGGATCAGGTCGGTCAGGGCCACGACCAAGGCGAGCGCGAGCGCGTACTGCACCCCTGCGACCGACAGGAAGATCCAGGTCAGGAAGCCCGCGATGACCGAGATGAGCACGTTGCCCGCCACGTACCCGCCGATGCCGGAGAGGATCTGCTCGCTGATCGCCCTCGTCCGGGTCCTGCGGGTGGCCGGTACGAGCTTGAGCAGGTAGTCCTTGATCGTCTGCAACGAGCCGAGGAAGTAGAGCATGAGCACCAGCAGCGTCACCGTGGTGTAGACGCCGTTCAGCACCACCAGCCCCGCGCCCATGATGCCGCTGGCAAGTGACGGCCCCAGCGTGCTCGTCACGAACGTCTTGAGCTGCGCCAGGATCTGGTACTCGGAGTCGAGCTGGTGCAGCGTGGGATTCTTGCCGAGCTCGGTGACGTACGTGGGCACCGCCGCCACGAACTCCGACAGCTGCTGGCTCACCGGCGGCACCACGGCCAGGCCGAACAGCGCGAACGCCACGATGACCCCGGCGAACACGATCGAGATCGCCCCGCGCCGGGCGAGGCCCCGGCGCTGGAGGGCCTCGACGGCCGGGTTGAGGCCGACGGCCAGGAACATCGCCACGACGACCAGGATGATCGTGCTCAGCGACGCGACGACCATCTGGGCGATCGCGATCGCCGTCAGCACCCCCAGGCCGCCGACCAGCCCGAACAGGAAGGGGCCGCGGGCGAGCGGCTTCCCGGGCAGCCCGTACGGCTGCGGCCCGCCGTCGCCCTCCTGGGCCCGGCCGGCCCTTCCCGCGGCCGTGGATTCTGCGGACTGCTCGGGCTCCGGGGCGGTGGATTCTGCGGACTGCTCGGGCTCCGAGGCGGTGGATTCTGCGGACTGCTTGGGCTCCGGGGCGGTGGGTTCGACATCCGCGGACAAGGCGACACTCCCGAGATTGTCGGCAAATAGCAAAGAGAGAGCCTAGCGACCATCGGATCGCCAGGCTCTCTCCAGCCTGCTCTTCAGCCCCCGTGTGCAGTCCCGACCTGTGGGCCGGTGGTTACTCCTGCCACCATTCGGCGTCGTCCTCGGACTTGGTCTCGACCTTCGCCGCGGGCGTCGTGGCCGGGGCCTCGGCCGCGGGAGCGGCGAGCGCGGGCTTGGCCGGGGCCGCCGTGACCGCGGGCTCCGGCTCCATGCCGGGCAGGGCCGCGCCGCCGAGCAGCTGGCGCAGCTGGGCCAGGTGGCTGGTGATGCTGTCACGCTGGCGGGTGAGCTCGTCGACCTGGCGCTGCATCGTCGTGCGGGTGCGCTCGGCCTCGTTCTTCGCCTCGGTGACGATCGTGTCGGCGCTCGCCTTGGCCTCGGCCACGATCGTCTCGGAGCTCTTGCGGGCGTTGGCGACGAGCTGCTTGGCGTGCAGGTCCGCCTCGCGGCGGGTCTGCTCGGCCTGCTGGGTGGCCTTCGTGGCCCGCGACTCGGCCGTGGCCGCGCGCTGCTCGGCCTCGGCGACCATGCGCTGGGTGTTGGCCTGGGCGGTGGCGTGGCGCTCGGCCTCCTGGCGCTCGGCCTCCTCGCGGCGGGAGGCGAGCTGGATCTCGAACTCCGCCTCGTCCTGCGCCCGCTTGGCCTCCGACTCCTCCAGCACCCGCTGAGCCTGCGCGCGCATCTCGTCGGCCTGCCGCTTGGCGGTGGTCAGCACCTCGTCGCGCTCGCGCTTGGTCGAGGCCCGCAGCTGGGCGACCTCGCGCTCGGCGGTGGTGCGGAGCTTGGCGATCTCCCGCTCGGCGTCGGCCCGCTTCTCCGCCACCTCGTGGTCGGCGGTGGCCCGCAGCTTGGCGACCTCGCGCTCGGTGGTGTTGGTCAGCTCGTCGGCCTCGCGGCGGGCGGTCGAGCGGGTCTCCTCGGCGTCGCGGTCGGCGGCGGAGCGCATCTCGTCGCTCTCCCGCGTGGCCACGGCGCGCTTCTCGGCGGCCTCGGCCTCGGCGGCGGCCCGCAGGTCGGCGGCCTCGACCTTGGCCGCGGCCTTGATCTCGTTGGCCTCGGACCTGGCGGCCTGGACGAGCTCGGTGGCCTGCTCCTCGGCCAGGCGGAGCAGCTGCTCGATACGGGCACCGAGGCCGGAGTAGGTGGGGCGCTCCTGCTCCTGCAGCTGGCGCTGGGAGTCGGACAGATCGCGCTGCAGGCTCGCCACCTGCTCGCGGGACTGCCGAAGCTCTCCGTCTAGCTGCTTCAGATGATCGTGGACCTGATGCCGGTCGTAACCGCGGAGCACCACGTCGAACTCGCGTGCGGGGGCGTCCTCGAAGAAATTGTTGAGCTGGGCGTCGATGTCGGACTGCATGGAGGCTCAATCCTGGGTTGTCGAGACGGCTACACGGGCCGGACGGGGGGTTCGGGGCATCCGATCCAGGAGCCTGTGCCTAAGGGCAGGCTCCATGTCCGGTGGAAGGTCAAGCGTACTCCGCTGGTGCCACCTGCGAAGCCCCGTCCAACTTTCTGCGTGACTAGTTACATATGAACGTTTTTTAACATTTGTCAGGTCCGGTGTTAGGGCCTGGCCGCCTGCACCAACTCCGTCAGCATTCCTCCCACGTCCTTGGGGTGCAGGAACGCGATCTCGGAGCCCATCGACCCGTGCCTGGGACGCTCGTCCAGGAGTCTCACACCCTTCTCGTTGATCTTAGCCATCGCCTGCGCGACATCGGGCACCCCGAATGCCACATGGTGGACACCCTCGCCCCGCTTGGCGAGGAATTTTCCCACAGGGGAGTCCTCAGAGAGAGGTTCCAGAAGCTGAATGTAGGAGCCCCCACCTTCGCCGTCGGAGATGCGCAGCATGGCCTCCTTCACGCCCTGCTCCTCGTTGACCTCCCTGGCGACCACGGTCAGCTCGAACGTCTCCGAGAAGAACGCGATCTTCTCTTCGATGTCCTTGCACGCGATTCCGATGTGGTCGATCCGCATGAACATATGTGGCCCACCTCCATAGCGAGCGTCCGCCTACTCGTGGGTATGGTGTCAAAGAACCCGACGTGAGCGTAGGAGGCCCCTGTCATGTCCAGTTCCGTCATCGTGGCCGGAGCTCGCACGCCCATCGGCAAGCTCCTGGGATCCCTGTCGGGGTTGCCTGCCGTGGATCTCGGGGGCATCGCCATCAAGGCCGCGCTGGAGCGTGCCAGGGTCGCGCCGGAGGCCGTCGAGTACGTGATCATGGGCCAGGTCCTGCAGGCGGGCGCGGGCCAGATCCCCTCCCGCCAGGCCGCCGTCAAGGCCGGCATCCCCATGACCGTCCCCTCCATCACCATCAACAAGGTCTGCCTGTCGGGCCTGGACGCCATCGCGCTGGCCGACCAGCTCATCCGCGCGGGCGAGTTCGACATCGTGGTGGCCGGCGGCATGGAGTCCATGACCAACGCCCCCCACCTCCTGCCCGGCCTGCGCAAGGGCGTCAAGTACGGCGGTTCGCAGGTCGTCGACTCGATGGCCCACGACGGCCTGTTCTGCGCGTTCGACCAGCGCGCGATGGGCGAGTCGACCGAGCACTACAACGCCCGGCTCGGCATCGGGCGCGAGGAGCAGGACGCGCTGTCGGCCCGCTCCCACCAGCTGGCCGCCGCCGCCATCAAGAACGGCCTCTTCGACGAGGAGATCGTCCCGGTGGAGATCCCGCAGCGCCGCGGCGAGCCGCTGATCGTCAAGGAGGACGAGGGCGTACGCGGTGACACCACCCCGGAGACCCTGGCCAAGCTCCGCCCGGCCTTCGCCGCCGCCGGGACGATCACGGCCGGCTCGGCCTCGCAGATCTCGGACGGGGCCTGCGCCGTCGTGGTCATGTCGAAGTCGAAAGCCGAGGAGCTGGGCCTGGAGTGGCTGGCGGAGATCGGCAGGCACGGCAACGTCGCGGGCCCGGACGCGTCCCTGCAGTCCCAGCCGGCCAACGCCATCAAGCACGCGCTGTCGAAGCAGGGCGCGACGGCCGCCGACCTGGACCTGGTGGAGATCAACGAAGCCTTCGCCAGCGTGGTCCTGCAGTCCGCCAAGGAGCTGGACGTGCCGCTGGACAAGGTCAACGTCAACGGGGGCGGCATCGCCCTGGGCCACCCGATCGGGGCCTCGGGCGCGCGGATCGTGCTGACGCTGGCGTACGAGCTGAAGCGCCGGGGCGGCGGCCTGGGCGCCGCCGGGCTCTGCGGCGGCGGCGGCCAGGGTGACGCCCTGATCATCTCGGTCCCCAAGCAGTAAAGAGTCGCGCAGGCCCCGGGGAGAGCCGCCCCGGGGCCTTTCTCATGCGATGCGATAAACGTGCGCCCGCGAGGACCGGCTCACGCCGATCCCGGGCGACCTCGCGCTCGAGCCCGCGGCGGGGCGGTGGCCGGCCGGCACCGACCGCCATCCGCCTCGGCCCCGGACAGCGCGATGCCCCGGTCCGACCAGGAATGGACCGGGGCTCCGCGATTCAGGGATCCACCAGGATTCGGATCCCTGACGTCGCCCCCTACGGGGGCTGTTCAGCCCGGCCGCGAGGGAGGTTGCGGCCGGGCTGCTTGTGGACGGTCATGAGGCGAGGAACTTGGCGAAGACCGAGCGGCTGCGGCGCTCCGACCGCAGGCTCTTCTGCGCCTCGCGCACCCGCCGCTGCTCGGCCGCGGCGCGGCGGAGCTCGGAGGCGTGGTGCTGCATCACGGTGTACTCGAGTTCGGCGTTCATGGAGGCCCCTTGTGGCTCGTGTTTCTTCCCTGCACTCTTAAGACTCCTCCTAAGGCCCTCCCGGACACATCGGGCGGATGCCTTATCTCCGGGCGTAAGGGCAGATAGGGAGGTACTTAGGCAGGCGCACGAGGCGACTAAGGCGGCCGTGAGCCGCCCTTAGGGCTCGTCCGTGTACTTCACCGTGACCTTCGTGAAGCCGAGCGACTTCAGCAGGCCGGTCATCATGGCCTTGGTGTTGGCGTCCGCCCTGGCGCGCAGGTCGCTCGCCACCGCCGCCTCCGTGATCTTCTTCTCCGCCAGCAGGTAGAGCTCCCGCTGGTCCCCGGGCGACCCGGACAGGAAGTCCTGCACCCGGTCGAACAGCCCGCGCTGCTGCGCGAACACGTACGAGCGGCTGTTGTCCAGGTTGGGCTTCTCCAGCTGGGCGCGGGGCAGGCGCACGGTCGCCTGGGTGCGGTCCTCCGAGACCGTCACGGCGTCCCCGGCCAGGCCGGAGAAGTCCACGTACGCGTCCACCCCGCCCGCTCCGACGAACAGCGTGCGGGTGCCCTTGATCGCGTCGGGCAGGAAGTTGGCGTCCTTCTCGAGGTCCACGACCACCTGGAAGTTCCCCGTGGCGGCCTCGAAGCGGCTCAGGTCCTTGATGGACTGCAGGAGCACCGGCTGGCTGCGGTCGATGGCCTGCTCGCCGAGCGGGTTGAGCCAGGTCCAGGCCAGGCGGCCGCCCACCACGAGCAGGACCGCCAGGACCAGGAAACCCGCCACGTATCGCCACCTGCGGCGCCGCGCGGATGTCACCTCGAGCGGCGTCGTACGGGAAGTCGTCATGCGTGCATGACTACCCTCCGGGCGATCATCATTGCCAGCCGTTTGGTGACATCTTCCGATCCCACGCCGACGCCCGCCTAGCTGAGACCGGCCATGGACATGCTGGGGGCCGAGTTCGGAGTGCCTTCGCCCTCCGGATAAACCGGGTAGACGTGGCTCGACTCCGGGGTCGGGCGGGCCGACGGCGCCACCTGCACCCGCGCCGTGCCCCCGCCGCCGAAGTACATGCTCGACAGCCCGCAGTTGCGGAAGTCGCTGTAGAACATCCGCAGCCACTCCCTGCGTTGGTGCTCGCTCAGCCACGAGAACCACGACGCCGCGTACTGGTGCTCGGGCAGCGGCCCGCCGGGCAGGGGCTCCCCGCGCAGCCACGCCATGACGATCTCCCGGTAACCGTCCGCCACCGTGCCCGGGCAGCGGGCGGCCAGGGACTCGATGTACTCGTACGCCGCCTCCTCCGCGAACCCCGCCGACAGGTCGGGCACGTGGATGGGCGCGAGGCCGTTCGACGGCTTCAGCTCCTCCCCCAGCGGCCGTTGCTCCACCCGGGTGAACGCGGCGGGCGTGCCCGCCAGCCGGGAGGCGATCTGCGTGAACGCCGCCCCCAGCTCGGTCAGCCCCGCCCGCATCCCCGGGTGCACGCACACCGTGATCGGCCAGTCCTGGCAGCTGTAGGCGATGTCCACGGCCGCGGCCGGCTTCGGCTGGGCCAGCACCCGCGACACGCCCATCCCGGCCGCCAGCACGGACAGCAGCGCGCACGCCAGCACCAGCGCCTGCCTGGTCACCAGCGCCGCCCAGCCGAGCAGCAGCGCCGCCGTGATGCCGAGCAGCCAGATCGTCTGGTCGAAGAACGGCGCCCCGCTCAACCCCTGGAACAGGTCGTACGGCTCCCCGGTGCCGGGTGCCAGCTTGTCCGCCCAGCCCCGGTCGTCGGCCAGCCACGAGAACACTCCATAGCAGGCCAGCCCGGCCAGCGGCGGCGTGAACACCTTAGGCACCACCCAGCCGGCCACCCAGCCGATCACCGAATAGAGGGCCAGCCCCGCCATGCCCATGCCCAGGCCGGAGAGGCTCAGCCGCCCCGACTGGTCGGTGAGCACCGTCTTGACCGCCAACACCAGCACCGTCGCACCGAACGAACCCAGCACCACCACCACGATCGCCAGCGGCGCCTTGAGCGCCCGCCACGTCGTGAGCGAGCGCCCGCGCAACGCCCTGCGCTTGCGCAGCGCCACCCATGCCGCGAACGCGGCGGCCACCGGCCCGGTCATCCGCAACGAGCCGATGACCGCGGCCACGATGTTCTCCCACGCGTCCACGCCAGGTATCAGGACGTTCCACGCCGCCAGCAGCCCGAGCGCCAGGAGCACGGCCACCGTGACGGCCGCGCTCTGCTTCAGCTCCTCTCGTGAAACGCCCGCGTGCTCACGCACCCTTTTCCCCGTTGACCTTCATCAAGCACCCCCCGTGCCCCTCGGCAAGGCCGAAGCGAATGAGTCCGGCCTGTCCCCACAGGCCGATGGACTTGGCTTCTGCGTCACCATACGTACGAGAACCATAACTGAGCGTGATGATTGACGTCCGGATTCTTGGTCAAGCGGGGAAGCCTGTCGCTCCAGGTCACCAGACGAACCGGGACGAGGGGCGCGCTAGCGTATGCGCTGTGTCGCACCCCAAGCCGCTCAACCTGCCGTTCGACCCCATCGACCGGGCCGCGGAGAGCTGGCGTGCCCACTTCGGGCCCTCCGCCGCCATGGCCGCCGTGACCTCGATCATGAGAGCCCACCAGATCCTGCTGTCGCAGCTCGACTCGCTCCTGAAGCCGTACGACCTGACCTTCGCCCGGTACGAGGCGCTGGTCCTGCTGACGTTCAGCAAGACCGGCGCGCTCCCGCTGTCGAAGATCGGCGAACGGCTCATGGTCCACCCCACCAGCGTCACGAACACGGTGGACAGGCTGGAGAAGTCCGGTTTCGTCTGCCGGCTGCCCAATCCGCGGGACGGGCGCGGCGTGCTCGCCGAGATCACCAAGACCGGCCGGGACGTCGTGGAGCGGGCCACCCGCGACCTGATGGGCGCCGAGTTCGGCCTGACCATGTACGCCGAGGACGAACTCGACCGGATGTTCACCCAGTTGCGCACCCTCCGGGTGGCGGCGGGCGACTTCCAAGAGGGCGGCGGGTGACTGCGCCGCCCCGGTGATGCGGCAAGATGAAGAGCATGGCGGACTTCTCTAGGCCCGGGTCGCTCTACGGAGCGATTGACCTGGGCGCGCGCAAGCAGGCCCTCGAGGCGCAGGCCCGGCGGGAGGCGGCGGGTCCCCAGGCGGCCGCGTCGGCCTCGATCGTGGACGTGACCGAGGAGACGTTCACGACCGAGGTCATCGACCGCTCGATGACCATGCCCGTGGTCCTCGACCTGTGGTCGCCGCGGGCGCCGGGCAGCGCCCAGCTCAGCCCGGTGCTGGAGAAGGTCGTCGGCGATCTCGGCGGCCGGGCCGTGCTGGCCAAGGTCAATGTCGACACCAGCCCGCAGATCGCCCAGGCGCTGCGCGTGCAGGCCGTGCCGACCGTGCTGGCCATCTTCCAGGGGCAGGCCGTCACCGGTTTCCAGCAGGTGCTGCCCGAGCAGGAGGTGCGCCGCTGGCTCGACGAGCTGATGGGCGCGGTCGAGCAGTTCTACCAGGCCAACCCCGACGCCCGGCCCCCGGCGGCGGCCGGCGAGGAGGAGGCGCCCGCGGGGCCGCCCGCCGACCCCGACCTGGTGGCCGCCGAGCAGGCCATCGACAGCGGTGACCTCGACGCGGCCGCGGCGGCGTACGAGCGGCTGCTGGCCCGCGCGCCGGGCAACGAGGACGCCAAGATGGGCCTGGCCGGCGTCAGCCTCATCAAGCGCACCGAGAGCGCCGACCCCGCCGACGTCCAGCGGCGCCTGCAGGACCCGGCCGACATCGAGGCGCAGCTGCTCGCCGCTGACCTGGAGATGCTGTCCGGCTCGGTCGACGAGGCGTTCAGCCGCGTCATCGCCGTCGTCAAGCGCACCTCGGGCGACGAGCGCGACAAGGCCAGGCGCCACCTGCTCGGCTTGTTCGACGCGTTGCCGGCCGACGACCCATCTTTGGCGAAAGCCCGTAGAGCTTTGGCGAGCGCACTGTTCTAACCTGGTTCTATGCGGGTTGTCACCATATCCGCGACATACGGCACGGCCGGTAGCCAGATCGGCCCGGCCGTCGCGGAGCGCCTCGGCGTGCCCTTCGTCGACCGCGCCATCCCCAGCGCGGTCGCCCAGGAGCTGGGCTGCACGCTGGAGGAGGCGCTCGCCCACGACGACCGGGCCGAACACGGCCTCGGGCGGCTGCTCTCGGGGGCGATGCGGCTACCCACCGTCACGTTCGGCGGCGTCGACATGTACGTGCCCGGCGCGATGCCGCACGCGCCGGAGGAGTTCGTCCGCCGTACCGAACGCATGCTCAAGGACATGGCCCGCGACCAGGGCGGGGTGTTCCTCGGCCGGGCGGGGGCCGTGGTGCTGGCCGACCATCCGGGCGCGCTGCACGTCAGGCTCGACGCCCCGCTCCAGCGCAGGATCCGGCAGACGGCCACGCTGGCGGGGATGAACGAGCGCGAGGCGCGCCGGATCATCGAGGACAACGACCGCGCGAGGATGGCCTACGTACGGCACTTCTATCGGGCGGATCCGACGGACTCCTGTCAATATCATCTGGTCGTCGACAGCACCACAATCCCCGTTCCCACCTGCGTCGAGGTCATCGTCACAGCTGCCGAGGCACTGGATTGACCTGGCGCCCCCTATCATGGGGGAATTCTTGGTCAGTCCCGAAGGAGCGATTGACGTGGCGACCGTCCCGAGTGTGTCGTACTCCATCACCGTGCGTCTCGAGGTGCCGGCCGGCGGCAAGGCCGTCAGCCAGCTCACCCACGCCGTAGAGTCGGCCGGGGGCGTCGTAACAGCCCTCGACGTCACCAACGCGGGCCATGAGAAGCTCCGCATCGACGTGACCTGCGCGGCCAGGGACACCGACCACGCCCAGGCCATCGTCGACCAGCTCGAGGCGGTCGAGGGCGTCGTCATCCACAAGGTGTCCGACCGCACGTTCCTCATGCATCTCGGCGGCAAGATCGAGATGAAGTCCAAGGTGCCGCTGCGCAACCGCGACGAGCTGTCCATGGCCTACACCCCGGGTGTGGCGCGCGTGTCGATGGCCATCGCGCGCAACAAGGAGGACGCCCGGCGCCTGACCATCAAGCGCAACACCGTGGCCGTCGTCACCGACGGCTCGGCGGTGCTGGGCCTGGGCAACATCGGCCCCGAGGCCGCGCTGCCGGTCATGGAGGGCAAGGCGGCGCTGTTCAAACGCTTCGCGGGCATCGACGCCTGGCCGATCTGCCTCGACACGCAGGACGTCGACGAGATCGTCCGCACGGTGCAGGTGATCGCGCCCGGGTTCGGCGGGATCAACCTGGAGGACATCGGCGCGCCGCGCTGCTTCGAGGTGGAGCGGCGGCTGCGCGAGCTGCTCGACATCCCCGTCTTCCACGACGACCAGCACGGCACGGCGATCTGCGTGCTCGCGGCGCTCACCAACGCGCTGCGGGTCGTCGACAAGGACATCGCGTCCGTCAAGATCACCATGGCGGGCGCGGGAGCGGCCGGCAACGCGGTGCTGCGCCTGCTGCTGGCCGCCGGGGCGCGCAACGTGGTCGTCTGCGACTACCTGGGCGCCGTCCACCGCGGGCGCGACGACCTCGACGAGTCGCTGCAGTGGATCGCCGACCACACCAACGCCGATGGATACTCGGGCGACCTGCGGGGGGCGGTCAAGGACGCCGACGTCTTCGTGGGCGTCTCGGCGCCGGGCATCCTGACGGGTGACGACATCGCGACGATGGCCAAGGACGCGGTGGTGTTCGCGCTGGCCAACCCGGAGCCCGAGGTGTCGCCGGACGACGCGCGCGAGCACGCGGCCGTGGTGGCCACGGGGCGCTCCGACTACCCCAACCAGATCAACAACGTGCTGGCCTTCCCGGGCGTCTTCCGCGGGCTGCTGGACGCGCAGGCCAACGGGGTGACGCAGGAGATGCTGCTGGCCGCCGCCGGCGCGCTCGCCGCCGTGGTCACGCCGGAGGAGCTGGGGCCCAACTACATCATCCCCAGCGTCTTCCACCCCGACGTGGCGGGGGCCGTGGCGGCCGCGGTGCGCGAATCGGCCGGCGGGCGCGCGCGCGGCTTCACCGAGGCATAAGAAGCATCATCATCTTTTACGGCGGCGCACGGGGGGCCGCCAACCGCCGCCCGTGGCTGAGGGCCTCCAGGGAGACGCCCGTGACCCGCACGTGGCGGGGCACCGTTACGGCGATCCTTTGACCGTCTCCGCGGCCTCCACCCGTTCCGCCGTCCCCGTGCGCCGGATTGCACTGGGCGCCCGGCCCGCCGTTCGCGTGTGCCCGGCGCCATTGCGCGCTGGTCCCGCCGTCCGCGTTTCGCCGCGCCCGTCCCGCCGCCTGTCCCGCCGCGCCCGTCCCGGCGCCCGCGTTGCGCCCGGCTCCTCCGTGCGGCTGCTCGCCGTACCGGGTGCCCGCGAGGTGGGTGTCGTAGGGCGCGTGATGCCGCCCGTTCGGCGGTCGCGTCCGTCCGTTGGTTCGCCCGTCCGTTGGTGTGCCCGTTTTGAGGGTTCTTCGGTGTGGGTGTTAGGCGGGTTGGGTGGTTATGGCTGGGATGAGGTGGTAGCTCTCCTGGAAGACGAGGTTGTGGGCGTCGCCGGCGGCGATGGCGCGTAGCGTGTCGAGCTGGGACTCGGCGTCCGCGGGGTCGAAGACGTTCAGCGGCCAGTCGCCCACCGTGTTGCCCCGCAGGTGCGGGTGGTGGAAGTCGCAGCCGTAATGGGCGACGATCGCGATCGGCTGGTTGTGGGTGGCGCGCTGTTGCGGCCACGTCAGCGACCACATCGCGTTGAGCCCGCCCTCGCGCGAGCGGGTGACCCCGCTGGCCACCACCTCGCCGGTGCCGAGCAGCAGGTCGGCGTTGAGCTCGTCGAGGGCTCTGCGTGCCACCGGGTCGAGCAGCTCGGCCGCCGTGGCGAAAACGTGTTCCTTGTCCTCCCGCGTGACGGCCCCTCCGTGGTCGCCGTCACGCAGGTCGCGGAAGTGCCTGAGCAGGGCTTCGTTCATCGGAGTGCACATGACTACCCCCTGCCCAGATCCGGGTCAGGTGAGCAGGGCGGCGATGCGATCGCGCACGTCAGGCGTGTCGAGCCCGCGCACCGTCAGCGTCGTGCGGCGGCGTACGACGTCGTCCACCGTGGCCGCCCACTCGCGGTCGCGCGCGTAGACCGCCTGGGCCCAGATGTCGGGGCCGTCCGGGTGGATGCGCTCGCCGAGGGCGGGGTCCTCGCGGATGAGGCGGGCCAGGTCGAACGCGATCGACCCGTAGTGCGTGGCCAGGTGCCTGGCCACCAGAGGATCCATGCGCGCGCCCGGGTCGCGGTCGGTCCACAGCCGCAGGGCCACCGCGTCGGGGCTGGCCAGGCCCGGCAGGGGTACGGCGGGCAGGATGTCGGCCAGGTCGTCGCCCAGGGGCCGGCCGGGCAGGTGGGCGAGCGTGTCGAGGACGTGCCTGCCGATGTGGCGGTAGGTGGTCCACTTGCCGCCCGCCACCGAGAGCATGCCACCCGCCCCCCGGGTCACCACGGTCTCCCGCTTGGCGGCCGTCACCTGCCCGGGGCCGCCGGGCAGGACGCGCAGCCCGGCGAAGGCGTAGGTGATGTCCTCGCGCCTGAGCTGGGCGTCGCGCACGGAGTGACCGGCCTCGTCGAGGATCTGCGCGATGTCGGCCTCGGTGGCGCGCACCCCGCCCGGATCGCCCTCGTACGCCTCGTCCGTGGTGCCGAGCAGCAGGTGGTCCTCCCACGGGATGGCGAACGACACCCGGTACTTGTCGATCGGCGTGGTCAGCGCCGCCTTCCACGGCTCGTGGCGGCGCAGCACCAGGTGGGCGCCCTTGGACAGCCGGATGCTCGGCTCGGCGTCCGGGTCCTCCATCCGCCGCAGGTGGTCCACCCAGGGCCCGGTGGCGTTCAGGACGAGCCGGGCGGAGACCCCGAACTCGGCCCCGTCGAGCCGGTCGCGCAGGTCGGCCCCCGTGACCGTGCCGCCCGTCTTGCGCAGCCCGACGACCTCGGCGTGGTTGAGCACGACGGCGCCCGCGTCCACGGCGGCCCGTACGGTCATGACCGCGACGCGGCTGTCGTTCATCTGGTGGTCGCCGTAGACGGCGGCGGCCCGCAACCCCTCGGTACGCAGGGCGGGCACCTTGGCCAGCGCCTGATGGGGCGTGATCACCTTGCCCATGCCGTCGCCGAACACCGACAGCGCCGAATACAGGAACACCCCCGCGCCCAGCTTGGCCGCCCCGTGCGGCCCGCCCTTGTAGATCGGCACCAGGAACGTCAGCGGCTTGACCAGGTGCGGCGCGATGTCGGCGGCCAGGGCGCGGCGCTCGCGGTGGTTCTCGGCGACCAGCCGGACGTTGCCGGTCTGCAGGTAACGCAGACCCCCGTGGACGAGCTTGGAGGAGGCGCTGGAGGTCGCGCCGGCGAAGTCGCCCGCGTCGACCATCGCCACCCGCAGCCCGGCCTGGGCGGCCATCCAGGTCACGGAGGTGCCGAGGATGCCGCCGCCGATCACGAGCAGGTCGTAGGCGGCCCGCGAGAGCTCCGCGCGGATCTCCGCGCGGTCGGCGGCGGTCGTCGTCGTCATTGCCATACTCCCTAGTGATTGCCCTGCTGCTCGACCGGCTACTGCTCGACCGGTTACTGCTCGATCCAGTCGAGGGTCCGGGCCACGGCCCTCTTCCAGTTGCGGTATTCGTGCTCGCGCGCGGCCTCGTCGATGGCCGGGCGCCACTCGGCGGCCTTGTGCCAGTTGAGGCGCAGGCTGTCGACGTCGGGCCAGTAGCCCGTCGCCAGCCCGGCGGCGTAGGCGGCGCCCAGAGCGGTCGTCTCGGCCACCATGGGCCGGATCACCGGCACCGCGAGCACGTCGGCGAGGGTCTGCATGAGCAGGTTGTTCGCGGTCATGCCGCCGTCGGCGCGCAGCGTGGTGAGGTCGAGCCCCGAGTCGGCGTTCATCGCGTCGACCACCTCGCGGGTCTGCCACGCCGTGGCCTCCAGCACGGCCCGCGCGATGTGCCCCTTGGTGACGAACCCGGTCAGCCCCGCGATCACGCCGCGCGCGTCCGAGCGCCAGTGCGGCGCGAACAGCCCCGAGAAGGCCGGTACGAAGTAGCAGCCGCCGTTGTCGTCGACCGTCCTGGCCAGCGTCTCGATCTCGGCCGCGCTGGAGATCAGGCCCAGGTTGTCACGCAGCCACTGCACCAGCGACCCGGTGACCGCGATCGCGCCCTCCAGCGCGTAGGTGGCCGGGCCGTCGCCGATCTGGTAGCCGACCGTGGTCAGCAGGCCGTGCTTGGAGACGACGGGCTCGTGGCCGGTGTTCATCAGCAGGAAGCTGCCGGAGCCGTAGGTGCTCTTGGTCTCGCCGGGCGCGAAGCACGTCTGGCCGAACAGCGCCGCCTGCTGGTCGCCGAGCGCCGAGGCGACGGGGAGGCCCGCCGTGGTGCGGCCGTAGACCTCGGCGGACGGGCGGATCTCCGGCAGCATCGCGCGGGGCACGCCCAGCGCGTCGAGCAGCTCGTCGTCCCAGGCCAGCGTGTGGATGTTCATCAGCATCGTACGGCTCGCGTTGGTCACGTCGGTGACGTGGCGGCCGGTGAGGTTCCACAGCAGCCAGCTGTCCATCGTCCCGAACAGCACCTCGCCGCGCTCGGCCCGCTCCCGCAGCCCGTAGGCTTCCAGCAGCCAGCGGATCTTCGGCCCGGAGAAGTACGTCGTCAGCGGCAGCCCCGCCTTCTCCTTGAACAGCCCCTCCTGCTCGGCCAGCGCCCGGGTCAGCTGGTCGGTGCGGGTGTCCTGCCAGACGATCGCGGGGCACACGGGCCGGCCGGTCGCCCGCTCCCACAGCACGGTGGTCTCGCGCTGGTTGGTGATGCCCAGCGCGGCGATCTGGCCGTCCTCGATGCCGGCGCCGCCGACCGCCTCGGCCAGCACGCCCTGCACGGCCTGCCAGATCTCGGCCGCGTCGTGCTCGACCCAGCCGGGCTTGGGGAAGATCTGGCGGTGCTCGCGCTGGGCGACGGAGATGATGTTGCCGGCCTGGTCGAAGACGATGCAGCGGCTGGAAGTGGTGCCCTGGTCGATGGCTGCGACGTATTGAGGTCGAGGCACGGGGTTCCTCGCTTGGTTCTGGTTCGGCAATGCCGAACGAATGCTATTTCGTGGCCTTAGGGATGTTCAAGTGAGCGGGTGATCGCGCGGGCGGCGTCCCGTACGTACGAGACGAACTCCATGTGCAGGGTGCCGTCGGAGGCCAGCCGCTCGACGGCGCCGCGGATGCCGATGGCGCCCACTACCAGGCCGCGCGGGTCCTTGATGGGCGCGGCGATGGCCACCTCGCCCTCGGTGAGCTCCTCCGTCTCGGCGGCCCAGCCGCGCGTCCTGACCAGGCCGAGCTCCTTGTCCAGCGCCGTGGGGTCGACGATCGTGTTCTTCGTGTACGGCTGCAGCGGCGGCGCGGGCGGCTCGCCGTACGGGTCGTGGGCGAGCAGGACCTTGCCGAGCGCGCTGGCATGGGTCGGCAGGTAGGTGCCCACCTGGAGGGTCTGCATGCTGTCGTCGGGCCGGAACACGTGGTGGATCACCAGCACGTGGCCCTCGTGGAGGGTGCCGATCCAGGCGCTCTCCCTGCTGCGCCCCGCGAGGGCGTCGGCCCAGTTGATGGCGCGGGTGCGCAGCTCGTTGACGTCGAGGTAGCTGCTGCCGAGATGGAGCAGCGTGGCGCCGAGCCGGTATTTCCCGCTCGCCGGGTCCTGCTCGACGAACCCGACGTGGACCAGCGTGCGCAGGATGCCGTGCAGCGTGCCCTTGGGCAGGCCCAGCGCCCTGGCCAGCTCGGCCACCCCGAGCTGGCGCGGCCCCGAGGCGAGCAGCCTCAGGATCGCGGCCGCCCGCTCGACCGACTGAATCGTCTCTCCCACAGCTCGCACACTAGCGCAGCTTCGTTCGGTATTGCCGAACGGCCTCCGGAATGGAACCGATCTTCGCATGGCAGCGTCCAGGAGGTGGGGGAAATGCGCCGTCAATCCTTAATGGGATGACAGTTCCGTTAAAGTGGAACGTTGCGACAAGGAGACTAGATGGACCAACCTTCCCGTTCGGCGGGAACCGTGCGGCCCGGGGGCCGTACGGCGCGGGTGCGCGCGGCCGTCATGGAGGCCACGCAGGACGAGCTGGTCGAGCACGGTTTCCATGGCCTGACCATGGACCAGGTGGCGGCCAGGGCGGGCGTCGGCAAGACCACGGTCTACCGGCGCTGGGGGAGCAGGGCGGGTCTGGTCACCGATCTCATGACCGAGCTGGCCAACCAGTCCACGCCCCATGCCGACACGGGTGGCGTCGAGGCCGACCTGCGGGCCAACGCGCTGTCCGTCCTGGGGGCGATCAACGACGGGCGGCTCGGCGCCACGTTCCAGGCGGTGATCGCCGCCGCCACGAGCGACGAGCAGGCCGCCGGCGCGCTGCGCGCCTTCTACCTGCGCAGGATCGCGGAGTGGGCCAACGTCGTGGACCTGGCCGTCAAGCGGGGCGAGCTGCCCGCGGGCACCGACGGCGCGGAAGTGATCCGCGCGATCTCCGCCCCGCTCTACTACCGGCTGGTGGTCACCAGGGAGCCGGTGACCGAGAAGGACGCCGAGCGGTCCGTGGCGCGCACGCTGGCCGCCGCCAGGGCCGGCGCGTTCGTCGTGACAGAGCCCTAGCTCACGGGGTCGAACGCGGCCAGATGGAGCCGTACCACCACAGGATGCCGCCCACCACGATCAGGCCGCCCGCCGTCGCCAGCTTGCCCATGAGGTCGGCGGGCGGGCCGGTGAAGGGCAGGTTGTTCAGGTGGTGGCCCCACGGGCAGTCGTTCTTGACGCGGGTGGAGTCGACGAGCGTGTTGCGCTGCGGGTCGCCCAGCGAGTACGCCTCGACATCCGCGGTGCTGCCCTTGGCCACCGGCACCTGCCTGACGATCGTCTTGTGCGCCGGGATGGCCCCGTTCGCCACGCTGACCCCGTCGGCCTGGACGTCGAAGCGTGCGGGCTGCTCGGTCAGGTTGTGCAGGGAGACGTGCGCGCGCCCCGAACGGCAGTGCACGTCGTCCACCGTCATCGTGAACGGGTCGCCGTGGTCCTCATGCCAGGGCCACGCCTGCGCGCTCTCGGGGAGGAGCAGGACCGCGCACACCGGGAGTGCGGCCAGCAAGAGACGTGTCCTGATATGCATGAGCTCCCCCCAACGAGTGATCTTTGCTACAGAAGGTGCCCAAGTGTGCACGAAAAGTAACATCGGCACACTGGGGGAGCGCGAGCCTCGCGAACCCTTCATGATGGAGGTATGGCGGAAGCGATCTACGTCGGCGGTTTGTTGGTGGCGACGCCGCTTCTCGACGACCCCAACTTCCGGCGTAGCGTCGTGCTGATTCTCGAACACGACCACGACGGCGGCACCCTGGGTGTGGTGCTCAACAGACCGAGCGACATCTCGGTGACTCAGGTGCTGCCCGTGTGGGATCCGCTGGTGACCGGGCCCTCCGTGCTCTTCGAGGGCGGCCCCGTGCAGACGGACAGCGCGCTCGCGCTGGCGGCGGTCCCCAGCGGTGAGGAGCCGCTCGGCTGGCGCAGGCTGCACGCGGGCACCCCGGCCGTCTCGAGACTCGGGACGGTGGATCTGGACGCGCCGCCCGAGATCCTGCAGGGGGAGATCGCGCAGATGCGCATCTTCGCGGGGTACGCGGGCTGGTCGTCGGGCCAGCTGGAGAGTGAGATCGCCGAAGGCGCCTGGTATGTGGTCGACTCCGAGGCCGGCGACACCTTCCACGCCGATCCCCGAGCGCTCTGGCGGCACGTGCTGCGGCGGCAGCCCGGCGAGCTGGCCTTCGTGGCGACCTGCCCGGACGACCCGACGATGAACTAGCTAGCGGTCCCAGCCGGGTCGCAGCGAGCGCTCGGCCAGCTCGATGGTCTCCGCCATCCGCTGCGTGATCTCCGGCAGGCCGCTGTCGCGCCGCGGGCACTCGAAGCCGACGCGCAGGGTGCAGGCGGCGAACGCCACGATCAGGGGCGTGAGCTTGTCCTCGTCGGGGTCCACGCCCCGGCGGGCGGCGATCACCTCGATGAGGCGGCGCTCGGTCGCCGCGCCCCTGGCCACCGACATGCCCACCAGTCTCGGATGGTCCTCCATGAGCCGCCGCAGCTTCAGGAACCTCGCCCGGTCCTCGGGCGTTGACCCCTCCAGGTCGCCCACGACCGCGCGCATGGCGTGCATGAGCGCGGTGAAGGGCGACTCATCCTCCGGGCGGGACGCCAGCGTCTCGAGCATGATCTCCTCCCCGTGGTCGTGGTGCCACAGGACCAGGTGATCCTTGCTGGTGAAGTAGCGGAAGAACGTGCGCGGTGAGATCTCGACCGCCCCCGCGATCTGCTCGACCGTGGTCGACTCGTATCCTTGTTCGAGGAACAGGTCGAGCGCGGCGTCGAGGATCGCCAGGCGCGTCTTCTCCTTCTTGCGTTCCCGTAGACCCACAGCGGTCACTCCCTCGAAACCTTTCTGTCACAGTGTGCCATAAGTCATATGACGACGAATAAAACTGGTTTGTCATTAGTCAGTGGCTGCCATAGATTACCTGAGGCTTACGAGATCTATGCCCCGGTGTGGGGCTGTTCGTGTACTTAGGGGGACCTCATGGCTCAGGCGAAGGCGGTGGATGCGCCGTCGTCGCACGGCGCGGTGAAATCGGGGGCCGGCGGCAATCCCTGGCTCGTGCTGCTGGCGGTCAGCTTGGGCGTCATCATGGTCATGCTCGACGGCACCGTGGTGGGCATCGCCAACCCGTCCATCCAGGCCGACCTGAAGGCTTCGCTGTCGGACCTGCAGTGGGTGACCAGCGGTTACCTGCTGGCGCTGGCGGTGTTCCTGATCACCGCCGGCAAGCTCGGCGACCTGTTCGGGCACAAGCGCGTCTTCCTGATCGGCGTGGCGGGGTTCGCCATCTCCTCGGTGGGCATCGGGCTCAGCGCCGAGCTGGCCGACATCATTCCCGGCCTCTCCCCGGTGGGCGCGCTGATCGCCCTGCGGGTGCTGCAGGGCCTATTCGGCGCGCTGCTCCAGCCGGCCGCCCTGGCGCTGCTGCGTGGAGCGTTCCCGGGTGAGAAGCTCAACCAGGCCATGGGCGCCTGGGGTGCGATCATCGGCCTGTCCAGCGCCGCCGGCCCGATCGTGGGCGGCCTGCTGGTCGAGAACGCGAGCTGGGAGACGGTCTTCTTCATCAACGCCCCCGTCGGCCTCGCCGCCCTCGTCCTCGGGACCATCCTGATCAAGGACAGCCGCGCGCAGACGCTGGCGCGGATCGACTGGCTCGGCGTGCTGCTGCTGTCCGGCGCGATGTTCTCGCTCGTCTGGACGATCATCAAGGCTCCCGAGTGGGGTTGGGGCGACAGCACGACGCTGACCTTCGCGGCCCTGTTCGCGGTGCTGATCGGCGCGTTCGTCTTCTGGCAGAGCAGGGCCAGGCAGCCGCTGGTGCCGCTGTCGCTGTTCAAGAACGCCTCGATCTCCATCGGCACCGTGCTGATGATGATGGTCGCGTTCGCCATGTTCGGCGCGATGTTCTTCCTCGGCTTCTTCTTCCAGGGCGTGCACGGCCTGTCCCCGCTGGAGGCCGGTCTGCGCATGCTGCCGATGAGCGCCGGCATGATCGTCGCCTCGCCGCTGGCGGGCATGGCGATCGGCAGGCTGGGGCCGAAGATCACGATGGCGGCGGGCCTGCTGATCACGGCCTTCTCGATGTTCCTCATGTCCCAGCTCAGCATCGACGCGTCGTTCATCGAGAGCGGCATCCCGTTCCTGCTGCTGGCCTTCGGCATGTCGCCGGTGTTCGTGGGCGCCACGGAGATCATCGTGGGCAACGCCCCGGTCAATCTGACCGGCGTCGCGGGTGGCGTGCAGCAGTCGGCCATGCAGGTCGGCGGCGCGCTCGGCACCGCGATCCTGGGCGCCGTGATGGCCGGTGAGATCTCCGACAAGCTGCCCGGCTACCTCGGCCCGGCGGCCCAGGCCATCCCGCCCGCCCAGATGACGGGGCTGGAGAAGGCCGCCGCGTTCGGCGCCGTCCCGCCCGGCGTGCCGCAGCAGATCGGCGACGCCGTGCACAACGCCTTCATGGACGGCATGCACGTGGCCTTCCTGGTCAGCACCGGCATCGCGGTGCTGACCGCCGTACTGACGCTGTTCGTCAAGGCCGGCAGGAAGACCGAGGGCGCGCCCGTCCACATGGGCTGAGCCTGATTCCACGTACGGTCCCCGCCACGCGGCGGGGGCCGTATCGCTATATGGGGGACCTGGTCGCGCCCGGGCATAAACTCTGTGGGGTGAGCACCACGAAGATCCTCCCAGAGCAGGAGGCCACGCCCCGGACGTCGCACGGCGACGGCGATCACGAGCGGTTCGCCCACTACGCGGACAAGCACAAGATCACCGAGAGCATGGTCACGGGCACGCCCATCCGGGCCCTGTGCGGCAAGGTCTGGGTGCCCAGCCGCGACCCGAAGAAATATCCGGTCTGCCCGGAGTGCAAGGAAATTTACGACGGCCTGCCCCCGGGTGGCGGCGACGGCGGCGACAACAAGCAGTGAGTGTTGCTGACCGGTAATCTCCCCAGGTCAAGCTACGGTCGGTAGCCATAGAGGCTCTGATCGTAGTGGTGGGGGATTTGCATGGTCCGGCGCGCGACCGCCGTCTCGTTGGCATGTCTGCTCGCGGTCGGGTTCACGCCCCCGCTGCGTACCGAGGCGGCGCAGGCGTCGCGCTGCGCGGGCCAGGTGCCCCGCAGGACGGGGCCGCGCTCGCCCAAGCCGGAAGACGTGGCCAAGGTCCTGGTCGAGCTGGGCAAGCGGCTCGCCGGCACCACGACGCCCAGCCAGGTCACCGTGCCCACGCGGGTGCACGTCATCACGCGTGGTGAACGCAAGGTCACCGACCAGGACGTCAAGGCCCAGATCGACGTGCTCAACGCCGCGTACGGCGGCACCTACGGCGGCGTCGACACCGGCGTGCGCTTCCGCCTCGACGGCATCTCGGTCACTGACAACGCCTTGTGGTTCAACGACCCCGTCGGCAACGAGCGGCTGATGAAGGTGGCGCTGCACCAGGGCGGTGCCGACACGCTCAACCTCTACATCGCCCAGCTCAGCGAGCAGATGCTGGGATTCGCCAGCTACCCGTACTGGCATCACGAGGCGCCCAGGCTGGACGGCGTCGTGATCGACTGGCGCAGCCTGCCCGGCGGCGCGATGAGCAACTACAACCGCGGCTTCACCGGAGTGCACGAGATCGGGCACTGGCTCGGCCTCTTCCACACATTCGAGAACGGCTGCGAGCTGCCCGGCGACGGCATCGCCGACACCCCGATGGAGGCCCGGCCGACCGAGGCCTGCCCGGCGGACAAGGACAGCTGCGCGCAGCATCCCGGCATCGACCCGGCGCACAACTTCATGGACTACGCGCACGACAAGTGCATGTCGGAGTTCACCCCCGGTCAGGCGGAGCGCATGCACCAGATGTGGGCGGTGTACCGGAACACCACCCCATCAGCCTAGATTTCCGGCAAATTACGATGTGTGGGTGACAGGTCCAAAGGCGCTCGACACTCCCTACGAATCCACCCGCATCCTCAGCCCCGAATACCGCATCGCGACGGTCGGCATCGTGCTGACGATCACCTTGGTCGCCTTCGAGGGCATGTCGGTCGGGGTGGTCATGCCGGCGGTGGCCCACGAGCTGAACGCCCTCGACCTGTACGGGATCAGCTTCTCGGCCTTCCTCATCGCCAGCCTCTTCGCGAACGTGGTGGCGGGCCTCTGGTCGGACCGCCGCGGCTACCAGCTGCCGTTCCTGTCGGGGGTGGTGCTGTTCGTGGCGGGGATGGCGCTGGCCGGGGCGGCGCACTCGGCGGGGCTGTTCCTCGTGGCGCGGGCCGTGCAGGGGCTGGGCGCGGGCGCCTCGATCGTGGCGCTGCTCGTGATGATCGCGCGCGTCTATCCGGAGGCCCTGCGGCCCAAGGTCTTCGCGGCCGTCTCCGCGGCCTGGGTGGTGCCCGCCATGGTGGGGCCGGCCGTGGCCGGGTTCGTGGCCGTGCAGTGGGGCTGGCGGTACGTCTTCTACGGGATCATCCCGCTGGTCGTGCCCGCTCTGGTGATGCTCGTGCCCGCGCTGCGCAGGCCGTCCTCGTCCCATGAGCCGTCGACCGGTCCGCGCTCCAGGCCGGTCGCGATGACGCTGGCCGCCACCGCCACGGCGGGCGGGGCCGGGGCGCTGCTGCAGGGCGTGGACCTGCTGCACAGAAGCCCCGTGACCGGGGTCCTGGAGGCGGTCGCGGGCCTGGCGTTCCTGATCTACGGGCTGTACCGGCTGCTGCCTCCCAGGGCGCTGCGGTTCGCGCGCGGGCTGCCCACGACCGTGCTGATGCGGGGCTTCTTCTCGGCCGCCTTCTTCGGGGTGAACTCCTTCATCCCGCTGGCGCTGCAGGAGGTGAAGCACTTCGACCTCAAGCTCGCGGGGATCGCGCTGACGACGGGGGCGCTGGGGTGGTCCGCGGGGTCGTTCCTGCAGAGCAGGCGGGAGGGGGAGGCGTACAAGCGGATCCGGCTGGGAGCGGGCTGCGTCACCGTCTCCATCCTGATCTGCACGCTCTGCGTCGTTCCCGGGGTGACCGGGTGGATCGCGGTGCCCGCGTGGATCGTGGCCGGGTTCGGGATGGGCTTCGGCATGACCACGGTCAGCGTCACCGCGTTGCGGCAGTCCCCGGTGAACGAGCAGGGGGCGAACTCCGCCGCCCTGTCGGTCACGGACATGCTCGGCTCCGCCCTGGCGATCGGGGTCGCGGGCGCGCTGGTCAACCTGATCGGGCACGCCCCGGACGAGATCGCCACCGGGTTCGTCGTGATCTCGTTCCTCATGGCCGCCATCGCCCTCAGCGCGACCCTGCTCGCCGGACGCACCCGCTGAATTCCGCCCCTCCTGTCACACCGATCACGGTTCTCCTGACCCTCGTCGCGCGGAGTGATAGGACAGCGGTCAGGGAGGTGCCATGGAGGATGACGCCGATAGTGACCGCCGGGTCTGGCCGCCTCAGCCCGCTCCCAGGCATCGCCGTACTCCTCCGCGGTACGCGTGGGGCGCGCCCCACGAGGAGGAGCCGCGGCGGGGGCGCGCGGGCCCACTGGAGGCCGTGCCGGACCCCGACCCGGAGCCGGTACGGCGGCATGCCCGCTCCAGCGGCCCGGAGCCGGTCCGCGGCGAGCCCGACCCCCTGGCCTTCGAGCCCGAGGAGCCGTGGAACCCGCAGATCCGCAGAACCGCCGCCTACGGCCTGGACCGCGAGTTCGAGCCCTGGGACACCCTTCCCCCGTCCGCGCGCCTCTACGGCTCTCCGGTGGACCCCGGGCGGCGCACAGGCGTGCCCGGGAGGGCGCTGCGGCGGTGGGCGGCCGGGTCGGTGGCCCTGCTGGCGGGCGTCGGCCTGGTGGCGGGGGCGACCGTCGTGGTGCTGCGGATCACGGCGCCCGCGGCGGAGACCGGGCGGCTGAGCGACTCCCTGGCCAAGGTGTCGGTGACGCTGCCGCAGGGGTGGAGCCAGGAGGCGGTGCCGCCCGTGACGGGCTTCACCTCCGTGGTCAGGGACGGCGGCGGCGGGCTCGTCATGGCCAGACCGGTCTCCGGGGCCGTGGCGGACGCCAGGAAGGCCACGGCCGAGGCGGCGGAGCTCTACTCCAGGCTGCTGCTCAAAGGAGACCGGGTGACCGTCGTCGAGGACAAGGAGTTCCCCGGCGGCCACACCCGGGCGCTGCGGGCGGAATATCAGGATGTGGCCAACCGGCCGGCGTTCCTGAGAGTGACGCTTCTCACTCGCGCGGGCTCCGCCGTCATGCTCCTGGGGTTGCTCCAACCCGAGGAAACCGCACGCAGACAGGCCCTCGACACGGTCATGACGAAGATCAAGTACGGATGAGAAACCTGCTAAATGGACTGCCGCTACGGCCTTACCCGGCATCTCGGAGCGGCGGTCTGATGAGCAGGTTTCTTGTCCGCCAGGCCCTATCACGTGAGGAAGAGCTTGGCCAGAATCCTCGGCTCACGGCACGTCTTGTCGGTCGGCCCGATTACTATCGGGTCACTGTGAGAGAGCGAAGCACACGAACCCCAGAGGTGATGCGGTGAGCACCTTCGCCGCGTCCCACCTTTCGCCTTCCTATCCCGACCGGGCCGCATGGGGCACCGCCCCCAAGCTCCGTGCGTGGCAGCAGGAGGCGTTCGACCTCTACTTCAGGCGCGAGCCGCGTGACTTCCTCACCGTGGCGACCCCGGGCGCGGGCAAGACGACCTACGCCCTGCGCATCGCCAGCGAACTGATCGCCAACGGCGTGATCAGGTCGATCACGATCGTCACGCCCACCGAGCACCTCAAGCGGCAGTGGGCCGACGCCGCCGGGCGGGTCGGCATCGGCATCGACCCCGAGTTCAAGAACAGCCAGGGCACGACGTCGCGCGACTACACCGGGGTGGCGGTGACGTACGCGCAGGTCGCCATGCACCCCGCGCTGCACCGGGCACGCACGGAGGCGCGCAAGACGCTGGTGATCTTCGACGAGATCCACCACGCGGGCGACGCCAAGTCGTGGGGCGACGGCGTGCGCGAGGCGTTCGAGCCCGCCACGCGCCGCCTCCAGCTCACCGGCACGCCGTTCAGGTCCGACGACAACCCCATCCCGTTCGTCGCCTACGAGGAGGACGGCGAGGGCCTCAAGCGCAGCGTCGCCGACTACTCCTACGGCTACGGCCCCGCGCTCGACGACGGCGTCGTGCGCCCGGTCATCTTCCTGGCCTACTCCGGCGAGATGAAGTGGCGCACGCGCGCCGGCGACGAGATCGCCGCGACGCTCGGCACGCCGCTCACCAAGGACCAGCTCTCGCAGGCGTGGCGGGCCGCGCTCGACCCGAAGGGCGACTGGATCCGCCAGGTCATGCAGGCCGCCGACCGGCGCCTCACCGAGGTGCGCAGGGGCGTGCCGGACGCGGGCGGCCTGGTCATCGCCACCGACCACGAGACGGCCCGGGCCTACGCCCGCCACCTGCGCAACATCACCGGCGAGGGCGCCACCGTGGTCCTCTCCGACGACCCCGGCGCGTCGAAGAAGATCAAGCAGTTCGCGGCCTCGCCGGACCGCTGGCTGGTGGCCGTGCGCATGGTGTCGGAGGGCGTCGACATCCCCCGCCTGTGCGTGGGCGTCTACGCCACCTCCACCTCGACCCCGCTCTTCTTCGCCCAGGCCGTGGGCCGCTTCGTGCGTGCCCGCAAGCGCGGCGAGATGGCCTCGGTCTTCCTCCCCTCGGTGCCCACGCTCATGGGGCTGGCCAACGAGATGGAGGTCGAGCGCGACCACGTGCTCAACAAGCGGCCTCCCGAGGACGGGCTCGACGACAGCCTCCTCGAGCAGGCCAACCGCCAGAAGGACAATCCCGACGTCCTGGGCGACGAGCTCCCGTTCGAGACGATGGAGACGTCGGCCACATTCGACCGGGTGCTGTTCGACGGCGGCGAGTTCGGCACGGGCGCGGCGGTCGGCTCGGCGGAGGAGGAGGACTTCCTCGGCCTTCCGGGGCTGCTGGAGCCCGACCAGGTGGCGACACTGCTGCGCAAGCGGCAGTCCGACCAGCAGGCGGCCAGGCGCAAGCAGGCGGAGGAGCAGCCGCGCGAGACGCTGGCGCCGCACGAGCAGATCGCGGAGCTGCGGCGCGAGCTCAACGGCCTGGTGGGCGCGTGGAACCACCGCACGGGCCAGCCGCACGGGGTCATCCACTCGGAGCTGCGCCGCTCGTGCGGCGGGCCGCCGATCGCGCAGGCGACGGCGGAGCAGATCCAGGAGCGGATCGACACCATCCGCCGCTGGGCCACCCAGCGCCGCTAGCCGGCTCGCGCTCAACCGAGCTTTCTGACGAGGATGCGGCACAGCTCGGGCCGGAGCTCGAGCCCGCCGTTCGGGTGGTAGACGACGTCGGTGGTGGCCACCTCGCCGTGCGGCCATTCGGCGTAGCCGCGGCGCTGGTACAACCTCAGGGCGTCGGGGTTGTCCAGGCCCACGCCGAGGGCGACCTGGTCGTGGCCGTCGGCCAGGAGCCGCTCCTCGGCGGCCCAGAGCAGCGCCGTGCCGATGCCCCGGTTGCGCATCCAGGGCACGACCTCCAGGTGCGTGAGCAGCGCCACGCCCGGTAAGTGAGTACGCAGCTCCGGCTCCTCCGCGGGTCCCAGCCACACGTAGACGTCGCCGACCGCCACCTCGCCCTTCCAGGCGACGAGCAGGACCCCGTGACCGGAGTCCTGCCTGGCGAGCCGGTCGGTGAAGTAGGCCTCCTGCCCGAGCGAGTCGACCATGGCAGGGAGGTCCGTATGGACGGCCTGGCGGATGTCACGTGGCCCCACGGACGACAGATTCCCGGTTCGCCCTGTTATGAATCAAATGAGGTCCACTGGCGCAATTGTGGTGCACCAGGTTTGACCAGCCATTTCATGGCATCGGCCACGCTCGGCCCGAGTTGCGGGATCTTGGCGAAGTGGGCGGCCCACTCGTCGCGGTCGGCCGCCCACGCCTCCAGGTACTTGACGCAGAACTGCGGCGTGATGCGGTTGAGCCGGCCCAGCGCGGCCAGCAGCGACTCCTCCATGGCCCGGCGGCTCGTCGTCGCGCCCGGCGGGAGCTCTCTGACGCGGCGCAGCACGTCCTTGACGAAGTCACCGCGCCTGGCGAGGGCGCCGACCCAGTACGCCGGGTCGGCGGCGGCCTGCCAGCCCGTGCCCTCGTCGCCGTCGAGCAGCCAGTAGACGCCCTCGGCCAGCACGTCGCCGAGCTCCTGGTCCCGCGCGCGGATGGGGCGGTCGAAAGGGTCGTACGGGCGCTGCTTGACCATCCCCGTGACCGCGAGCGGGCGCACCGACTTCTCGCCCAGCAGGTAGAACCAGTCCTCGTTGTAGATGTTGGGGAAGAACGAGGGGCTGCGGGTCGTCTCGACGGCCAGGGCGCCACCGCCCACGAACGACTCCTGATGCCCGCCGGTCAGCCGGTGGGCGTGGCACACCACCGAGTTGTCCGGATAGCCGCCGATGTGCATGCCCACGGCGTCGTACGAGTCGAGCAGGGCAGCCGCGTGCGCGACCTCCTCGTGCCCGCCGACCTCGATGTCGTCGTCCAGGAAGACGATGCGCCGCCAGCCCATCAGGCGGGCCAGGAGCAGGCCCGTGTTGCGCTTGGCGCTGAGGTCGGTCGCGCGGGCGAACGGCGTGCCCTTCAGCAGGGCCGTCGTCGCGAAGTCGGGCAGGTTGAGCCGGGCCGGGTTGTCGATGTCGACGGAGATGAACCGCAGGCCGGCCGGCATCAGGAGGTTGGCCAGGCCCGGCCTGCTCCACTTGCTGTGTAGGGTCACGAGGGGGCAGTCCAGCGCGATCGCCAGCCGGATCGCGTGGCTCAGCCAGCGCGGATGCCTGATGGTCGGCACGACGATGGCGTCCACGCGGCCGGACTTCGCGACTCGCGGGTGGATCTCGATCAGGGCCCGATGGGAGCCGTGGTGATGCTCCGATCCGACCTCAGTCACCATGAGAGGGCTCCGACCACTCATGCAGCCGGAACGTGTCCAGGGTCCAATCAGGTGTGACGACCACGCGGTCCCTGATCCTGACGCGCGTGAGAATGCTGTAGGCCGCGGCGGTGCCGAAACGGTCCCGCAGATAGACGGCGTTGCGGTCGCGGAATCGCTCGTCGGTCAGGGCCCGCACCGCACCGTAGACGCCTCTGCCGTACATCCCATTGCAAATGGTCAACGTGCGCTCGACATTGTCGGGATTGACGCCGCGGTAGAAGAACCCGACGTCCTCAAGGAGTTGCAGATTATCGCCGGATCCGGCGGTGACGGTGTAGTGCCTGCGCGTGTCGTCCCCCTCGATGACCTCGAAATACGGCCCCTTTTCCCCCTCCCAGTCGGGCACCTGCCGCACGGGGAGTTCGGCCTGCGCGAGCACCGCCCCGGTCACCGCGTTGTAGTCGACGCCGCCCAGCAGCACCACGTGCGTCGTCAGGTCGTCGGAACGCAGATCCTCCGTGGAGACCAGCTTCACCGGGCTGCGCGGATTCGCGGCCCGCAGGTGGCCCCACAATTCGAAGAGGGAGTCGAGGTCCGAATACTTGTACAGCTCGATGTAGTCGGGGCTCGACGGGTCCGCGTACGGGATCTTGGCCCGGTCCTCCTCCGGGACCTGCGAGCAGATGACCGTGATCGGCTCCCCGTCGCGGAAGTGCCAGGGGCCGGTCTGGAGCGCGTCCCGCGCCGTCGCCGGCTCGGCGCCGTCACCCGAGGCCTGGGCTTTCAGCGCGGCCTGGCGCAGCCGGTTCAGCTCGCCGAGCAAGTGACGGTGGTCCTCGAGCTCGCCCGGTGTCAGCTCGGACACCGGGAGCACGCGCGCGCTCCCGTTGGAGATCGATCGCTTGGTCGCGAAGAACGCGGCGTACTTCTCCAGCCGGTGTAAGGGCGGGATCTTGCTCGTATGAGTCGACTCCCATGACGAGATCAGCGCGACGCTGACCTGGAACGCGTCGCGCAGCTGTGCCTGGGTGACGCGCAGGTCAGGCCAGTGGCTCTCGCGCAGCTCGCGCAATCGGCGCGCCAGCGCGGAATTGACGCCGCTCATGCCAGCCCCATTGGTGTGAACTTCAGTAATCTCTAGTGAACATCAACCCGGCGGCGGAATCGATGAAGAATCCGCAGCTAAGGCCTAACAGAACAGCCAACGTGCACAAACGAGTGAGCACAAGAGCCATCAGTCTAACCATTCAGCTGTCACAGCCGTGTACGAATAGGGCGGTTCAGTCGGGGTAAACCTCTAATTAGAGAAGGTTCACTGAAGTTAGCTGAATATGGGTGGAGGTGGTTCGTGGCGAGGGTCCGATGAGCCACACCCGGTACGAGCGGCATCCCACGCAGAAAGACAGCGGACACCCCCGCGACGAGCCCAATCATCGGCGGAGGTGCCCGCGAGCGAGGTTTCTGTCAGAGCGCGTATCCGCACCAGGGAAAACCTTCATGACCACACTAGCCCTCCACCTCTCGGTGGCAATACCAACATCAACCGATACCAGAGCCTTGACCCTCCTCCTCCTGACGACCTTGATCACACTGGCAGCGGCGGCCATCCGCTGGATGGTGAAGCGGGCCAACGTCGTCATGGTGATCAGCGGCACGGGCGTCCTGCTGATCGTCCTGTCCGTGCTGCTCGCCGCCTATGTGATCACCTTCGGGACAGTCTGAGGGAGCCGTCGCGCGCGGCGCTCCGCCCCCCGGCGCTGCGCGCGTGCCGGTCGCCTGTGACGGTGGGTGACTCTGTGCGTTTGGCCACAGAGCGCTGCCCATCTGTTAGAAACTCGACGGAAGAGGCAACAACCACTCTTGGCTTGTCTCGGGATACGCAGAAGGACTTTGCCCATGTCGTCTGAGGTCACCAGAAAGCCGACGCTGACCGTGACTTCCGGCCTCTCGCGAAACGCCGTCATCCTCAAGCTCGAGGGCGAACTCGACGTCAACGCCCTGCGGGTGCTGCGCGAGCACCTCGAGCCCGTCTGGGCGCTTCCCCCCAAGCCCTTCCTGATCCTGGACCTGGGCGAGCTCTCGTTCTGCGACTCCATGGGGATGAACGAGCTCGTCGGCGTCATGCAGCGGTGCGAGTCGAGAGGGACCCGGCTGCTGCTCGGAGGAGTTCAGGGGGTCATGGCCAGAGTGCTGTCGATCACCGGACTGCGGCACGCGTTCGAGGTCTTCGCCCGGCTCGACGACGCGCTGCGGCTCGCGGTGGCCGTGCCCTGATTACGTCTGGGGGATGCGTCGCCCGGTGCGGCCATCGGTCAGGACGTAATCCGGCTTGTCCCGCATGGGCAGCCTCAGCGCGGCCCTGCCGCTCTCGACGTGCACGGGCAGCGTGAACACGCGCTGGTGGCGCGCGGTGAGCGCGGCCAGGCGGCTGCCGACGTTGGGGCCCTCGTACAGCCACAGGCGCAGCTTGCGCCCCTCGGCCCGGACCACGACCTCGGCCGCCCCGCACTCCTGCGGCGCCGCCGCCCAGGTCAGCACGATCTCGTGGGCCACCTTCGCCGACCGGGGGACCGGGACGCGCTCCTGGCAGGAGGGCATGACGTTCGCCACGATCGCCTGACGGGCGGGCGGCGGTCGTTCCTCGGCGCCCATCGCGATCGTCCCGCCTTCCAGCAGCGCCAGCGTCACGATCGCGGCCAGCCGCTCGCCGGTGCTGCCCCGGACCAGCAGCCACAGGCAGAGAGGGCCGAGGACGAGCCAGGCCACACCCAGGGAGATGGCCAGCATGTATCTACCTCCCGCGAAAAGGAGTTTGTGACTCTCCGTATTACTACGGCTCCGGAGGGGGTTCGTCCTCTTGAATATCACATGAACGCAGCGTTGCCTATCGCATACGCTTCGCGATCAAGGATGACGCTGTCAGCCCAGGAAGGGCGCTCCCCGGAGAGTGGCGCCCGCGTCCTTGAGCTCCGCCAGTGCCACCTCCGTGGTCGTCGGGGCCACGCCGGCCGTCAGGTCCAGCAGCACCCGCACCGCCAGCCCGTGCTTGAGCGCGTCGAGCGCCGTCGCGCGCACGCAGTGGTCCGTGGCGATCCCGACCACGTCCACCTCGTGCACCCCGCGCTCCCCGAGCCACTCGGCCAGCGGGACCCCGTCGCTCGAAAGGCCCTCGAAACCGCTGTACGCGGCGGCGTAGGCGCCCTTGCTGAACACCTCCTCGACCTCCGACACGTCGAACGACGGGTGGAAGTCGGCTCCCGGGGTCCCGGCCACGCAGTGCGCCGGCCACGTGGAGACGTAATCGGGCGATTCGGCGAAGTGGTCGCCGGGCGAGATGTGGTAGTCGCGGGTCGCCACCACGTGGTCATAGCCGTGTTCGGTCACGTGGCGAGTGATCGCCGCCGCCACCTCCGAGCCGCCGGCCACGGGCAGGCTGCCGCCCTCGCAGAAGTCGTTCTGCACATCGACGATGATCAATGCGGTCCCCATATTCAGCACTCTAATAACAGGGCCCGCCCTTCACCCCGCCACCCCACCGCCGCGGGGAGCCTCAGGCGAACTCCGTGGGGATGGCCGCGTACCCCCTGCCGAGGTGCAGGGCCTCCTGGGGGAGGCTGGCGACGGCGGTGGCGTGGCGCTCGCGGGCGGCGGACAGGGGCTCCCTGCCCACGACCTGCCCGTCGCGCACCAGCTCGTGCAGCAAGGGGATGCCCCCTTCGGGGGCCAGGCCGCCGGTGGTGATCAACTCCGTCTCCACGTTGCCCGCGTCGTCCAGGAGCCGGTACGCCTGCTTGCGGCCCCCGCGCGACGGTTTGCCCACCGAGCGCTTGGCCACGGCCTCCAGCTTGCCCGAGACCGTCTCCCTCGCCACCAGCTTGTACACCAGGGCGGCCGTGGGCACGCCGGAGCCGGTCACCAGGGACGTGCCGACGCCGTAACCGTCGACGGGGGCGGCGGCGAGCGCGGCGATGGCGTATTCGTCCAGGTCGGAGGTGACCAGGATGCGGGTGTCGAAGGCCCCGAGCGCGTCGAGCTGCTCGCGCACCTCCTGCGCGGCGGCGGCCAGGTCGCCGGAGTCGATGCGGACCGCGCCCAGCTCCGGCCCGGCCAGCTCCACGGCCGTGCGCACCGCCTCGGTCACGTCGTACGTGTCCACCAGCAGCGTCGTCTTGCGACCGAGCGAGGCGATCTGGGCCTCGAACGCGTCCTTCTCGGAGTCGTGCAGCAGCGTGAACGCGTGCGCCGCCGTGCCGGCCGTGGGCACACCGTAGGCGTACCCGGCCATGAGGTTGGAGGTGGAGGCGAACCCGGCGATGTACGCGGCCCGCGCGGCGGCGACGGCGGCGCCCTCGTGGGTGCGGCGCGAGCCCATCTCGATGAGCGGCCGCTTGCCGGCGGCGTTGGTCATGCGGGAGGCTGCTGAGGCGATGGCACAGTCATGGTTCAGGATCGACAGCGTGAGGGTCTCCAGCAGCACGGCCTCCGCGAAGGTGCCCTCCACGATCATGATCGGGGAAGCGGGGAAGTAGAGGTCGCCCTCGCGGTAGCCGTAGATGCTCCCGGAAAACCGGTAATCGGCGAGAAACGCCAGAGTGTCGGCGTCGACGACGTGCCGCTCTCGCAAATAGGTGAGTTCTTCCTCACTAAAACGGAAGCGTTCTAGCTCGTCCAGGACACGTCCCGTACCGGCGACAACCCCGTAGCGCCTGCCACCCGGTAGATGTCTGGCGAACACCTCGAAAACGGCGCGCCTGTGCGCCGCCCCGCTCCGGAGTGCCGCCTGCAGCATCGTCAGCTCATAGTGATCTGTGAGCAACGCAGTGCTCATGGTCATTGTCACGACTCGAAGACTACGGCCCAGATAGGGCAGACTCGGGGATGTGGGTAGCACCGCTCCAATCGCCGTTGAGCGTCCGTCATCGGACGTCCGACCCGATCTGCCATGGGTGACCATCGTCTGGAACGACCCGGTCAACCTCATGTCCTACGTGACCTATGTCTTCCAATCGGTCTTCGGCTACACGAGGGAGAAGGCCGAAAAACTCATGCTGGACGTACACCAGAAGGGCAAGGCCGTCGTGTCCAGTGGCACGCGGGAAGAGATGGAACGCGATGTGCAGATTCTCCACTCCTACGGCCTGTGGGCGACGGTCCAGCCGGACTCGGTCAAGTGAGGCACATGAGGTCAGTGAGGCGGCGCGGGTGACATCGGGGTTCTCGTCGGGCAAGGGCGGCGTCGTCGTCGCGGAGTTCGAGGCCGCGGAGGTCTCGCTCCTGCGCTCGCTCGTGTCGATGATGCTGGGCATCGTGGAGCCGGGGCGCACCAGCGACGACCCGCTGGAGCGGGCGCTGGGCATCGGCGGGGGAGAGGCGCCGACCGACCCGGTGCTGGCCAGGCTGTTCCCGTCGGCGTACGAGGACGAGAAGGACTCGGCGGAGTTCCGCCGCTACACCGAGGCCACCTTGCGCGACGGCAAGCGGGCCGACGCGCAGACCGTCTTCGACACCGCCAGGTCCGGCCGCGCGGAGCTCACGCCCGAGCAGGCCCAGGCCTGGCTGCGCTCGCTCAACGACGTGCGCCTGACGCTCGGCACCAAGCTCGACGTGACCGAGGAGGTCCACGACGAGATCGCCGTGATGTCCGAGGACGACCCTCGCTACCCGGCCTACCTCACCTACGACTGGCTGACCTACCTCCAGGACAGCCTGGTCCGGGCGCTCTGGTAATTTCCGGGCATGCTGTCGATCTCGCAGGAACTGGTGGACAAGATCGTCGCCCATGCCCGTGCCGACCACCCCGACGAGGCGTGCGGGGTGATCGCGGGCAAGAACGGTGTCCCCGAGCGGTTCGTCCCGATGGAGAACGCCGAGCGCTCGCCCACCTTCTACCGCTTCGACTCCATGGAGCAGCTGCGCGTCTGGCGTGAGATGGACGACCGCGACGAGGAGCCCGTCGTGATCTACCACTCCCACACGGCCACCGAGGCGTACCCGTCGCGCACCGACGTCTCCTACGCCTCCGAGCCGAACGCCCACTACGTCCTGGTCTCCACGCGGGACGAGGCCGAGGTGGAGTTCCGCTCGTACCGGATCCTCGACGGAGTGATTACCGAGGAAGAGGTAAGGTTTCTCCCATGATGGCCAGGCCGGTGCAGAGCTTCCTCTTCGCGCACACTCCGGCTGTCGTTGTCTACGACTGTCCCGCGAGAAATCTGCCGCTCCACTGCCACGGGGTGTGACAGCAGGGCGGCAGCCCGACGAGCAGATTTCTTGCTGGAACGTCACGCGGAATCCGCGTACGGCCATCGGTGTTGCTGCCGATGGGACGACGACCTGATCTGAGGAGACTGAGCGCGATGGCCATCGAGGTTCGCATTCCGACCATCCTGCGTAACTACACCGACGGCGCCAAGGCCGTCGACGCCGAGGGCGCCACCCTCGAAGAGCTGATCAGCAATCTGGAGTCGCGCCACCCCGGCATCAAGGAGCGCCTGGTCGACGCGGGCAGCCTGCGCCGCTTCGTCAACGTCTACCTGAACGACGAGGACGTGCGCTTCCTGGGCGGCCTGGGCACGCCGCTGTCCGACGGCGACACGGTGACCGTGCTGCCTGCCGTCGCCGGCGGGTGACATGCGGTTCGACTCGCTGATCGACTCGGTCGGCCGCACGCCCCTCGTGGGGCTGCCGCGGTTGTCGCCCTCCGCCGACGTGCGGATCTGGGCCAAGCTCGAAGACCGCAACCCGACCGGGTCGATCAAGGACAGGCCCGCCCTGTGGATGATCGAGGAGGCCGAGAAGGACGGCCGGCTCACGCCCGGCTGCACGATCCTCGAGCCCACCAGCGGCAACACCGGCATCTCCCTCGCCATGTCGGCCAAGCTCAAGGGCTACAGGCTGATCTGCGTGATGCCCGAGAACACCTCGGAGGAGCGCCGTCAGCTCCTGCGCATGTGGGGCGCGGAGATCATCTCCTCGCCCGCGGCGGGCGGCTCCAACGAGGCCGTACGCGTGGCCAAGGAGCTGGCGGTCCAGAATCCCTCCTGGGTGATGCTCTACCAGTACGGAAACCCGGCCAACTGGCGCTCGCACTACGAGACCACCGGCCCGGAGATCCTCGAGGACCTGCCCACCGTCACCCACTTCGTGGCCGGGCTCGGCACGACGGGCACGCTGATGGGCGTCGGGCGGTTCCTGCGCGAGCGGGTGCCGGACGTGCAGATCGTCGCCGCCGAGCCGCGTTACGGCGAGCTGGTCTACGGGCTGCGCAACGTGGACGAGGGCTTCATCCCCGAGCTCTACGACGAGTCCGTGCTGACCACCCGCTTCTCGGTGGGCTCGGCCGACGCGCTGCGGCGCACGCGCGAGCTGCTGGCCTCCGAGGGCATCTTCGCCGGCGTCTCGACCGGCGCGGCGCTGCACGCGGCGCTGGGCGTGGCCAAGAAGGCGGTCAAGGCGGGCGAGCGCGCCGACGTCGTGTTCGTGGTGGCCGACGGCGGCTGGAAATACCTGTCCACGGGCGCCTACGAGGGCACCCTGGAGGAGGCGGAAGAGCGCCTCGAAGGCCAGCTCTGGGCCTGAGACGAGCATGAAACAGGCGGCCGGCCCATGAGGGTCCGGCCGCCTGTTCCGTTGCGTGCTCAGTTGAACAGCAGCCGCAGCGAGAACGTCGCCTCGGTGTCGGTCTGCGTGCCGCTCATCCCGACGGCCCGCAGCACCTGCAGGTTGGCCTTGTCGTCGCCCTCCATGGACTTGAGGTAAAGGCTCTCCACCTTGTCCAGGTCCACGAAGACCGCGTAGTTGGCGTCGTCCGCGTTGGGGATCGCCGTCTGGAACGTCTCCGAGTCGCCCAGCGTGCCCTCACCGGCCAGCTGCTTGGCGTACTCGTCCGTCGTCGCCACGGTGAAGACGCCGTCGCCGGCGACCTTGGCGATCTGCGGCATGGTCTGGCCCTGGGAGGTCAGCGCCTTCTGGACCTTGTCGACGATGGCCTGCGCCTTGGCCGGGTCGGTGGCGATGCGCACGCCGCCCTTGATCTGGTCGCCGCCCAGGCCCTGGCTGTCCACGGCGAGCGTGAAGTTCTTGCCGAAGATCGTGGCCAGGTCGCCGGGCAGCTGCAGCCCGAGCTGGCTCTGCGCCTGCTCCAGCATCTGCTTGACCTCGGCGCCGCCGGTCGCCGCGGCCTGCTTCTGGATCTGGTCCCACTGCTTGGTGACCATCTGGTCGAGGCCGGAGATCGACACGGCGGCCGCCGTGGTGGCGGGCAGCGTGCCCAGGTTGGCCTTGGGCAGGTCACCCTCGGGGGTCATGCCCTTGGCGCCGCGCACGAGGCCGGCGAGCTCGACGTAGGCGCTGTCGAAGCGCAGCGCGCCGGCGAACCTGGCGTCCTTGACCTGGTCCACGAGGGCGGCCTGCTCGGCCGGGACCTCCTTCTTGGCCAGCTCCATGAGCCCGCCCATGTCGGCCCAGTACGACAGCACGCCCTGCTCGCCGACCGCGCCCATGTCGTCGTTGAACTCGGCGTTGTCGGCCAGGCTGCCCTCGGATTTCGCGAACTTGTCGGCCAGCTCCTGGGTCGAGCTCAGCAGCGCGTAGTCCTCACGGAAGGCGAGACCGTACTTCTCCTCCTTCATCAGCTTGGCGATGCCGGCCTTGGCCTGCGCCTCGTCCTTGATCTGGACGGCCACCGCGAAGTCGGGCTCCTCCTTGCCCGAGGGCACGGCGGCGAAGCCGACCCGGCTGCCCAGCCAGGGGTCGACGTCCTTGGCGAAGTCGACCTTGGAGGAGTCGGAGTTGATCGTGTCGAAGAGCGCCTTGCGCGGGTCCTCGCCGGTGAAGGAGTCCTTGGTGACCGTGAACTTCCTGGCGATCTCGAACAGCGCCAGCTTCTGGTTCGCGGCCGGGTCCAGGTCGAGCCGGGCGTAGGCGATCGAGTTGGCGGGCAGGACCTCGTTCGGCTGCGTGCCGCCGCCGCCGATGGCGCCCATGGCCCATACGGCGCCGCCGCCGAGCAGGATCACCGCGAGCGCGGCGGCCGCGGCGACGATCCAGGTCTTGCGGCCCTTCTTGGGCGGTTGCGCCGGGCCGAACCCGTCGGGCCCCTGCTGCTGCCAGCCGCTCTGGGCGTACTGGTCGTTCTGCCAACCCTGCTGCTGCTGTTCCTGCTGCCAACCCTGGCCCTGCTGCCAGCCCTGCTGCCAGTTCTGCTGCTGGCCGTACGAGCTCTGCTGGCCGTAGCCCGCGTCGTAGGTGGGCTGCTGCTGGCCGTACCCCTGCTGCGGGTTGTACGGCTGCTGCTGCCCGTAGGACGCCTGCTGGCCGTAGCCCCCCTGCTGGTAGGGCTGCTGCGGCGGGTACGGCTGTCCCGATGACTGAGGCATCGTCGGGGGGTTCTCCGGCTGCTGCCCCTGGTTCCAGTTGTACGCCGTGGTCCGGTCAGGATCCTGGCCGTAGGGGGGATTATTCGCAGACATCACTCAACTCACAATGTGGACTTTTGACCACAGAGAAGTTAGCTGATGTTGCTAGACGGGCGCTTGCAATGTGCTGAAGTGTGATTCAGACCCTGCTGAGTTCCTTTCTGAGCGCGTTGATGTGGACCTCGCCCGTTCCATAGTCGGCTACGCACGACCAGGGCACGAACGTGCAGCCCACATAGACCAGCCGGGACAGTGCGCGGGAGAGCCAGGACGCGCGGTCCTGGTTGTCCCGGGTGAGACCGAGCAGCAGCGGCGCGCGGCGGCTGGAGACGATCAGTCCGTAGACGGTGTGGCTCCTCTGGAGCTCGCCCTTGTGCTTGATCACGCGGATGTCCACCACGTGGCCGACCCATATCCCGTCGGAGTCCCAAACGGACTGACCGAGGAGTTCGGTGACACTTGCCATGATCGAACTTTCTCAACCGAATCATGTTTTCGCAGGTAGGCACGCTGATAGGGGGATGCCATAGACTATGCGGACGCTAGAACATAATTCCGGAGTTGAGGCGGGCGCGGATGACCAAGTTCGACGAGGCGACTCAGGCGATCAGGATCGACGAGGGCACGTACGACGTGTGCCTCGACCCCGGATACGCGATCGGCGGCCCCCTCAACGGCGGCTACCTGATGGCCGTGATCCTGCGCGCGGCGGTGGACGCCTCGCCGTTCGAGCATCCGGTGAGCACGACGGCGCAGTTCCTGAAGGCGCCGGTCGCCGGGCCCGCGCAGGTCAGGATCGAGCCGCTCAAGGCGGGCAGGACGGCCGCGTTCGCCCGGACCACGCTGGTGCAGGACGGCGTGGCGCACATCGAGGGGCTGGTCACGACGGCCACGTTGAACGAGGTCGAGCCGATTTATGCGGAAAAACCGGCGTACGACATGCCCGGCATCGAGGACTGCGCCAAGCTCCCCGACCCCAAGCCCGAGTCGGGCATGAACCTGAACGCCCGGATGGAGCTGCTCTTCGACCCGCCCACGATCGGCTGGCTGAAGGGCGAGCCCAGCGGCAGGCCGGAGTCGCGGGCGTACTTCAGGATGGCCGAGCCCCAGGACCCGGACCCGTACGTGCTCGCGCTGGCCGTGGACGCGCTGCCGCCGGTGGTGTTCTCGGCGGGCGCGCGGGGCTGGGCGCCGACCGTGGACCTCACCTGGCACCTGCGGGCGCTGCCCGCCCCCGGCTGGCTCACGCTGCTCGGCAGCGGCCGGCTGATCTCGGACGGCTGGTTCGACGAGGAGGTCGAGGTGCGCGACTCCACGGGCCGCCTCGTCGCCCAGTCGCGCCAACTCGCCCGGGTCGGACGCGGCTGACCGGCCCGGATGTGACGAACCCAACACCGCCGCACGCCCGCGTGTCGTACCTGTGAGCATTCTTACGCAGAGTTGATCGTGCAGGTCGCCTACCCTCTAGAGCGTGCCGGACGCGAGTATTGGGATCTTCGACAGCGGGGTCGGCGGCCTTACGGTCGCTCGCGCGATCATCGACCAGTTGCCCCATGAGTCCATTACGTACGTGGCCGACACGGCCCGTCAGCCGTACGGGCCGAAACGCATCGCGGAGGTCCGCGCCTACGCCCTGGAGGTGATGGACCACCTCGTCGAGCACGGCGTGAAGATGCTCGTGATCGCCTGCAACAGCGCCAGCGCCGCGGTGCTGCGCGACGCCCGCGAGCGTTACGACGTGCCGGTCGTCGAGGTGATCCAGCCCGCCACCAGGCGCGCGGTGCGGGCCACCCGTACGGGCAGGGTCGGCGTGATCGCCACCAGGGCCACGATCGAGTCCATGGCCTACCACGACGCCTTCACCGCGGCGCCCGACGTGCAGCTCACCGGCGTGGCCGCCCCACGCCTGGTGGAGTACGTCGAGCGCGGGGAGACGATGAGCGACGAGCTCATCGAGGTCCTGGGCGAGTACCTGGAGCCCATCAGGGCCGCCGGATGCGACACCCTCATCCTCGGCTGCACCCACTATCCGCTGCTCACCGGCGCCATCTCCTATGTCGTCGGCGACGGTGTCACGCTGGTCTCCAGCGCCGAGGAGACGGCCAAGGACGTCTATCGGATCCTGCACGACCGCGATCTGGCGGCAGGAGGCGAGGCCACCCCCCGGCACCGTTTCCGCGCCACCGGCGACTCCCTGCTCTTCGCCCGGCTCGGGCGACGTTTCCTGGGGCCGGAGATCGATGTGGTCGAAGTCGCACCAGTGGGGGGTACTACCTCTAACGGCCACTCGGCCGCGCCGGTGTCGGGACTGAGAGGCGACGACACCGGGTTCGTGCGGCCGGGGCGCGACGCGGAGCGTCGCATCGGGAAGGAGCCCACATGAAGGTGACCATCGTCGGGTGTTCGGGCAGCTTCCCCGGGCCCGACAGCCCCGCGTCCTGCTACCTCATCGAGGTGGACGGGTTCAGGATGCTGCTCGACCTCGGCAACGGGTCGCTCGGCGCGCTCCAACGCCACATCAGCCCGTACGACGTGGACGCGATCTGCCTGTCGCACCTGCATGCCGACCACTGTCTCGACCTGTGCTCCTACCACGTGGTCCGCACGTACGGGCCCGGCGCGCCGTACCCCACCGTGCCCGTCTACGCGCCGGCCGGCGCGCCCGCCCGGCTGTCGGCCGCGTACGGGATGCCGGACGAGCCGGGCCTGGAGACCGCGTTCGACTTCGTGCCGCTGGCGCCGGGCTCGTTCGAGATCGGTCCGTTCACGCTGACCGCGGGGCTGGTCAACCACCCGGTCGAGGCGTACGGCTTCCGCGTGAGCGGCGGCGGCCGGTGCGTGGCCTACTCCGGCGACACCGGCGAGTCGAGCGAGCTGGTGAAGCTGGCCACGGGCGCCGACCTGCTGCTGTGCGAGGCGTCGTTCGTGGAGGGCCCGGACCTGCCCGCCGACCTGCACCTGACCGGCCGCCAGGCCGCCCGGCACGCGGCCGAGGCCGGCGTCGACCGGCTCGTGCTCACCCACCTCGTCCCGTGGAACGACCAGGCCACCGTGCTCGAGGAGGCGATGGGTGGCGGCTTCGACGGCCCGATCGAGCTGGCCCGCAGCGGCGCGGTCTACGACTTGGCCTGAACCTGGGTGAAGTCGCGCAAGCGGGGTAACGGGGAGAACAGCAGCGGCACGAAGGTCAGCAGCCGGGCCGCCATGATCACCCACAGGGCCTCGCGCACGCCGATCTGCTGGGCCAAGAGGCCGCCGAGCACCGCGCCCAGCGGGGCGATGCCCCAGGTCATGAACCTCACCGACGCGTTGACCCGGCCGAGCAGGTGCTCGGGGGTCACGGTCTGCCGATAGGTGATCTGGCCCACGTTCAACAATGTCGCGCTCCAAGTGAGCGCGATCGAAGTGATCGCGAAGCACACCACGCGCCAGTCGGCCTGCGTCATCGGCAGCAGCAGGCCGAAGGGCGAGCCCAGGGTGGCCGCCAGCCAGGTCATCCTCGCGGTGCCGTACCGCCTGGACAGCCAGGAGCCGGTCAAACCGCCGATCAGGCCGCCGATGCCGCCCGACATGAGCAGCAGGCCGATGGTGCTGGGGGGCAGCTTGACCACCTGGGCCAGGAACAGCACCGACAGGCCGAGCACGGCGCTGGTGCACAGGTTTCCGGCCACCGACGAGGTGGCTAACATGCGCAGCAGCCGGTCGCGCCACAGGTACGAGAGGCCCTCGCCGATGCCCCGCAGCAGCGGGGTGCGCTCGGTGACGGCGGGCGGCTTGTCGGGGGCCCTGATCGTGCCCAGGAAGAGCACCGAGGCGAGCGCGCCCAGCGCCGTGGCGAACAGCGTGCGCGGCGCCCCCAACAGCTGCACCAGCGCGCCCCCCACGACCGGCCCGGACAGGAACGAGCCCGACCGCACGATCTCCAGCTTGGAGTTGCCGTCACTGAGCTGCGTGGTGCCGACCAGCTCCGGCAGGTACGTCTGGTCGGCCACGTCGTTGAAGACCTGGGCCACGCCGGCCAGCAGCGCGATGGCGAACATCAGGCCGATCGTCAGCAGCCCCAGCTCCGCGGCCAGCGGGATGCTCGCGAGCAGCAGGAACCTGGCCAGGTCGGAGACCAGCATCACGCGCCGCCGGCGCATCCGGTCGACCCACACCCCCGCGGGCAGGCCGATCAGCAGGAACGCCGTCGTCTGCAGTGCTGACAGGACCCCGATCTCCACCGGACCGGCATTCAGCGCGAGCACGGCCGCGAGCGGGAGCGCAACACGGGAGATATTCGCCCCGAGTTCACTGGCGACGTGCGAACTGAGGAACCGGAGGAAGTCAGGGTTACGCAACACCCCCGTTGTCATTGCGTAAGGATCCATGTGGCGGACACATTTGGTCAAGAGTGTCGTGGCGCGGAGATAGGGTGATCTGCATGTCCCGACAGGATGGCCGCAACCCTGACCAGCTACGTCCCATAACCATCACCAGGCGTTGGCTCGCCCACGCCGAGGGATCGGTGCTGGTCGAATTCGGCAACACGCGGGTGTTGTGCGCGGCCTCGGTCCAGGACAGCGTGCCCAGGTGGCGCAGGGGCAGCGGTCAGGGGTGGGTTACGGCCGAATACGCCATGCTGCCCCGGGCGACCAATACTCGCAACGATCGCGAATCGGTCCGCGGCAAAATCGGCGGCCGGACGCACGAGATTTCCCGGCTGATCGGCCGTTCCCTTCGCGCTTGCGTCGATTACAAGGCGCTGGGAGAAAACTCCATTCTGCTCGACTGCGACGTGCTGGACGCCGACGGCGGCACCAGGACCGCCGCGATCACCGGTGCCTATGTGGCGCTCGCCGACGCGATCGCCTGGATGCGCGAGCGCCGGATGTGCCCGGGCGAGCCGCTGATCGGCTCGGTCGCGGCCGTGTCCGTCGGGGTGGTCGGCTCGGTGCCGATGCTCGACCTCTGCTACACCGAAGACGTGGCCGCCGAGACCGACATGAATGTCGTGATGACCGGCGAGGGCAGCTTCGTCGAGGTGCAGGGCACCGCCGAGGGCGCCCCCTTCGACCGGGCGGCGCTCAACCAGCTCCTGGACCTGGCAGTGGGTGGCTGCGAGGAGCTCGCGCTGATCCAGCAGGAGGCCCTGGGCTCATGAGGATCGTGCTGGCCACCCGCAACGCGGGCAAGATAGCGGAGCTGCGCCGGATCCTGTCCGGGTTCGACATCGTCGGGCTCGAGGAGTTCCCCTCGATCGGCGAGGTCGCCGAGACGGGCGTCACGTTCGAGGAAAACGCGCTGCTCAAGGCGCACGCCGTGGCTCAGGGCTCGGGCCTGCCCGCGGTGGCCGACGACTCGGGGCTCTGCGTCGACGTGCTGGGCGGCATGCCGGGCGTCTTCTCCGCCCGCTGGTCGGGGCGGCACGGCGACGACCAGGCCAACCTGGATCTGCTGCTCGCGCAGGTCTCCGACGTGCCCGCCGACAAGCTGACCGCGCACTTCGCCTGCGCCGCCGCGCTGGCGCTGCCGTCGGGGGAGTCCCGGGTGGTGGAGGGCGCGCTCCAGGGCCATCTGATCTCCGCCCGCCGGGGGTCCAACGGGTTCGGCTACGACCCGATCTTCGTGCCCGACGGCGAGGAGCGCACGACGGCCGAGATGTCGCCGGACGAGAAGGACGCGATCAGCCATCGGGGCCGGGCCTTCCGCGCGCTGGCGCCCCTCGTGCGCGATCTGCTCAGCTCGTAACCACCGTGTAAGAACCGCTCCGCGCCGGGCGGCGTAACGTCGGACTGTGCAGAGTAATTCGGTGGTGCCCGCCTGGGCGAGGGGCCTGATGGGGCTGGTGGCCGGGGGCGTGGCCCTCGGGATCGCGCAGCTCTTGGCCGCGTTCGCCGGGCCCAAGTCATCGCCCGTGGTGGCGGTGGGCGACGCGACGATCGATCTGACGCCCGCTCCGGTCAAGGACTTCGCGATCAGAGCGTTCGGCGAGAACGACAAGAACGTCCTCATCGCGGGCGTGCTGATCGTGGTGCTCGGCGGGATCGCGCCCCTCATCGGGACGCTGGCCGTCCGCAGGCTCGCCTACGGCTACGCCGGGCTGGCCGTTTTCGCGGCGATCGGCCTGGTGGCGGTGCTGACCCGGTCCGATGCCGGGGTCCTGGACGCGCTGCCGACGGTGGTGGGGGCGGCGGCCGGCGCCTGGACGCTGAGCCGGCTGGTACGGCGAGCAGCGGGCGAGCCCTTCACCTCTCCGGCGCCCCGGTCCGCCGATGCCTTGGAGTCTGCCGGCGCCGCGGAGAACGCCGGTGCGACCGCGTCAGTCGATGCGACGGAGTCCACCGGTGCCCTTGGGGACGGTCGTGGCGAGGGCCGTGACGGCCTGGAGCGGCCCGCGGTGATGCTGGCCGGGGCGGATCTGTGGACGTTCGACCGGCGGCGGCTGCTGACCGGAGCCGCCGGCGGGGCGGTGGTCGCGATCGGGGGCGCCGTGCTCGGGCAGTCGCTGGGTGGGCGGCGGGCCGTGGACGCCGCGCGAGTGAGGGTGGCACTGCCCAGGCCCGCGACCCCGGCCAAGCCCGTTCCGGCAGGCGCTGACCTCCACATCAGGGGCTTGTCTCCATTTATTACGAGTAATCGTGACTTCTATAGGGTCGACACGGCGCTGGTCGTCCCCCAGGTGGACCCGGACGCCTGGAAGCTGCGCATCCACGGCATGGTCGACCGGCCTATCGAGCTCACGTACCAGGAGCTTCTCGGCATGCCGCTCACCGAGGCCGACGTCACGCTCACCTGCGTCTCCAACGAGGTCGGCGGCGAGTACGTCGGCAACGCCCGCTGGCTCGGCGTCCGCATGGCCGAGGTGCTGCGCCGGGCCGGGCTCCGGTCCGAGGCCGACATGCTCCTGTCCACCTCGGCCGACGGCTTCACCTGCGGCACCCCGGTCGACGTGATCATGGACGGCCGCGACGCGCTGTTCGCGATCGCGATGAACGGCGAGGCGCTCCCCGTGGCCCACGGCTTCCCCGTGCGCCAGGTGGTGCCCGGTCTGTACGGGTACGTGTCGGCCACCAAGTGGGTCGTGGACATCAAGGTGACCAGGTTCGACCAGGACGAGGCGTACTGGACGCCGCGCGGCTGGTCGGCCAAGGGGCCCATCAAAACGCAGTCGCGGATCGACGTGCCCAAGTCGGGCGATTCACTGAAGGCCGGACGCGCCACGATCGCCGGTGTGGCCTGGGCGCAGCACACCGGGGTGGACGCCGTGGAGGTCAGGGTCGATCAGGGGCAGTGGCGGCAGGCGAGGCTGGCCGAGGTGCCGGGGCCCGACACCTGGCGGCAGTGGTCGATCGACTGGGACGCCACGGCGGGGGAGCACACGATCCAGGTGCGGGCGACCGACGCCGCCGGGCGTACCCAGACCGAGCAGGAGGCCCCGCCCGCGCCCGACGGCGCGACCGGGTGGCACACCATCACGGTGAAGGTGACCTGAGCCCCGCTTGTCCCTGTTTCTGCTGGTACGGCCGGTGGTTCTGGCGGAGAATCTTGCCGACTTCCCCTCCCCGCCTCGACGACCCCTCTACGATCGGTCGTCGAGCATGACAGGAGGCAGGACGTGTTCCGCGAGCGCAAGCCGGGCGTCCGGTGGGTCCTTCCAGACGGACAGTACAACCCCGTGGTGGCGGAGGGGGTGCGGTGGCTCGACTACGAGCGCGCCGCCGAGACCGGCACCGCCCCCACGCGCTCTCCAGGGGGCCCGGCCACCTTAGAGCCCCAACCGCCCGCCGACCCCCGTCCCCGCCGTGACCGCCGGTCCGACCGGGACTCCGGGCCCGACCACGATCACCGGCCCGACAGGGACTCCGGACCCGACCGTGATCCCCGGTCCGACCGTGATCCCCGGTCCGACCGTGATCCCCGGTCCGACCGTGATCCCCGGTCCGGGCGTGACCATGGGGCCGGCGGCGATCACCGGTCCGGGGACGATCGCGACCGCCGGTCCGAGCGTCCTCGCGTGCCCGACATGTCTGAGACGCCGGGTGACCTCCTCGACGTCGAGGAGGGCGACTGGTTCGACCGGACGCGCCGGCCATCCCGGCTCGCCGACTCCAGGCCGTACGGGGAGCCGGGCGGGCTCGCTCAGCCGGACCCACAGGTGGAGCAGGACCTCGCCGAGGCGCTGCGGCCCGGCGATCGCTTCCCCGACCCGCGCGGCACCTGGGTGCGGCTCATCAACGGCGGCGGCCCCGCAGACGACCCGTTCCGGGCCTCCAACGCCGCAGACTGCGCGCTGGCCGTGCTGTCCACCTGGCACGGCGAGCCCGCCACGGCCGCGCCCAGATTCCCGGAGTACGACCGGATCGGCCGGCCCCTGCTGACCGGCGAGCAGGGGAGCCTGGCCCGGATCGAGCGGTGGATCGGGCAGCGCTTCCAGTGCGCGGGGCAGGGACGGCACGCCTACCCGATGATCGCGCGGCGGCTGCGCGACGCCGGGCACGGGGCCGGGGCCGTCATCGTGGTGCGCTGGCCCGGAGGCGGCTCCCACGCCTGGAACGCCGTCAACTACGACGGCGAGGTGATCTGGATCGACGCTCAGAGGGGGCACATGTCCGTCGAACCGGCCTACATGACGGTGACCGGGGTGTTCTGCGTGATACTCGACCGGCAGGGACGGCCACGGTGAACCTCGACCAGGCTCGGGCGCTGGCCGAGGAGTACTTCAACGGCGTGCTGCCGCCCGGCGAGGCGGTGCCGGTCGGGGTGCACGGGTTCCGCGACGGATATGTGGCGTGGGTGCGTGAGCTCGAACCCGACGACCCGGCCACGCTGCCGGAGACGATCGGGGGCGGGTGCATCGTGATCGACCGCGCCACGGGCGAGGTGGTGGCCCGGCCGCTCCTCGACCCCGAGTCGGTCGCCGACCTCTGGCCCGGCCGCACACCCCGCTGAGACAGCCCTGGCCCCGCGCCCGAGAGCCGCGGCTTCGCCCGCACGACAGGGCCGGGCGGGCCGCCGGCGTCAGCCGGCGGCGAGTGAGCCGACGATCGAGGCGCGCGCGGCGCGGCGGGCCGGGAGCACGGCGGCCAGCACGCCGGCCGCCCCGGACAGCAGCACGAACAGCGCGATCTGCCCGGTGGGCACCGACAGGACGGCCCCGTCCAGCATCGCCATGATCGCGGCCCAGCCGAAGATCCCGCCGAGCACCACCCCCACCAGCGCTCCGATCAGCCCGAGCACCAGCGCCTCGACGGACAGCATCCGGCGCAGCTGCGGCCGGGTCAGGCCCAGGGCGCGCAGCAGCGCCGACTCCCTCGTGCGCTCGTGGACCGACAGGGAGAGCGTGTTGGCGATGCCCAGGAGCGAGATCAGGATCGCCAGCCCGAGCAGCCCGGTGATGATCATGAGCAGCATGTCCAGCGTCTCGTCGAACTGGCCGCGTACCTCCGTCGAGCTGGACACCTGCACGGTCGGGTAGGCCGCGACGGCGGCGTCCACCACCTTGCGGGCCCGCTCGGGCGGCACGCCGTCCTTGATGTTGATCAGGACGCGGGAATCGGGCAGCGCTCCGAAGTACGTGTCGAACGCCGCCTCCGCGACCGTGACCGGAGACAGTGACGACTGGCTCCCGTCGAGCAGCGCGACCACCTTCAGCGAGACGACCCCGGAGCCCTTGGTCCTCAGCGGGACGGAGTCGCCGAGCCGCACGCCCAGCTCCTTGGCCACGCTGCCGTCCACCGCCACCTGGCCGGGGCCGAAGCCCTTCATGGAGCCGGAGGTCACGTGCGGGTTGATCGCCCCGCTGAACGTGCCGACGTCGAGCCGACGGTCCGAGACCTCGGCCTTGGTGGCGCGCAGCTGCGCCACGGAGGCCAGCTCCGGCTCGCCGCGCAGCTCCGTGGCCACGGACCGGGGGATGACCGCCCCGCGCTGCTGGCCGGCCAGCATGTAGTCGATCGGGAACTGGTCGTCCAGCTTGGCCGTCAACGTCATCCTCGTGGACGCGGTGACCACCGAGATCAGGGTCATGAGCGTCACTCCGATGGTCAGCGCGACCGTGGTGGTGGCGGCCCGCTTGGGGTTGCGGCTCGAGTTGTCCACCGCGAGCCGCCCCGGCACCCCGAACAGCCTGCCGGGGATCCAGCCGACCAGCGTGCTCAGCGGTTTGATCAGCACCGGGCCCAGGATCAGCACGGCCAGGAACGTCAGCGCGCCCCCGGCCATGACGACGAAGAGCGAGACCTGCTGGCCGGGCGTGACCACGAAGACGCCGACGGCCGTCGTGCCGAGGCCCGCCACGAGGAAGAACGCGGCGAGGACGCCGCGTACGAGGGTCGCGCGGAACGTCTGCTCCTCGGCCTGGCTCCGCAGCGCCGCGATCGGCGCGACCCGGGTGGCCGACCTGGCGGGCAGCAGGGCCGCGCCCAACGTGACCGCCAGGCCGACGGCCAGGCCGATCCCGATCGTGGCCGGGCTGAGGGCGACGGACGCGTCCGTGGGCAGCGGGGCGTCGAACGAGGCCAGGACCGTCAGCGTGAGCGATGCCAGGCCGTACCCGATGACCAGGCCGAGCACGGAGGCGATCAGCCCCACCACCGCGGACTCCAGCACGATCGAGCCGAACACCTGCCCGCGCGTGGCCCCGATGCACCGCAGCAGCGCCATCTCCCTGGTGCGCTGCGCGACGAGGATGTTGAAGGTGTTGTAGATGACCAGCGCGGCCACCATCATCGCCACGACGCCGAACATCAGCAGGCCCAGCGTGAACGTGCGGGTCTCCACCCCGGCCGCCTTGGCCAGGTCGTCGGCCAGCTCGCCGCCGGTCTTGACCACGTACGCACCGCCCACGGCCGCCGCGACGGCCTGCTTGAGCCCGGGAGCCCGGCCCGCCACGTCGATCTCGCGGTAGCCTTCCGCGCCCGTCATCCGCTGCGCGGTGGCCGTGGTGAAGCCCACCGCGCCGGTGTAGGAGAGCTCCTGGTCCACGCCGGGGTCGAGCAGGCCGACGAGCCTGAACTGGTGCTTGCGCCGCCTGGCGTCGAGCACCGTGATCGGGTCGCCGAGCTTGAAGCCCTGGGCCTTGGCGGTGTTCTTGTCCAGCACGGCGGCCTGGTCGTCGGTTCCCGGGCCGGTGCCCGAGACGATGTCGGTGCGGTCGAGCGGCCCCCGGACGACGGACAGGGCCGTGGTGGGGGCGTTCCCGACGGCCTTGCCGTCCTTGCCGAGCACGGGCGCGGGGGCGCGGATCAGGCCCTGGGCCTCGGTGACGCCGTCCAGGGCGCGCACCTGTTCGAGGACGCGCTCCGGCAGCACCGCGTCGGGGCCCTTGGGCAGCACGGCCACGTCCACCTTGCCCGCGTCGGCCGTGACGCGCTGCGCGAACCCGGCCTGCACGGTGTCGTTCAGCACGAACGTGCCCGCGATGAACCCCACGCCCAGCGTGATCGCCAGCGAGGTGAGCAGCAGCCTGAGCTTGTGCGCGCGCAGCCCGGCCAGTGCCGTCTTCAGCACCTCCTCACGCCCTTTCCAGCTGTACGAGCGTGTCCAGCACGGACTGCGGCGTCGGCGCGCCGATCTCGCTGACCAGCTCGCCGTCGCGCAGGAACACCACGCGGTCGGCGTACGAGGCGGCCACCGGGTCGTGCGTGACCATGACGATGGTCTGCCCCAATTCGCGTACGGAGGTGCGCAGGAAGGACAGCACCTCGGCGCCGCTGCGGGAGTCCAGGTTCCCCGTGGGCTCGTCGGCGAAGATCACCTGAGGCTTGCTGATCAGGGCCCTGGCCACGGCCACGCGCTGCTGCTGGCCGCCGGACAGCTCGCTCGGCCGGTGCCCGAGCCGGTCCTTCAGCCCGACGGTCTCGATCACCCGGTCGAACAGTGCCTGATCCGCCTGGCGGGCGGCGATGTCCAGCGGCAGGCGGATGTTCTGCTCGGCGGTGAGCGTGGGCAGCAGGTTGAAGGCCTGGAAGACGAACCCGATCCGCTCACGGCGCAGCAGCGTGAGCTGCCGGTCGTTCAGCCCGGTCAGCTCCACGTCGCCGATGTGCACGGTGCCCGAGGTGGCGGCGTCGAGCCCGGCCAGGCAGTGCATCAGCGTGGACTTGCCGGAGCCCGACGGGCCCATGATGGCGGTGAAGGCCCCGGTGGCGAAGGACACGTTCACCGCGCGCAGGGCGCGCACCTGGGCGTCGCCTTCGCCGTACACCTTGGTCAGATCTCTGGCCACCACCGCGGGCGGTGCCTGGCGCCGGGTATCGGTGAGCGTCACTTTCACTCCTTGTCGCGGTTTTTCAACGCGAACCACGCTAGGAGTGGAATTTTCAGGATTTGTGGGACCTGCGGATGGACTTCGTGTAGGACTTCAGACGACTCCGGTCAGACTTTCGGCCGATGGCTTTCCGGCCGATGACTTTTCGGTCGGTGCGACGGCACGATCAGCCCGGCCTCGTACGCGTACACCACGACCTGCGCACGATCCCGCAGCCCCAGCTTGGCCAGCACCCGCCCCAGGTGCGTCTTCACCGTCGCCTCCGCCACCTGCAGGCGGCCGGCGATCTCCATGTTGGACAGGCCGCGGGCCACCATGAGCAGCACCTCGCGCTCGCGCGGCGTGAGGTCGGCCGTCGCCACCGGCTCGTCCGTCGGGAGCTGCGCGGCGAACCTGTCCAGCATCCGCCGTAACGTGCTCGGCGACACCACCGAGTCGCCCGCGTGCACGACCTTGATCGCGTCGACCAGGTCGGCCGGCGGCACGTCCTTCAGCAGGAACCCGGCGGCACCCGCCTTGACCGCGGCGAACGCGTACTCGTCGAGGTCGAAGGTGGTCAGGATCAGCACCTTCGGGCCCTGGATACGGCTGGTGGCCTCGACGCCGTCCATGACCGGCATGCGCACGTCCATGAGCACGACGTCCACCTCGGTGGTCTCCAGCAGCTCCAGCGCCGCGGCCCCGTCGCCGGCCTCGGCCACCACCTCGATGTCCGGCTGGGCCGCGAGCACCATCCTGAACCCGGCGCGCAGCAGCTGCTGATCGTCGACCAGCATCACGCGAATCACCCGGCCACCTCCTCTATGCCGCCTTGACCATGGGCAATCTGGCCAGCACCTCGAACCCGCCGCCCCGCAGGGGCTCCGCCGACACGGCGCCGCCGTACATGCCGACCCGCTCGCGCATGCCGATCAGGCCGTGACCGTCGGCGCTCCTGGGGGCCGCCGCGCCCCTGCCGTCGTCGGTCACGCGTACGACGAGCTCGGGGCCGCTGTAGTCGATCTCCACGAGCGCCTGGACACCCGGGCCGCCGTGCTTGAGCGCGTTCGTGAGGGCCTCCTGGACGATGCGGTAGACCGCGAGCTGCTGGCCCTCGGGCAGCTCGACGGGCGCGCCGCCGACCTGGAGCCGCGCGGGCACGGCCGAGCCGCGCACCAGGTCCTCCAGCTGGCCGAGCCCCGGCTGCGGGGTGTAGTCGGTGCCCGCCTGCTCGCCCTCGCGCAGGACGCCGACCAGCCTGCGCATCTCGGCGAGCGCGGCACGGCCGGTCTTGGAGATGGCCCTGACGGCCTCGCGGGCCTGCTCGGGGTCGCTGTCGAGGGCGTAGCCCGCGCCGTCGGCCTGCACCACCATCACGCTGACGTTGTGGGCCACGACGTCGTGAAGCTCCCTGGCGATCCTGGCCCGCTCGGCCGCGGCGGCCATCCTGGCCTGCTGGTCGCGCTCGCGTTCCGCCCGTTCCGCGCGCTCTTCGAGCCCTTCCAGATATCGCCGGCGCGTGCTGGCGTACAGGCCGGTCAGCCAGACCGTCACCGTGAAGATCGAGGCGCTGAAGAACATCCCCAAGGTGGGCGTGTCCCACCTGGCCAGGGCCAGGAACACCCCCAGCTCCGTCACCAGCCCCGCGGCCAGCGACCAGCGGAACGAGCACCGGTACGCCACCGCCCAGAGCGCGACCAGCACGGCGAGGTTGGCGGGCAGCGGGTTGACGCCCGCCAGCCACTGCCCGAAGCTGATCAGCGCTATCGCGGCGAACGAGGCGACCGGGCGGTCACGCCAGAGCAGCGGCAGCAGCAGCACCGCCGACAGGGCCGCGTATCCGGCCACGCCGAGGTAGGGGCCGCTGGTCGCGGTCGAGGGGGCGGACGCGTACGGGATCGCCAGGATCGCGCACAGCGTGGCGAGCGGGGCGACCCGGAGGGCGCCCGCCAGCTTCTCGTGGCGTCTCGACCACGCCCGCACCTTACCGAACACACCATCACGATATGTACCGCCGTCTGACCGTTGTTCCGCCTGTAGGTGGAAGTGCGTCTACGACCCAGGTCTTACGTGGCAGGGAACAGACCGGGGTCTTACGCCGGGCTTACGGTGACTTGGGCATTCTTGTCTCTGGGAGCGCCCCTCTAGCGGGCGAGTAAAGGGAGATCGTGATGGCGGATCATGATCGCGACGCCGGGTCGCGCGGTGAAGAGGAAGCACCGCGCGACCCGACCCCTGCGGACGAGCTGCACGAGCCTGAAGGGCCGAGCAGGCTGAAGTACGGCCAGGCCCCTCCGGGCCCCGGCTTCACGATGCCTCTCACGCCACCCCCGCGCCCTGACTCCTACCGGGAGTTCTTCCGGCAGAAGCAGGCCCAGGTCCTCGGCGCCGGCCTCATCGGCCTCGTGATCGGCGCCCTGCTGGGCGGCACCGCCGTGGCTTTGGTCAGCGGATTCGCGCACCGGGAAGAGGTGCACGGGATGTACTGGCAGGAGCCGGACCGGCAGCCCAGGCGCTTCCAGGTGCCCGAGCGCCTCGACGGCTCCGCCTGCGAGGAGGGGGAGGACGGCGACGTCTGGTGCGGCTGGGTGGTGCCGAAGGCCCCGCGGTCCGACGTCCCACCGGCGCCGGACCCGAGGCCGACCAGCAGCGGCTAGGTGTCCGGTCATAGCCCTGTATAAGGTCATCAAGACTATATGGGACACCAGCCGAGACCTGCTGGACAAGTGCCCGGAAACTTCGCGGGCCGGCCCGGTCCTCAACGTGATCGAGTAGCAAACCGGGCGATTATTGCAGTAAATGGTCGATCGGCGAGATCGTTTCTCGAAAGTGTCGGTCCCCAGCCGTAGCCTGCATCCATGTCGAATGCCGATCCAACCCCCGAAGAGCTGGCCGGATTCGTGCGCCGGGCTCGGCCACTTACCGAGGTCCTGTCCTTGCTGGGCTGAGAAACTCCGGCGGCCGGCGCGCGAGCTTGAGCCGGAAAATAGCCGAACTCGGCATCGACACCAGCCATTTCCAGATCTTGACCGAGGCCGTAGCGGCGTCGACGAGTGTTTGCGAAGTGCTCGATCACCTTGAAATTCCACGTAGTGGTGGGGCGCATTCGCATATCAGCCGTCGGATCAAAGCCATGAGCATTGATGTATCACATTTCAATCGCCTTCCCGGGTATCGAGAGAGCGTGCTGCCCGAGGCGTTCGAGCGCGACGCTCTGGAAGAGGCGGTCAAGGGTGCGAAGGGCATGCGGGAAATTCTGCGGCGCCTTGGCATGGCTGAGAGCGGGAGATTCCGGGAGGAGGTCCGTCGTCAGCTCCGATCTTTCGACATCGCCGAACCCGTCGGCTTCCAGCGTCTCCGGCTAAACGAGAGCGATGTCAGATCTGCGGCGAAAGAGTCCCGGTCGGTGGCGTCGATGATGCGCCGACTTCGCCTGCCCGTCAGCGAAACGAATCGGCGGCGACTCCTTCGGCACATCGCACGCCATGGCATCGACACGGCCCACTTCCAACGCAAGATCACCAGTTCGGTGATGAGCAAGCCACGCAGAGACCCTGCCGCCGTTCTCGCGGAGCGCCCTCTTCGGACGAGCCGCACTCCAGGTGCGGTGCTGCGCCGTGCTCTGGACGAGATCGGCGTGCCCGCACGTTGCGTCATGTGCGGGACCGGAGAGACCTGGCAAGGGAAACCACTGATCCTTGAGGTGGACCACATCAATGGCAATCCGCTGGACAATCGGAGAGAGAACCTGAGACTGTTGTTCCCGAACTGCCACTCGCGGACAGCGACTTTTGCGGGACGAAACAGACGCCGATCCGGTGCACAGGTGTGCGGGCGGGGGGACTCGAACCCCCACGGTGTCTCCACCAACAGGACCTAAACCTGCCGCGTATGCCATTTCGCCACGCCCGCGCAGCCCCCGCCAATGCGGGCCTGACACAGTTTAGCGCTCTCAGCGGGGAAGAGGAGCGCATGTGAAGACGGGTACGGGCCCTCCGGGAGGGCCCGCCGGGGTGTTCAGCTCAGGCCGAGCTTCTTCTTGAGCCCGGCCACGTGGCCCGTGGCCTTCACGTTGTAGAGCGCCTGCTCCACCTTTCCGTCCGCGTCGATGACGAAAGTCGAGCGGATGACCCCCACGATCTCCTTGCCGTACAGCTTCTTCGGGCCGTACGCGCCGTACGCCTGGTGCACGGTCAGGTCGGGGTCGGACAACAAGGGGAAGGTCAGGGCGTCACGTTCGGCGAATTTGGCGAGTTTTTCCGGTTTGTCCTTAGACACGCCGAGAACGACGAAACCCTCGGCCGTCAGCTGCCCGAGGTTGTCGCGGAAGTCGCAGGCCTGCTTGGTGCAGCCGGGCGTCATCGCGGCAGGGTAGAAATAGAGGATCACCCGCTTGCCGCGGTAGGCGTCAAGTGAGACGGTCTCGCCGTCGGCGGCGGGTAGCGTGAACTCGGGCGCGGCGTCGCCGGGCGCGAGCTTGGTTTCGGTCAATGGGCCCTCCTGAGTTCCTTCCCGCCAACCTACCGGCCTGGCCGCCGTGCCGTACGGTGCGCCGACCTGACAGACTGATCAGCACCACGAACGACGGAGTTCGCACGGCACGCGGAGCGGGCGCGGCCACGCGTGAGGTCGAGAGGAGAGCCATGGCTGACACCGATCCGGACGAGCTGGAGCGACGGATCGCGCGGACGCGCGCGGAGTTGGCGCAGACGGTCGACGCCATAGCCGACCGGGTGAGCCCCAAGCGGGTCGCCGAGCGCACGGTTTCCGACGTCAAGAGCAGGGCCACGCACTTCGTGGCGTCCGTCGGCGACGCGCTGGGGGTGACGCCGCGGCCGGTCGAAGCCGGCGACCACCCCGACCAGGTGTGGGAGGAGGAGCGGCCCGACCTGGCGCCGGTGCTGATCGGGATCGGCGCGGTGCTGGTCGTGGGGGCGGCCATCGTGCTCTGGCGCCGCCGCAGGCGCCGCTGACCCGGGCCCTCAGAGGAAGGTCCGGCCCTCGCCCCGGTACGTGGGCACCGACTCCACCAGCGTGTCGCCGTCGATGAGGTGGAGCGCGTCGAAGCGCTCGCACATCTCGCCCGCCTTGGCGTGCCTGAACCACACCCGGTCCCCGATCCGCAGGTCCTGGGCGGCCTGGCCGAGCAGCGGGGTCTGCACCTCGCCCGCTCCTTCGTCCCGGGCGTAGTGCAGACCGGCCGGCAGGTACGGCTGGGGCAGGCGGCTCGGGTCCGGCGTGCCCGAGGCCAGATAGCCGCCCCCGAGCACGGTCACGGTGTCCACGCTCGGGCGGCGCACCACCGGCAGGGCGAAGAGCGCGGCCGGGTGCCCGGTGAAGCGGCGGTAGAAGTCGAACAGCCTCGGGTGGAAGAAGCCCGATCCGGCCGCCACCTCCGTGATGGCCTTCTCGAGTACGGTGCGCTCGACGGACCCGGTGCCGCCGCCGTTGACGAACTCCAGGTCGGTGATCTGGCGGACGGCGTTCACGATGCGGCCTCGCCTGAGGATGAGGTCCCTGGCGGAGAGGGCCTGCATGATGCGGACGGCGCGGGTGTAGGCGGCGTTCGCGGGCGGGGCGTCGCCGACCCCGCCGATCTGGGCCTCGTACGCCATCAGCCCGGCTACCCGGAACCCGGGGCGCTTGGCGACGGCGGCGGCCAGGTCGGCGGCCTCTTCCGGCTCGCGGATCGGCGACCGGAGCACCCCAGCCCGAAATTTCCCGCCAAAAGCGATGTATCCGGCATCGATGTCGATGCAGGTCCGGAGCTCGGCCCGGGGGCGCACCCCGGCCACGGCCGCCTCGGTGAAGTCCAGGTGGGCGGTCGAGTCGATGGTCAGAGTGATGTGCCTGGCCGCGTCCTCGTCCCCGGCCAGCTCGGCCAGCGCGTGCCGGTCGGCCGTCGGGTAGGCCACCAGGATGTCCGTGAACCCGTGGGAGGCCAGCCACAGCGCCTCGGGGAGCGTGAAGGCCATGATGCCCCGGAAGCCGTCCATGGCCAGGATGCGTTCGAGCACGGGACGGCTGCGGACCGACTTGCTGGCCACGCGGATCGGCTTGCCCGACGCCCGCCGTACGAGGTCGGCCGCGTTGGCCCGCATGGCCGCCAGATCGAGGATCGCGAACGGCGGCTCGAGGACCGCTGTGGCGCGGTCATAGCGCTGGCGGTCGTCCATATGGGCAGCGTAACGGCATATCAGGCAAATGAATATGAGTGTTGTTCACCTTGTTGGCCGCCCCGTAATGTTCGGGCAAACGGGCGGCGGGGGCGCGGTTCCGGCCACGCGGGACCCGTGTACGTGTGTCGTTGTGATGACCACGCTTCAGCAGACAGTCCCCGGCGCCGCCGTCCCCGCGCGGCACACCGGACTGCGCCGGGCGAGCAGGGCGCTCAGACCGGCGCGAACCCTCCCTGGAGCCCTCGTCGCGCTCACGCTGGCCGCCGGGCTGGGAGCGACGGCGGCCGAGATCGTGTCGGGGCTGCTCGGCCACCGGCTCGGCTGGGTCCCCGTGAACAAACTGGTCGACCTCGCGGGTAAGACCACCTGGCCGGAGCTGTCCACCGCCGCCGTGGGCGCGGCGGTCGCGGGCGTACTGATGCTGCTGCTGGCGATCGTGCCCGGCCAGTCGAGGCTGGTGCCGGTGGAGACGTCCGACCCGCGGATCGTCATCGGCATCACCCGCTCGGGCCTGCGCCGCACGCTCCGCGCGGCCGCCCAGCAGGTGTCCGGGGTGGACCGCGCCCGGGTACGGCTGCGCAGGAGCACCATCGAGGTCACGGTCATGACGGGGACGGAGAGCTCCGGCACGATGCTCAGGCAGGTCGGCATGGCGGTGGGGGACCGGCTGGCGGGCGTGGGCACGCTGGGCACCGGCGAGGTCGTGGTCCGGCTGCGCAGAAAGGGCGCGTGATGCCCGGACGCACCGAGACGGGCCGGCCGCGCGGAGAGGTGGCGTGATGCCCGGACGCACCGAGACGGGCCGGCCGCGCGGAGAGGCGGCGTGATGCCCGAACGTACGGCTGCCCAACGGACACCGTCTCGCGGCAAGGGGGCCGCGATGCGGCAGTACGCGGGCAACCGCGTCGGCCTGGCCATCGTGGGCGGCACGCTGCTGGGCCTGGGCGCGTACGCCTGGCTCCGCGGCCACGGCCACCTCTTCGACCTGCCCGCCACCGCCAAGGTCCTCCCGGCCCAGACCCGCCGGGTGCTCGCCGACGAGCCCTGGCCCCTGTGGGTGCTGGCCCTGAGCTTCCTGCTCCTGTCGCTGGTCTCGCTCCGCTGGCTCCTGCTCAGCCTCGGCTGGGGCCGCCGCGGCGCCCGCAACGGCACGGGCACCGCCATGCTCTTCGTCGGGCTGAAGGGCGTGGAAGGACTCGGCCGGTCGGCGGTGCGGGTCGCCGAGAACGGCCTGCGCGTCACCCTGACGTGCCCGTCCACCGCGGACGTGGGCGCGGTGGTGAGCAAATTGGACCACGACATCGTCGGCAGGATCCGCCGCGAGGTCCGCGACGACGAGGCGAGCGCCGTCGTCCGCCTGCACGTCCGCCGCTGATTCAACGAAAAGAGGAGATTCGCATGAACAGAGTGAGAACTCGCCGCGGCTCTCGCCATTTCGGCCGGCACCGCCGTTGCCGGCGGCATTTCAGCCCCGGCGCTGGCCGACGGCCAGCCGGTCATAGACGTCATCGACAATGTCGTACCGAACCCGAGGGTGCTCTCGGACCTGCTCCCGAACGTGAACGTGGCACCCTCGGTGCTGTGCATTCCCACGGCGCAGAACAACAACAGCGCCCATGGCGACCGCAACCGGTTGGGCAACGAGCAGGCCATCAACTGCACGCAGACCACACAGCAGACGGCGAACGCGCTCAGAAACTATGAGAAAGTCACCGGGCCGGAAGTGACGCTCCCGATGGGCCTGTCGAATGTCATCACCGTCATGTGCCCCGCCGGCAAGGTGGTGCTGGGCGGCGGATATGTCATAAACGGCAACATCCCGCCGAACTCCAACATCGACGAGATCATCGATGCTCCCACCGCGGCGGACGACGGATGGCGACTTCAATTCCTGACCGCCGGCAGCACGCAATTCAGGGTGGCTCCGTACGCGACCTGCGCCAGGCCGTCCTAGCTCCCGAGGGTCAGCACTCGATCACGTTGACGGCCAGCCCGCCGCGCGAGGTCTCCTTGTACTTGTCCAGCATGTCCCGCCCGGTGTCCCGCATCGTCTTGATGGCACGATCCAGCGGTACGAAGTGGCGGCCGTCGCCGCGCAGGGCGATCCGGGCGGCCGTGATGGCCTTGTTGGAGGCCACCGCGTTGCGCTCGATGCACGGGATCTGGACCAGGCCGCCGATCGGGTCGCAGGTCAGGCCCAGGTTGTGCTCGATGCCGATCTCGGCCGCGTTCTCGACCTGCTCGGGCGTGCCCCCGAGGGCCTCCGTGAGGCCGGCCGAGGCCATCGAGCAGGCGGAGCCGACCTCACCCTGGCAGCCGACCTCGGCGCCCGAGATCGAGGCGTTCTCCTTGAACAGCACGCCGATCGCGCCCGCCGTCAGCAGGAAGCGGACCACGCCCTCCTCGTCCGCGTGCGGGACGAAGCGGGTGTAGTACGTCAGGACGGCCGGGATGATGCCGGCGGCGCCGTTGGTGGGGGCGGTGACGATGCGGCCCCCGGCGGCGTTCTCCTCGTTGACCGCCAGCGCGAACAGCGTGACCCAGTCCATGGCCTGCAGCGGGTCCTTCTCCGCCGGCTCCGACTGCAGGCGGCGGTGGAGCTGGTTGGCGCGGCGCTTGACCTTCAGCCCGCCGGGCAGGACGCCCTCCTTGGAGATGCCGCGGCGCACGCACTCCGACATGACCGCCCAGAGCCGCAGCAGGCCCGAGCGGATCTCCTCCTCGGTGCGGCCGAACGCCTTCTCGTTCTCCAGCATCAGCGCGGAGATCGACAGGCCGGTGTTCGAGCAGTGCTTGAGCAGCTCCTCGCCCGTGGTGAAGGGGTAGGGCAGGACGGTGTCGTCCGGCTTGATGCGGTCGGCGCCCGTGGCCTTCTCGTCCACGACGAAACCGCCGCCCACCGAGAAGTAGACCTTCTCCCTCAGCTTCTCGCCGTCGGCGTCGTACGCGGTGAAGCGCATGCCGTTCGGGTGCTCGGGCAGCGAGATCTTGCGTTCGAAGACGAGGTGCTCGCCCACGACGAAGCGGATCTCGTGCGTCCCGTACAGCTTGACCGTGCCCGACTCCCGCATCTCGGCCAGGCGGCCGTCGATGGAGTCGACGTCGACCAGCTCGGGCTTCTCGCCGGACAGGCCGAGCAGGACCGCCTTGTCGCTGCCGTGGCCCTTGCCGGTCAGGCCGAGCGAGCCGTACAGGATGGCCTCGACCCGCGCGACCCGGGAGAGCAGGTCGTCGTCGTGCAGCCCGCGGGCGAACTTGTGCGCGGCCGCCATCGGGCCTCCCGTGTGGGAGCTCGACGGGCCGATGCCGATCTTGAAAAGGTCGAAGACGCTGATCGCCATTGATGGCGCCTTTCATGCTGGGGCCGGGGCCCGCGCAGGGCCCCGGCAAAAAGGTCAGGAATCGCCTGAGGTGAGCGCCGTGTACTCCTCGGCGGTCAGCACATCTTCGGCGTCGCCCTCGACACGCACCCGGAACATCCAGCCGTCGCCATACGGGTCACTGTTGACCAGACTGGGGTCGTCGACCACGGCCTGGTTAACCTCGACGACCTCACCCCCGACGGGGGTGTAGATCTCGTTCACCGACTTGGTCGACTCCACCTCGCCGACGGAGTCGCCCGGCTCCACGGTCGAGCCGACGTCGGGGAGCTGCACGAAGACGACGTCACCAAGAGAGTTGGCGGCGAAGGCCGTGACGCCGATCGTCACGATGAGGCCGTCGTCCAGGCCGGCCACCCACTCGTGCTCCTTGGTGTAGCTCAGCTCGTCAGGGATGTTGCTCACTTGTTCCTCCTGTAGAAGGGCAGCTCTACCAGGTCCATAGGTTCATGGCTGCCCCGGATGTCCACGGCCAGGCCTGACTCGGCGCCGGTGTCCACGTAGGCCATCGCGATGGGCCTGCCCAGGCTCTGGGAGGGCGCACCGCTGGTGACCTCGCCGACGACGGCGCCGTCTTTGGTGACCGGGTAGCCGTGGCGCGGCACCCGGCGTCCCCGCGCGACCAGGCCGACGAGCCGGCGCCGGGGCGGGTCGTCCTTGACCGCCTCGAGCGCCGACCGGCCGACGAAGTCGCCCGGCTTGTCGAATTTCACCACTCTGCCCAGCCCCGCGTCGAACGGGGTCAGCTCGGCGCTCAGTTCGTTGCCGTAGAGCGGCATGCCGGCTTCCAGCCTGAGGGTGTCGCGGCTGGACAGGCCGGCGGGCTTGAGGCCGTACGGCTCGCCCGCCGCCATGAGCGCGTGCCAGAGCGGCACCGCGTCCTGGTTGGCGACGAACAGCTCGAACCCGTCCTCGCCGGTGTAGCCGGTGCGGGCGATCAGCGCCTGCCGCCCGTCGACCAGCTCGGGCAGGCCCGCGTAGTACTTGAGCCCGTCGAGGTCGGCGTCGGTGAGCGTGGCGAGGATCTCCTGCGATCGGGGCCCCTGTACGGCGATCAGCGCGTACTGGTCGGACCGGTCCTCGACCAGCACGTCGAACGCCTTCGACCGCTCAATCAGCTCTTTTGCCACTTTTTCGTAGTTCGAGGCGTTTGCCACGACCATGAACTCGTCATCGTCGAGCCGGTAGACGATGAGGTCGTCGAGCACCCCGCCCCGCTCGTTGACGATCATGGTGTATCTGGCCCGCCCGGTCGCCAGCGCCGACAGGTGGCCGACCAGCGCGTAGTCGAGCGCCTGGCCGGCCTGCGGCCCGGTCAGGAAGATTTCGCCCATGTGGGAGAGGTCGAACAGCCCGGCCGCCTGGCGAACGGCGTTGTGCTCCGCGGACTCGCTCCCGTACCGGAGCGGCATGAGCCACCCGGCGAAGTCGGTGAGCGTGGCGCCGAGGCTCTCGTGAACGTCTCGTAGCGGTGTTGGTCGGGACATTTGTCGCACCTCTGGACAGGATTGGATGCCAGCATCCTCCCCCTCTGTCATCGATGCCTGAGAGCTTCGCCCGAGTTTTGCCGGACTTTCACCTTCGGCGAGGCCCCGCGGGCCTGCTTTCCAGAGGTCACCATAGGCCGCGCGGTCCTTTGCCTTGAGAGGTTTGCGGGGAGGGCTTGCTCCTTCAGGGACCCTGACCGGCTGTCAGGGCGCTCTCCCGCGCGGTTTCGCCAGTGATGTCCGTCAGCCTAGTGCTGCGATGGGGTTGTTGTCGCGTTCTGATCGCTCCTGAACCACTCCGGGGGGTGGTGACGTCGAAAGGATATGAATCGGCGAACGGCGGCTTTCGGCCTGCTGACCACCCTGGCCCTCGCGGGCTGCGGCGCATCGGAGGCCGCGTCCCCGCCCCGTTACGAGGCGAACCTGACGGTGCTCGAAGGCGGCGGGCACGGGCCGCAGCTGTGCATGATGGTCATGGAGTCGTTGCCACCGCAGTGCGGCGGTCCGGACGTGGTCGGCTGGGACTGGAACAAGGTGGATCACGAGTCGCAGGGCGGCGTGAAATGGGGCGAGTATCGCGTCGTGGGCACTTGGGACGGCAGCAGGCTGACGCTCACCGAGCCGCCGGGCGCCCCCAGGAAGGCGGCCCCCACCCAGGAGGAGGACCTCACCAGTCCGTGCCCGGCGCCGGAGGGCGGCTGGCGGCCGGTCGATCCCGCCAAGGCCACGCAGCAGGCACTGGACCGGGCGCTGGCGCGCGCCGGCACGGCCAAGGAGTTCGCGGGCGCCTGGATCGACCGGAGCCAGATGAAGGAGCTCCCCCCGGAGTCGACGGAGGCCGACGACCCGCGGCGGCTGGTGCTCAATCTGAAGTTCACCGGCGACCTGTCGGGCCGCGAGGCGTGGATCCGCGAGGTGTGGGGCGGCGCGCTGTGCGTCAGCGGCGCGGCGCGCAGCCAGAGTGAGCTGGAGGCGATCCAGCGGGAGATCGAGGCCGAGCTGGGCGACGGTCTCGTCTCGGCGTCCCCCAGCGTGCTGCGCAACCAGGTGACCGCCCAGGTCTGGGTGGCCACCGACGAGCAGCGCCGCGACCTCGACGCCAAGCACGGCGCCGGAGCCGTGGCCCTGAACGGCGTGCTCAGACCAGTGGGGTGAGAGCGCTCAGCAGGCCGCCACGAGCGCCTCGAAGAGGGCGCCGTCCTCGGCCGCCTCGGGGTGCCACTGCACGGCCACGGCGAAGGGGGCCGAGTCCAGCTCGACCGCCTCGATCGTGCCGTCGCCGGCGGTGGCGGTGACCGTGAGGCCGGGAGCGAGCCGGTCGATGGCCTGGTGGTGGTAATGGGGGACGGTCACGGGCTCCGTGCCCAGCGCCTTGGCCAGGCGGCTGCCGGGGACGAGGGTGACGGGCAGCGGGCCGAACCGGCCGGGGGCGGGGGAGTGGCCGGTGTGCCCCACGACGTCGGGGAGATGCTGGTGGAGGCTGCCCCCGAGGGCGATGTTGAGCACCTGGAGGCCGCGGCAGATGCCGAGGTACGGCAGGCCCGCGTCGAGGGCCGCCGCGATCAGCCCAAACTCCGCCTCATCACGAAATTTGCGGATATAGCCGGTTTGATTCCCCGGCTCCTGCCCGTACCGGGCCGGATCGACGTCCCCGCCACCGGCCAGGATCAGGCCGTCCAGGCGGCCGACGACCTGCGCCGGCTCGCCGGCCGGCGGCAGCACGATCGGCTGCCCGCCGGCGCGTACGACCTGCTCCACGTACATGTACGGCAGGAGCGCCACGGTCATGTCCCAGACCGTGAACTTCGCCGGCTCCACGTACGACGTGATGCCGATGACGGGACGCTGCACGATGACTCCCGAGAACTCGGACCAGAGCTAGAGCGGCGTGACGTAGGCGCCGGAGATGCCTCCGTCCACCAGGAACTCACTACCCGTGATGAACGACGCGTCGTCGCTGGCCAGGAACGCCACCGCCGCCGCGATCTCCGAGGCCTCGGCGAAGCGCCCGACGGGGATGTGCACCAGCCGTCGCTGCGCCCGCTCGGGGTCCTTGGCGAACAGCTCCTGCAGCAGCGGCGTGTTCACCGGCCCGGGGCACAGCGCGTTCACCCTGATGCCCTCCCGGGCGAACTGCACGCCCAGCTCGCGCGACATCGCCAGCACGCCGCCCTTGGAGGCCGTGTAGGAGATCTGCGAGGTGGCCGACCCCATGACGGCCACGAAAGAGGCGGTGTTGATGATCGAGCCCTTGCCCTGCCGCTGCATGTACGGGATGGCGTGCTTGCAGCACAGGTAGACGCTGGTCAGGTTCACCTCCTGGACCCGGCGCCAGGCGTCGATGCCGGTCTGCAGGATCGAGTCGTCGTCGGGCGGCGAGATGCCCGCGTTGTTGAAGGCGATGTCCACGCTGCCGTAGGTGTCGAAGGCCGTCCGGAACATCCTGGCGACGTCGTCCTCGTCGGTGACGTCGGCCTTGACGAAGAGGCCGCCGACCTCGTTCGCGGCCTTGACGCCCGCCTCCTCGTCGACGTCCACGCAGACGACCTTGGCGCCCTCCTCGGCGAACCTGCGTGCCGTGGCCAGCCCGATGCCGCTGCCCGCGCCGGTGATGACGGCCACCCGATCCTGCAAACGCCGCATGTAAGTCACCCTGTTCACTCCGATGCGATGAAGACGTTCTTGGTCTCGGTGAACGCCGCCAGGGCGTCAGGGCCGAGCTCCCTGCCGAGACCGGACTGCTTGAAGCCCCCGAAGGGGGTCCAGTAGCGGACCGACGAGTGCGAGTTGACCGAGAGCGCGCCCGACTCGACGGCCCTGGCCACGCGGAGCGCCCGCCCGACGTCGCGGGTCCAGATGGAGCCGCTCAGGCCGTACGGGGTGTCGTTGGCGATGCGCACGGCCTCCGCCTCGTCCTCGAAGCGCACCACGGACACGACGGGACCGAAGATCTCCTCGGTGAACGCCGGGTCGGTGAGCTCGGGCGTCAGCACGGTCGGCGGGAACCAGTAGCCCCTGCCCTCGGGGCAGGACCCCTGCAGGTAGGGGGCGCCCTGGACGAAGCCGCGCACCCGGTCGAGGTGCTCTGGGCTGATCAGCGGGCCCATCTCGGTGCCCTCGTCGAGCGGGTCGCCGACCTTGACGCCCCGCACGGCCGCCGACAGGCGCTCCATGAACTCGTCGTACACGTCGGCCTGGACGAGGAGGCGGGAGCGGGCGCAGCAGTCCTGGCCCGAGTTGTCGAAGACCGCGTACGGCGCCGTCCTCGCGGCCTTGTCGAGATCCGCGTCGGCGAAGACGATGTTGGCGGACTTGCCGCCCAGCTCCAGCGTGACCCGCTTGACCTGCCGTGCCGCCTTGGCGGCGATCTCCTTGCCCACCTCGGTCGAGCCGGTGAACACGATCTTCGCCACGCCGGGATGCTCGACGAGCCGGGCCCCCGCGACCTCCCCTGCCCCAGGCAGCACCTGGAGCACCCCCTCGGGGAGGCCCGCGGCGAGGGCCAGCTCCGCCAGCCTCAGCGCGGTCAGCGGGGTCCATTCGGCCGGCTTGACGATCACCGTGTTGCCGGCCGCGAGCGCCGGGGCCACGCCCCAGGTCATGATCACCATGGGGAAGTTCCACGGCACGATGACGCCGACGACGCCCAGCGGCTCCTGGAACGTGATGTCCACGCCGCCCGGCACCGGGATCTGCCTGCCGTGGTTGCGCTCGGGGGCGCCGGCGTAGAAGTGCAGCACGTCGCGTACGTTGCCGGCCTCCCACCGGGCGTTCCCGATCGGGTGCCCGGCGTTGGCCAACTCCAGCCGCGCCAGCTCCCCGCCGTGCTCGTCCACCAGGTCGGCGAACCTGCGCAGCAGCCGTGCCCGGTCCCCGGGCGACACCTCGCGCCAGGTCGCGTACGCGTCCCTGGCACGCTCCACCGCCCGGTCCACCTCGGCGGCGTCGGCCAGTTCGACGTCGGCGAGGACGTCCTCCGTCGCCGGATTAACGATCTTCATGTGCTTCTTTCACATCCGCTCGAAACCACGCAACAGCTCCCAGTCCGTCACCGCCGCGTCGAACGCGGCCAGTTCCACGCGCGCGTTGTTGGCGTAGTGCTCGACCACGTCCTCGCCGAACGTCTCGCGGGCCAGCTTCGACCCCTCGAACAGCGCCAGCGCGTCCCGCAGCGTGTGGGGCACGCTCTCGGCGCCGGAGTCGTAGGCGTTGCCCTCGAACGCGCTCTCCAGCGGCAGCTCGTTGTCGATGCCGTGCAGCCCGGCCGCGATCAGCGCGGACACCGCGAGGTAGGGGTTGACGTCGCCGCCCGGCACCCGGTTCTCCACGCGCAGGGACGGGCCGTGGCCGACGAGCCGGAGCGAGCAGGTGCGGTTGTCCACGCCCCACTTGACGGCCGTGGGCGCGAAGCTGCCGGGGACGTAGCGCTTGTAGGAGTTGATGTTGGGGGCGTACAGGAGGGTGAGCTCGCGCAGGCAGGCGAGCTGCCCGGCGATGAAGTGGGCGCCGAGCGGGGAGAGCCCGTGCGGCCCGTCGCCCGCCATCACCGGATCCCCGTCGCTGCCGCGCAGCGAGATGTGGATGTGGCAGGAGTTGCCCTCGCGCTGGTTGGGCTTGGCCATGAAGGTGATCGACTTGCCCTCCTGGGCGGCGATCTCCTTGGCGCCGTTCTTGTAGATGACGTGGTGGTCGCAGGTCCTGAGCGCCTCGTCGTAGCGGAAGGCGATCTCGTGCTGGCCCAGGTTGCATTCGCCCTTGGCGGACTCGACGTACAGGCCGGCGCCTTCCATGTTCCGGCGGATCCGCCGCAGCAGCGGCTCGATGCGGGCGGTGCCGAGCAGCGAATAGTCCACGTTGTAGAGGTTGGACGGTGACATGTCCCGGTAGCCGCGCTTCCAGGCGTCCTCGTAGCTGTCCTCGTAGACGCAGAACTCCAGCTCGGTGCCCACGTACGCGCCCAGCCCCCGCTCGGCGAGGCGGGCGAGCTGCCTGCGCAGGATCTGCCGGGGGGAGGCGGTCACGTCGCCGCCGCCCTCCCAGGCGAGGTCGGCCATCAGCATGGCGGTCCCCTCGTGCCACGGCACCCTGCGCAGCGTGGCGAGGTCGGGCTTCATCACGAAGTCGCCGTAGCCACGCTCCCAGGAGGACATCGCGTACCCGCCGACGGTGTTCATGTCCACGTCTACGGCGAGCAGGTAGTTGCACCCCTCGGAGCCGTGGTGCAGCACCTCTTCGAGGAAATAGCGGGCGGACAGCCTCTTTCCCTGCAACCTGCCCTGCATGTCGGCGATCGCGAGCAGCACGGTGTCGATGCGCCCGAGCGCCACCTCGTCACGCAGCTCGCTGACGGAAAGGAAGCCGGTGCTCGATCTCTCGCTCACGCTATCCCCGCTCCGATCTGGCCAGAGGCGCTTTCCCGTTGATTGGGCTAGTCTTAGACCATTGATGTGTATGGCGGGATCCGTTGTCAAGACCTGAGGACACGTTGGACGAGTCGGCGCGTTTGATGACGGTGTTGCGCCCGGTGCGGGCCGGCAACGCCTTCGAGGAGACGGTGGAACGGCTGCTCCAGGCCATCAAGCTCGGTGTGGTCCCGCCCGGCGACAAGCTGCCGCCGGAGCGCGAGCTGGCCGTGCGGCTCGGCATCAGCCGGGTCACCCTGCGCGAGGCGATCCGCGCGCTCTCGGACGCGGGCTACCTCGACGTGCGAAGGGGCCGGTACGGGGGTGCCTTCGTCACCTACGTCCCGCCCAAACCGGACGCGGGCGATCTGCGGCAGGTCGTGGCGGAGATGGGCAGCGACGACCTGTCGGACGCGCTCACGTTCCGCCTGGCGGTGGAGTGCGGGGCGGCCCAGGTGCTGGCCACGTCCGGCCTCCCGCAGGACAAGCGGGAGCTGCTCCTGCGCCGGCTGTCGGAGCTGAACGACGCCCCGATCGAGGACTACCGCCGCCTCGACACGGCCTTCCACCTGTCCATCGCCGAGCTGACCGGCTCGTCCCTGCTCGCCACGGCGTGCGCGGACGCCCGCTCGCGGGTGAGCGACCTGCTGAACGCGATCCCCATGCTCCAGGTCAACCTGGATCACGCCGCCGGCCAGCACCAGGCCATCGTGGACGCCATCCTGGCCGGCGACCCTGACGGAGCCCGCCGGGCGGTCACCGAGCACCTGGAAGGCACAGCAGCCCTTTTGCGGGCCTTCCTCGCTTGACGGTCAAGAAGGTGCAGGGGCCCTCGTACCATCTCTTTCTAGAGTCATGGGGAACTGGTTCGAGCACAACATCGTCGCAACAGGACGGCTGCCGCTGTTCTGTTATTTCGTCACGCTCATCGTGGCGTTCATCGCCACGCGCATCAACGTCCGCCTGATCAGGGCGAAGATCGGCTGGTTCCGTAACGTGAACGTGGGCGAGATGCACATCCACCACGCCGTGTTCGGGGTCGTGCTGATGCTGGTCGGCGGGGTCAGCGGGCTCATCGTCTCCTCCGCCTCGCAGGTCGGCTACGTCGCCGCGGCCTGCATCTTCGGCATCGGGTCCGCGCTCGTGCTGGACGAGTTCGCGCTGATCCTGCACCTGCACGACGTGTACTGGGAGGAGGAGGGGCGCACCTCGGTGGACGCGGTCTTCATCGCGATCGCCGTCACGGGCCTGCTCCTCATCGGCCTGCGCCCGCTGACCTGGGACTACGGCACCCCGGTCAACCCGGCCGCGCTCATCGTGGCCAACCTGGCCCTCGCCGTCGTCACCCTGCTCAAGGGCAAGATCTGGACGGGGATGGCCGGCCTGTTCGTGCCGCCGATGCTGGTGGTGGGCGCGCTCCGGCTGGCCCGCCCCGGCTCCCCGTGGGCCCGCTGGTTCTTCGCCCAGCGCTCGCCGCGCAAGATGGCCAGGGCCATCCACCGGGAGGAACGGTGGCGGCGTCCGGCGATCAGGGCCAAGATCGCCTTCCAGGAGTTCCTCTCAGGGCGTCACGATCTCCCTTCCACGCGGCGCAGCCGTCGGCATACTTGATGTACGAGATCCTGATCACCGCCTGATGCGCTTTCCGCCCTTCCAGGAGCGGTTGCTCCAGGCGGTGATGCCTGCCTGCGACCGCTACGGACTGGTGCTCGCGGGCGGACATGCGATCAGGGCGCACGGCTTCACCGACCGGCCCAGCAAGGATCTCGACTTCGCCACGGCGCAGGAGATGCCGCTGCCCGAAGTGGCCGAGGGCGTCGACATCGACTACGACGACCCGGATTTGCCGGATATCGACTGATTTCCAGCGATCACCGGGGTGAGCAGCGGGCGTTTGGCGGCGCGGCCGTCGCCGGAGGATCGGCCGCGCAGACGGCGGGCGATCCACGGGCCGGCGAAGGTGGCCAGCCAGCGCAGCTCCCCCGACGCCGTGCGCCAGGCGCCCAGGGCGGGCAGCGGCGTCAGGGGCGCCATCCAGGCGGCGTCGCTGCCGGGCAGCTCCAGGGCATGGGCCACGGCGGCGGCGAAGCGGGTGTGCCCGGCCGGGCTCGCGTGCAGCCGGTCGGCGCTCCACATCCGGGCGTCCGTGAAGTCGAGCGGGAACGTGTCCAGCAGCGTGACCCCCGGGCGGGCGGCGGCGACGCGGACGCGGGCGTTGAAGTCGATCAGCCTGGGCCGGAGCGGGCGGGCCATCGGCGCGATCCTGGCGATGTCGGGGAAGGTCATGGTGACCACGTGCACGCCCGCGGCCGTCAGCCGGACGATCATGTCTTCCACGATGCCCGCCACCCTGGCGGCGTCGAAGCCGGGGCGGATGATGTCGTTCATGCCCGCCATGACCGTGACCAGGTCGGGCCGCAGCGCCAGGGCGGCGGGCAGTTGCTCGGCCTGGATCTCGGCCGCCTGGCGGCCGCGGACCGCGAGGTTGGCGTAGAGCAGGTCCGGGTTGGCGGCGGCCAGGTGCTCGGCGAGGCGGTCGGCCCAGCCGCGGTGGCCGGTGACGTCGTCGCCGTCCCCGAGCCCTTCGGTCTGGCTGTCGCCGATGGCGACGTAACGCGCGTAGGTCATGAGGCGGTCCTTCCAGCCGGGACGTGGCGCGTGCGGGTCATGATCTCGTCCTCTCCTCGTGGGCCGCGCGTTCTGTCAGGGTCCGGGCGGTCTCCCGGCACCAGTCGCGCATCTCGCGTTCCAGGCGGCAGCCGGCCAGGCAGGACAGGTAGGGGCCGACGTGCTCGCCCTGGCGCAGGAACGTCTCCTCGTCCAGGTCGCCGCGCATGAGCAGGAGAGCCTGCTCGAAGAAGGCGAGCTTGGCCGCGGCCTCCTCGGCGCGTTCGAGGAGCTGCTCGATCACCGGCGCGGGGTCGACCCGATCCACGGCGTGCACCTTGACGGCCAGGTCGTCGCGGATGAGCAGGGGCTTGGACGGGGTCGCCGCGAAGGCCGCCAGCTCGGTGGCCCCGGTGTCGGTGACCGTGAACACCCGCTTGTTGGGGCGGCCCCGCTGGACGACCTCGCGGCCCGCGATCAGCCCGTCGGACTCGAGCTTGGTCAGCTCGGCGTAGAGCTGCTGGGGGGAGGCGTACCAGAAGTTGGAGACGCCGACGTCGAAGATCTTGGTGAGCTGGTAGCCGCTGTACTCGTCGCCGAGCAGCGCCGCCAGCACGGCGTGCTTCAGAGCCACGGATACTCAAGTTTTTGAGTAGTCACGGGTGTGACTATAGGCGCGTGGGCGTACCGGCGCTAGAGGGTGGCCACCGAGCGGAGGGCCAGGCCCGCGCCGAGCAGCACCACCATCGCGGCCGTGCCCACCGGGGCCAGGCCCGAGAGCCTGGCGGCCAGGCGGCGGCCCGCAGAGGCGCGCTGTTCCAGGCGGTCCACCAGCTTGACCAGCAGGAGGCCGGTGACGGTGAGGGTGGCGGCCATGCCGATGCCGTACGCGGTCACCAGCGCCACGCCGAACCAGGTGCGGCCGAGCGCGATGGCGCCGAGGAGGACGACGAGCGCCGAAGGGCTGGGAACGAGCCCGCCCGCGATGCCGAGACCCACCAGCCCTGCCCGTTTTGTCGCCTGCTCGCCGCCGTGCCTGTGCCCGTGCCCATGGCCATGGCCGTGGCCATGGTCGTGCGGGGAGGTGCCGCGGCGGGCGTTCAGGAGGAGGCGGAAGCCGATGACGGCGATCAGCGCTCCGCTGGCCACCCCCAGCCACGCCAGCACGGACTCGCCCGCCAGCGCCGTGAACGCGCTCAGCAGCAGCCCCACCACCAGCACCCCGACCGTGTGCGTGGCCGTCACCGTCGCGCCCACCACGAGCGCGTCGCGCGGGCGGCCACGCCGCCCGGCCAGGTACGCGGCCATGACGGTCTTGCCGTGCCCGGGGATCAGCGCGTGCCCGGCGCCCAGCACCGCGGCCAGCCCGACCGCCAGCAGCCCGAGCGGGAGCGTCAGCGTGTCGGAGCCGATCAGCCCGGCGAACGTCCGGTCCAGGGCGGCCAGGGCGTCCCCGATCGGCCCGCCGATGCCGATCCCGCCGGACACGGTGCCGCCGGGAGCGCCGGAGCCGCCCTGGCCGGGCAGGCCCGCGCCGGGTACGGCGGTCATCGTCGCGGTGCGCTGGTCGAGCGGGTCGGCCAGCAGATCCTCGGGGTAGGCGTGCAGTTCCTTGCTCACGCTCACCGGCGGCACCGACGAGCGGACCAGCCGCACCCCGTCGCCCACCGCCGTGATCTCCCGCCAGCCGATCCTGTCCTGCTCGAACCCGTCGGCGAACTCCACGGCCCCCGAGGCGCGGACTTCGGCCACGAGCCGGCAGGTCAGGCGGCTGGTCTGGAGACCCCCTTGGCCGGGGGCGTAGGCGAAGCCGGAGCCGGCCACCCGCCACGGCACCGTCCTGCCCGCCACCGTCAGCCGCTGGGCGGCGGCCAGCGCGCCGCAGCGGCGAGCCGCGTACGAGGCGTCCACCTGCGGCCTGGCCTGCAGCGTGGGCAGTTCGGCCGCGTCCACGACGGCGAGGTTGCGCACGTCGGAGGGCGAGATCCGCAGCCCGTTGTAGTGGTTGACGGTGAAGTTGCCCAGCGGGTGCATCACCACGGGCGCCGCCTTGGCCACGGCCGCCAGGACGACGCTCAGGCACAGCGACAGCACGAGGCCCGTCGCGACGGACAGCAGACCGAGCCGGATGACTCTCATGAGAACCTCGCCAGTGCGGACAGTGTCGGATCGAAGCCGGCGTCCACCTTGACGGACCGGCCCAGCGCCTGCTCGATCTTGGCGCGGTGGTACTTCAGCAGCGGGTTCTGCCAGCCCGTCGCCGTGGCCTTCTTCGCGTAAGGCAGCGCCTCGGCCGGCTTGCCCGCCTTGAACAGGGCCCAGGCGAGGGCGTCGGCGGCGACGAGGTTCGGGTTGCGCGCGTACTCGGCCCTGGCATGCTCGACCGCCAGCGCCGGGTCCCCGTGGTCGGCCTCGAACTCGGCCCAGGTCAGGTCGTCACGCACACCCGCGGCCTGGAACAGCTTGCGCTGCGCCTTCAGCAGGGTCCAGTCGGCGGGCCGGCCCGCCTTGATCTGGGTCTCGCCCTGCTCGATCAGGTATTGGGGGAGCGGGAGGCGTTCGACGACGCTCTGGTAGAGGCCGAGCGCCTCGGTCAGCCGGCCGCTCAGCGCGGCGGTCCTGGCCTGGCCGGCGAGCGCCGGGGTGTAGCCGGGGTAGGCCTGCAGCGCCTTGGCGTACCAGCCGGCCGCCGTGGCCAGGTCGCCGGAGTGGAGGGCCAGCTCGCCCAGGTAGTAGCGGGCGTAGGCGAGGTCGGCCGGCTGCCACGCGTCGCTCTGCGCCATTTCGAGGTATTCGCGGGCTTTGGCCCGGTCGCCGCGCAGCTCGGCCGCGTACGAGGCGCGGGCGAAGGCCGCCACGCCGGGGCGCAGGCCCAGCATCTCGTCCACGGCTCGCTGCGCTCCGGGCAGGTCCCCGAGCTGCGTCTTCGCGTCGGCCAGCACGCCGTAGGCCGGTGCGCCGTACGGGTTGACGCCGATCGCGCGCTCGGCCAGCCGCACCGCCTCGGCGAACTCGTGGCGGCCGGCGGCCAGCGCCGCCTGGCCGGTGAGCACCGCGTCGTCCTCGGCCCTCAGCTTGGCGGCGGTGGTGATCGCGCCCTCCGCCTTCGTGTAGTACGACGGGTCGCCGGTGATCCTGGCCTGGTCGACGTACTGGGAGGAGAGCTGGGCCCAGCCGCGGTAGTCGCCCGGCAGGCGCTTGAGCCGCTCCTGCAGTGTCTCGGTGGACGGCTTGTCCGCCACCGGCCCCGGCGCGGGCGCCGCCGAGAAGGAGAAGATCGTGAAGGCGGCGGCCCCGAGGAGGGCAAGCCCGGCGAATATCACGAAGGCACGCATGTCCAAGGCTCCAGGGTGCTGGGGAGTCGGCCGGCCGGCCGTGACGGGGAGCACGGCTGGCCGGCCTCAGGTCGGCGGCAGACGGTGGGAGAAGGGTGGCCTGCCGCCGGGGGGACTGACCGGCCCGCTTGGAGAGGGGGCAGGCCGGTCGGGGAGTCAGCGCTGGTTCACCGCGACGTTGCCGGGCAGCGGGATGTACGGGAACGACTGCAGAATCGGCTTGTCGTTCCTGTCCACCTTGTCCGTCAGCCCGGGCACGAGCTTGCCGGTCAGCGCGGCGCCGGCCACGGCCTGCAGCTCGATGTCCACGACGTCGTCGATGAGCCGGCGGCCGTTCGGGAAGCCCTGCAGGTCGCCGGCCAGCACGCCGAGGCGGTTCGGGTCCTTCGCGGGCGGGATCGCCATGTTCAGCCGCAGCATCTCGGAGGGGCGCAGCTTGCCCGCGTCCTTGTTGAGCACCTGCGAGTTCAAATCGGCCTTGATCGGGCCGTTCTGCTTGGCGATGCCGGTCAGGAAGATCTCGACCAGGTCGTTGCGCGGGGTCGCGGGGGCCTTGATGCCGTAGATGGCCTCCAGCAGCCTGGCCACCTCGGGGTCGATGACCCGCTTGACCAGCGGCGCCACGTCGGCGTCCTTCTCCGGGGGCAGGGCGTTGAAGGCGTCCTTGAGCCCGGCGGGCGAGACGACCTCGTTCACCAGCGGGTTGCACAGGCGCGAGACCTGCACGTACCTGCTGCCGTTGAACTTGTCGGTGGTCGAGCAGACGCCGATCACCGGGTTGCGCCTGACGTCGCCCTTGAGCGCCAGCTCGGAGGAGGGCACCTGGAGGGCCACGCTGTTCACGTTGTAACCCCTGGTGGTGTCCTGGCCGACCTCGGACAGGTTGCCGCCGTAGAGCAGGTCGAACACGCGCAGGTCCAGGAAGAACGCCTCGTCCGCCTGGCCGGCGAACGACTTGCCGCCGCCCGGCAGGCTCCTGATGGACTGGGCGCGCAGGGTGCCGTAGTCGGGCATCGAGGCCGGGCCGACGTTGCTCGGCGCGACGATGCCGTCGCCGACCAGCGTCCGGGTGCCGCTGGGAGTGATCTTCCTGAGCGTGTAGCGCTGGCGGAAGAGCAGGTTGGGGTCGTCGAGCGAGGTGACGGGGCCGTTGTTGTACAGGAACGTGGTGTTGCCGCGCCTGTCCTCGTTGCGGAACGTCCACTCGTACGTGATGTCGGGCCTGGCGTCGCCGTCGTTGTCGATCTTTATGTTGTAGCGGGACCTGGTGGCGAACGGGTAGAAGTTCGGGCCGCCGTGAGGCTCCTCGAACGGGATCCAGTTGGCCAGCAGGGTCACCGTGTCGGCCTTGTCAGGGCTCACGAACGCGTACACGTCCGTGTTGTCGTGCTGGGGGTCGCCCGCGATCATGGGAGCCTCGCGGTGCGAGGAAGCGATGCCGGAGTCGGTACGGAGCACGGCCAACGACGACGCGGCGACAGCTGCGGCGAGGCCAAGTCCGACCAGAGCGCGCCGGTTGATCCGGAGCTCCATTTTCGGTCCTTTCGAAGGGCTGATCGGGTACTGCGAGGTTCCGGCCGGGTTCCTCGACGCCCTATTCGTCTGCCGGACGCTTCCGGATGTCGTCTCCTCCTCAAGAATGAGGGTCAACGAAAGTTGACATACTTAGGTCGTCAATTTAGGTTGACCCTGTCGACGTGGTGCGGATCGCGCGGTCCCGTTCGTTGGAGCAAGTCGAGACATGTCGTGGAAGGAGATGTGGTGGTCAAGGAGTTGCTCTCCCACGTCCGCCCGCACCGGAAGATCCTGGTCCTGGGCGGGTTATTGGGCTTGATCGGCTCGGCGGCGGGTCTCGCCATGCCGTTGCTGGCCAAGTACGTCGTGGACGCGTTCGGCAAGGCCGGCTCGATGGCCGGGCCGCTGTTGGGGCTGACCGCGGCGGTGCTGATCGGCGCGGTCGTGTCGGCCGCCGGAAGCTATCTGATGGAGCGCACGGGCGAGGGCATCGTGCTCGGCGCGCGGCGCAAGCTCGTCGACCGGATGCTGCGCCTCAAGGTCGCCGACGTGGACCGGCTCAAACCCGGCGACCTGCTGTCGCGGGTGACGGGTGACACGACCTTGCTGCGGGCCGTGCTGACCAACGGGATCGTCGAGTCCGTCAGCGCCGCGTTCATGCTGGTCGGGGCGATCGTCATGATGGCGACCATGGACGGCGTGCTGCTGCTGGTCACGCTGCTCATAGTCGTGGTGATCGGCGGGCTCGTCGGGCTGATCATGCCGAGGATCCAGCGGGCGCAGACCCACGCGCAGGAGGCCGTGGGCGAGATGGGGGCCGTGCTGGACCGGGCGCTGCAGGCGTACCGGACCGTCAAGGCCAGCGGCGCGGAGGAGCGGGAGATCGCGGTGGTGGGCGACGCGGCGGTGCGCGCCCGCGACCGGGGGCTGCAGGTCGCCGGCTGGACGTCGCTCGCGGGAGTGGCGACGTGGATGGCGGTGCAGATCGCGTTCCTCGCCGTGCTGGCCGTCGGCGGGGCCAGGGTCGCGTCGGGCACGCTGGAGGTGTCGTCGCTGATCGCGTTCCTGCTGTACCTGTTCTACCTGGTGCCGCCGATCGGGCAGCTCGTCCAGGGCGGCGTCCAGCTCCAGCAGGGGCTGGCCGCGATGAAGCGGATCAAGGAGATCGAGGATCTGCCCGCCGAGCCGGTCAGTGCCGCCGTCGCGGGGACCGCCGAGCCGGTCGGGGTGACGTTCCAGGACGTGGTCTTCAAGTACGGCGACGACCGGCCGACCGTGCACGACGGGGTCACCTTCGAGGTCCCGCCTGGCGGGCTGACCGCGCTGGTGGGGCCGTCGGGCGCGGGCAAGTCGACGGTGTTCGCGCTGATCGAGCGCTTCTACGACCACCAGAAGGGGCTCATCGCCGTCGGCGGGCGCGACATCCGCGACTGGCCGCTGGGCGAGCTGCGGGCCGCCCTCGGGTACGTCGAGCAGGACGCCCCCGTGCTGGCCGGCACCCTTCGGGAGAACCTGCTGTTCGCCGCCCAGGACGCCACCGAGGACGAGCTGCGCCGGGCCGTCGCCCGCACCCGGCTCGACGACCTGGTGGACAGGCTGCCCGAAGGGCTGGAGACGCCGGTCGGGCACCGCGGCGTGCTGCTGTCGGGCGGCGAGCGCCAGCGCGTCGCCATCGCCAGGGCGCTGCTGCGCAAGCCCAGGCTGCTGCTGCTCGACGAGGCCACCTCCCAGCTCGACGCGGTCAACGAGCTGCGGCTGCGCGAGGTCATCGCCGAGGTGGCCACCGAGACGACCGTGCTGGTGATCGCCCACCGGCTGTCCACCGTGACGAACGCCGACCGGATCGTGGTCATGGAAGGGGGCGGCGTGCGGGCGGTCGGGACGCACGAGTCGCTGGTCGGGGAGGACGAGCTCTACCGGGAGTTGGCCGCCACCCAGTTCCTCGTCAGTTAATCGTTGTACCCTGCGGGTGACAAATGTGAATGTTTTCATTCAGGAGGGTCACGATGAGCCGCAGCGTGCGCGCGCCGCGAGGCACGACGATCACCGCCAAGGGGTGGCCGCAGGAGGCGGCGCTCCGCATGCTCCAGAACAACCTGGACCCGGAGGTCGCCGAGCACCCCGAGCAGCTGGTCGTCTACGGCGGCTCGGGCAAGGCGGCGCGTGACTGGGCGTCGTTCGACGCGATGGTCAGGACGCTGACGACGCTCGAGGGCGACGAGACCCTCCTGGTCCAGTCGGGGCGCCCGGTGGGCGTGTTCCGCACCCACGAGTGGGCGCCCCGGGTGCTCATCGCCAACTCCAACCTCGTGCCCGACTGGGCCAACTGGGAGGAGTTCCGGCGGCTGGAGGCGGCCGGGCTCACCATGTACGGGCAGATGACCGCCGGGTCGTGGATCTACATCGGCACGCAGGGCATCCTTCAGGGGACGTACGAGACGTTCGCGGCCGTGGCCGCCAAACGCTTCGGCGGGTCGCTGGCCGGGACGATCACGCTGACGGCCGGGCTCGGCGGGATGGGCGGAGCCCAGCCCCTGGCCGTCACCATGAACGGCGGGGTGGCGATCTGCGTCGACTGCGACCCGCGCTCGGTCGCCCGGCGGATCGAGCACCGCTACCTCGACGTGGAGGCGTCGTCGCTGGACGAGGCGCTGCGGCTGGCGTACGCGGCGCGCGACGAGCGCCGTCCCCTGTCCATCGGGGTCGTCGCCAACGCCGCGGAGGCCGTGCCCGACCTGCTCGCCCGCGGGGCCGAGATCGACATCGTCACCGACCAGACCTCGGCGCACGACCCGCTGATGTACCTGCCGCTGGGGGTCGCCTTCGAGGACATGGCCTCGGAGCGGGACAAGGACCCCGCCGGCTTCACCGAGCGGGCCCGGACCTCGATGGCGCGGCACGTGGAGGCGATGGTCGGGTTCAAGGACGCCGGGGCGGAGGTGTTCGACTACGGCAACTCCATCCGGGGCGAAGCGCAGCTGGCCGGCTACGGGCGGGCCTTCGACTTCCCGGGGTTCGTGCCCGCCTACATCAGGCCGCTGTTCTGCGAGGGCAAGGGCCCGTTCCGGTGGGCCGCCCTGAGCGGCGACCCCGCCGACATCGCCGCGACCGACCGGGCCATCCTGGAGCTCTTCCCCGAGAACGAGCCACTCGCTCGCTGGATCAGGAAGGCCGGGGAGAAGGTCCACTTCCAGGGGCTGCCCGCGCGGATCTGCTGGCTCGGCTACGGCGAGCGGAACGTCGCGGGGGAGCGCTTCAACGACATGGTGGCCTCGGGCGAGCTGCGGGCGCCGATCGTGATCGGGCGCGACCACCTCGACAGCGGCTCCGTGGCCTCGCCGTACCGCGAGACGGAGGCCATGGCGGACGGGTCGGACGCGATCGCGGACTGGCCGCTGCTGAACGCCATGCTCAACACGGCCTCCGGGGCCGCCTGGGTGTCCATCCACCACGGGGGCGGGGTCGGGATCGGGCGCTCCATCCACGCCGGCCAGGTGACGGTGGCCGACGGGACGGCGCTGGCGGGGGAGAAGCTGAACCGCGTGCTGACCAACGACCCCGGGACGGGGGTCATGCGGCACGTGGACGCGGGCTACGAGGAGGCCGCCGACGTGGCCGCCGCCCGCGGCGTCCGCATCCCGATGCGCGAGTCCTGACCCTGCGCGCCTCCGCCCCCCACCGGCACCGCCCTCGGTGGGGGCCGTGGGGATGGTGGGATGAGAATGCGGGGTGGGAAGCGTTGGAGGTGGCGTGGCGGACGGATATCACGGTGGACTGGGTGTGCTGCTGGATGGCCGGAGGCTGTCGCCCGTGCAGCGGAGGATCGCGCACTATCTCACCGAGCATCTCGATGAGGCGATCTTCCTGTCCAGCGTGGAGCTGGCCGAGCGGGCCGGGGTGAGCCAGCCGTCCGTGACCCGGTTCGCCATGGTGCTGGGGTTCGCCGGATACCCCGAGCTGCGGCAGGCGCTGCGCCCGCTCGTGCTGGGCGGCGGCGCGGGGGTGGCGCAGCCGCAGGAGAGCCTGCTGCGCGGGGCCATCGACTGCGAGATCCGCAACCTCGCGATCGTCAGGGAGCGGCTGTCGGCCTTCCCCCTCAAGGAGCTCGGCGAGCAGCTGGCCGCCACCGAGCCGCTGCCCGTGGTGGGGCTGCGGGTCTCCTGCGGGCTGGCCACCACCTTCGCCTACTACGCCCGCCGCATCCACCCCGACGTGCGGCTGCTTACGCACGGGGGGTCGGAGCTGGTCGACGGGCTGCACGCGGCGCGCAGGGCGGGCGCGGAGTGGGTGGTGGCCGTGGTCCTGCCGAGATATCCGGCGGAGGCCGTGCAGGCGCTGGAGTACGCGGAGAAGATGGGGCTGCGGGTGGCGGCCATAACGGATAAGTCGGATTTCCCGGCGGAGGTCGTGCTGGACGCCCCCGTCGGCGACCGGCTCGTGTTCGACTCGCACGCGGCGCCGCTCGCCCTGGCCATGGCCCTGGTCGAGGCCATGGCGGATGCGGCGCCGCTGCGTACCCAGGCCAGGCTCGAGGAGTACGAGCGGATGACCGACGAGACCGGTACGTTCCTACCCGGCGATCCTGCGTAGCGAGCGCATCGACCAGATCGTGGTGAGCACCGCCAGCACGATGAACACCGCGAACGCGATCGGGATCGACGAGTCCGACAGCCGGCCGGCGAACAGCGCCCGGCCCGCCTCGACCGCGTGGTAGAGCGGGTTGACCGGGGCGAGCGTCCGCATCCAGCCGGGCGCGAACGAGATCGGGATGAACAGCCCGGCCAGCAGCATGATCGGCAGCATGAACAGGTTGAGCGTCTGCGACATGCCGTTCTCGTCGCGCACGGTCAGCGCCAGCCCCTGGGACAGCCCCGAGGCGAACAGCCCGGTGGCGGCCATGAGCAGCAGCACCAGCAGCAGCTCGACGGCCCCGATGCGCACGCCCATCGCGATGGCCACGACGAGCACGAGGATCGCCTGGCACACCAGCACGACCATGTCCTTGGCCACCCGCCCGAGCACGATGGCCGGCCGCCAGGCGGGGCTGACGGCGTACCGTTCGAGCGAGCCGTTGCGCAGGTCGGCGATCAGCCCGAACCCCGAGAACAGCGACCCGAAGACCGCGATCATCATCATCGACGCCGGCGTGAACATCCGCAGCGCGTCCACCGTCGAGCCGCCCGGCGTCAGCGACTTCAGCAGCGGGGCGAACATGAGCAGGTACAGCACCGGCTGCATGATGCCGAACAGCGGCCAGATCGGGTTGGTGAACGACTTCTTCAGCTCGTAGCCGGTGAACAGGGCGATGTGGCGGATCATGAGGCGGCTCCGGTGTCGCGGAGGGAACGGCCGGTCTTGGCCAGGAAGACGTCGTCGAGCGTGGAGCGGTCGAGCGCGATCGAGCTCAGCCCCAGCCCCTGCTCCTCAAGGGCCCGCAGCAGCGCGGGCAGCGTGTGCTCGCCGTCGTCGACGTAGACGCGCAGCAGGTCCTCGTCGACGCGGGTCTCGCGGGCGTACGGCTTGAGCGTGTCCGCGGCCCGCTCCAGGTCGTCCACCCTGAGCGTGATCACGTCGCCGGAGACCTGCCGCTTGAGCTCCCCGGGCGTGCCCTCGGCCACGACCTGGCCGTGGTCGACGATCATGAGGCGGTCGCACAGCGCGTCGGCCTCGTCGAGGTAGTGGGTGCTGAGCAGCACGCTGGTGCCGGCCTCGCGCAGCTGCCTGATTCGGTCCCAGAGGTTGGCGCGGTTCTGCGGGTCGAGGCCGGTGGTGGGCTCGTCGAGGAAGAGCAGCGGCGGGTTGTGCACCAGCCCGATCGCGATGGCCACGCGCCGCTTCTGCCCGCCCGAGAGGGTACGGCCGGGGCGGTCGGCCATCTCGGTCAGGTCGAAGCGCTCCAGCACCTCGGAGGTGGCCTGCTTCGGGTCGGCCATGGCGTGGATCTTGGCGGCCATCATGATCTGGGCCCTGGCGCTCGTGGTGTCCTCCACGCCGCCGGCCTGGCTCACGTACCCGAGCTTGCGCCGGACGGCGGCGGGCTCCTTGAGCAGGTCGTGGCCCGCGACGGTGGCCCTGCCCGCGTCGGGGGCGATCAGCGTGGAGAGCATCCTGATCGTGGTGGTCTTGCCTGCCCCGTTGGGGCCGAGCACGCCGAAGATCTCGCCTTGCGCGACTTCGAGGTCCACCCCGCGGACGGCCTCGACGGTCTGCGTGCCCTTCCTGCTCCTGGTGGTGAACGTCTTTCGCAGGCCCTGCGCCTGAATGATCATTGGGGGGTTCAGCTCCTTAGGGCAATTCGTCGGCCTCAACCCGTTCGATGGCTTTCTCGACCCAGTCGAGCTGGGCCTGGACCATGGCTCTGTTGAGACGGAGGTTCTCGTCCACGTGCTGGGGAGCGCCGAAGCGCTGCTTGGCGCCGAGGGCATGTCCAAGGATCTCGACGCTCATTCTGAGCTGCTGCATCCTGCCATACAGCGCCTGAAGAATCTCCTGCTTTTCCAGCCGATCCATGAACGTCAGCGCCACCTGGAACGGGTCGACGATGGGCTTGACCTCGTGCCAGGCGGTCAACAACATCCGGTGGAACTCTTCGCGGCCCTGCTCGGTCAGCTCGTAGACGACCTTGCCGCCCCTGCCCGCCTCGACGACGGCCAGGAGCCCTTCGTCGGCCATCTTGCTCAGCCCGTGGTAGATCGACCCGAAGGCGACGTTCGCCCATTGGTCGGTGCCCATCACCTCCAGTCGGCGGCGGACCCCGTAGCCGTTCATGGGGCCGTCGAGCAGGGCGCCGAGGATGAGGATGCGCGTCGAAGCAGACATGGGTACAAGTTTGTATTCAAATTTGAGTAATCGTCAACCCCAATAAGCTGATCTTCATGAACGAACGACCGACTGCGCTGGTCACAGGCGCTTCGCGCGGGATCGGCGCGGCCGTGGCCGAGGCTCTGGGCCCCACGCATCACGTGATACTCAACGGCCGCGACGAGGAGTCGCTGGCCGCCGTGGCGGCCGGGCTGCCCGACGCGCGGGTCTGGCCGGCGGAGCTGACGGGGGTCGCGGAGGCGGACGTCGCCGGGATCGAGCGGCTCGACGTCCTCGTGCACTCCGCCGGGATCAACCGGATGGGCCGGATCGCCGACCTGACCGCCGCCGCGTGGCGCGAGACGCTGGAGGTGAACGTCGTCGCGGTCGCCGAGCTGACCCGGCTGCTGCTGCCCGCCCTGCGCAGCGCCGGGGGGCACGTGATCTGCGTCAACTCGGGTTCGGGGCAGCGGGCCAACCCCGAGTGGGGCGCCTACGCGGCCAGCAAGTTCGCGCTGAGGGCGTTCGCCGACGCGCTGCGGCTGGAGGAGCCGCGGCTGCGGGTGACGACCGTCTACCCGGGCCGGACGGCCACCGACATGCAGCGCGAGCTGCGCCGCTACGAGGGCGGTGAGTTCGAGCCCGAGAAGTACCTCACGCCGCAGGGCGTGGCGCGGGCCGTGGTGGCCGCCGTCACGGCCGGTCCCGACGCCCACCTCACCGAGCTGACCCTGCGGCCCAGGGGTGGGCCTGTCAACTGAATGGATCCATTCACTACAGTGGGGCCATGCTTGAACCACTCGCGCACATAGGACGGGATCCGGCGACCGGGGGCTACGTCAGGGACGCCTGGTCGCCTGCTGACATGGAGCTACGCGAGTGGTTCGCGGGCGAGGCCCGGCGGCGGGGGCTCGACCTGCGCGAAGACCGCAACGGCAACCTCTGGGCGTGGTGGGGCGACCCCTCGGCCGGCCCCGGCGTGGTGACCGGGAGCCACCTCGACTCCGTACGGCAGGGCGGCGCGTACGACGGGCCGCTCGGGGTCGTGTCCGCCTTCGCAGCCCTGGACCTGCTGAAGGAGCGCGGGGTCACCCCGGCCCGGCCGGTCGGCGTGGTCTGCTTCACCGACGAGGAGGGCGCCAGGTTCGGGGTGCCGTGCATGGGGTCGAGGCTGCTCACGGGCGTGCTGGAGCCCGCGCGGGCCCTCGCGCTCACGGACGACTCCGGCGACACGCTGGCCGACGTCATGACGAAGGCCGGGCGGGCGCCGTACGAGGTGGGGCGGGACGACGAGACGCTCGCCATGGTCGGCACGTTCGTGGAGCTCCACGTCGAGCAGGGCCAGGCGCTCGTCCACGAGGGGCGGCCGGTGGGCGTGGCCGCGGCGATCTGGCCGCACGGACGCTGGCGCTTCGACTTCCACGGCCGGGCCGACCACGCGGGCACCACCCGGCTGGCCGACCGGGACGACCCCATGCTGCCGTTCGCCCGCATGGTGCTGGCCGCCCGCGCGGCCGCGGCGCGCCGCGACGTGGTGGCCACGGTCGGCAAGGTGCGCGTCTCGCCGGGCAACGCCAACGCGATCCCCGGCCTGGTCTCGGCCTGGCTGGACGCCCGCGGGGCGGACGAGGACGCCGTACGCGCCCTCGTCGCCGAGCTGACCGAGGAGGCGCCGGCCACGGTGCGGGAGGAGTCGTGGACCCCGGTCGTCGACTTCGACCTGCCGCTCAGGGAACGCCTGGCCAGGGTCGCGGGAGGCGACACGCCCGCGCCCGTCCTGCCCACGGGGGCGGGCCACGACGCGGGGATCCTGGCCTCGGCGGGCGTCCCGAGCGCGATGTTGTTCGTCAGGAATCCCACCGGCGTGTCCCATTCCCCCGACGAGCACGCCGAGCGGGCAGACTGCGAGGCGGGAGTCGTCGCCCTCGCGGACGTGCTGGAGGACCTGTGTCGCTGACCTACTGGTGCGAACAGGCGTGGCTGCCCGGCGGAGTCGCGGAGGGAGTGCTCGTCGAGGTCGACGGCGCCAGGATCGCCAGTGTCGGCCAGGGCCCGCCGGGCACGGCCGAGCGCCTGCCGGGGATCACCGTTCCCGGCCTGGCCAACGCCCACTCCCACGCCTTCCACCGCGCGCTGCGCGGCAGCGTCCAGGAGGGCAAGGGCGACTTCTGGACCTGGCGGGAGTTGATGTACGAGGTGGCGGGGGCGCTGGACCCCGACTCCTACCTCCAGCTGGCCAGGGCCGTCTACGCCGAGATGGCGCTGGCCGGGGTGACCTGCGTGGGCGAGTTCCACTACCTGCACCACGGGCCGGGCGGCCGGCCGTACGACGACGCCAATGAGATGGGCCACGCCCTGGTCCGCGCGGCCCGCGAGGCGGGCCTGCGCATCGCGCTGCTCGACACCTGCTACCTGTCCGGAGGCATCGGCGCCCCGCTCGCCGGCGCGCAGCTGCGCTTCACCGACGGCGACGCCGAGCGGTGGGCGGTCAGGGCCGACGACCTGGCGGCGGCCTACGAGGGGCAGCACGACGTGGAGATCGGCGCGGCCATCCACTCCGTGCGCGCGGTGCCGCCGGAGCAGATGCCGGTCGTGGCCGAGTTCTCCCACCGGCACGCGGGTCCCCTCCACATGCACGTGTCCGAGCAGCCGGCCGAGAACGCCGCCTGCGTGGAGAGGTACGCGGCCACGCCGGTCCAGGTGCTGCACGAGCGGGGCGCCCTGGGCCCGCGCTCGACCGCCGTGCACGCCACCCACCTGACCGACGTGGACATCGAGCTGATCGCCCAGTCCGGCACGCACATCTGCATGTGCCCCACGACCGAACGCGACCTGGCCGACGGCACCGGCCCCGCGAGGGCGGCCGCCGACCGGGGCGCGCAGATCACGCTCGGCTCCGACAGCCACGCCGTGATCGACCTGTTCGAGGAGGCGCGCGGGGTCGAGCTGGACGAACGGCTGAACAGCGGCAAGCGCGGCAACTGGAGCGCCGCCGACCTGCTCGCCGCCGCGACCGTCACCGGCCACGCCTCCCTCGGCTTCCCCGACGCCGGGCTGCTGGTGCCCGGCGCGTGGGCCGACCTGGTGTCGGTACGGCTCGACTCCGTGCGTACGGCGGGCGCGAACGGACCGGAGGCCGTGGTGTTCGCGGCCACGGCGGCGGACGTGCACTCGGTGGTCTCCGGCGGCCGCCGCGTCGTCACCGACGGGCGGCACCGGCTCGGCGACGTCGGATCCATGCTGGCCGAGGCGATACGGAGGGTGAGATGAGCACGACGCTGATCGACGGGATCGGATCGCTGTACACCGGTGACCCCGAGCGCGAGGAGATCCCGGGCGCGGCGCTGGTCGTGGCGGACGGTCTGGTCGCCTGGGCCGGTCCCGCCGCCCAGGCCCCCGACGCCGACGAGCGGGTGGACGTCGGCGGCCGCGCCGTCATCCCCGGCTTCGTGGACAGCCACGCCCACCTGATCTTCGCCGGCGACCGGACGGCCGAGTTCCAGGCCCGCATGTCCGGCGAGCCGTACACCGGGGGCGGCATCCGCACCACGGTCGCCGCCACCCGCCAGGCCGGCGACGCGGAGCTGGCCGCCCACGCGCGTGCCCTGGTCAACGAGATGCTCGCCCAGGGCACCACGACCGTCGAGATCAAGAGCGGTTACGGCCTGACCGTCGAGGACGAGCGGCGCTCGCTGGAGATCGCCGCCGGGCTGACCGGCGAGACCACCTTCCTGGGGGCGCATGTCGTGCCCGCCGGCATGGACGCCGACTCCTACGTGCGGCTGGTCGCCGGGGAGATGCTCGACGCGTGCGCCCCGTACGCCAAGTGGGTCGACGTGTTCTGCGAGCGCGGGGCCTTCGACGGCGACCAGACGCGCGAGATCCTGGGCGCCGGGCTCAAGGCGGGGCTGGGGGCGCGGGTGCACGCCAACCAGCTCGGGGAGGGCCCGGGCGTGCGCATCGCCTGCGAGGTGGGCGCGGCCTCGGCCGACCACTGCACCCATCTGACGCCGGCCGACGTGGACGCGCTGGCGTCGTCGGACACGGTGGCGACGCTGCTGCCGGGCGCGGAGTTCTCGACGCGGTCGCCCTACCCGGACGCCCGGCGGCTGATCGACGCGGGGGCGACCGTGGCGCTGGCGACCGACTGCAACCCGGGGTCGTCGTTCACGTCGTCGATGGCGTTCTGCGTGGCGCTGGCCGTACGCGAGATGCGGATGACGCCGCTGGAGGCGATCAGGGCGGCGACGTACGGCGGGGCACGCGCGCTGCGCCGTACGGACGTAGGGTGGCTGCGGCCCGGGACCCGTGCGGACCTCGTCGTGCTCGATGCCCCCTCGTATGTACACCTTGCCTACCGGCCCGGCGTCCCCCTCGTTCACCAGGTGTTTCGTGGCGGCCTCCTCCTTTAGGAGGACATCCAGAACCATCCCAGCGACGTACTGCTTTTGGGAATCTTTGCATTTGGCCGGACGTTGGCCGGGTATAGAACGCAGCTGCGGAACGAGGTGCGGGGATGGCAAGGCCTACGGGGAGTCGCACGCAGGAGCAGCACATCGCCGAGCGCGATCTGCTGGGGACCTACCTGGCTGAGATCGGCCGGGTCCCGCTGCTCACGGCGGAGGAAGAGGTGGAGCTCGCCAAGCGGATCGAGGCGGGCCTCTTCGCCGAGCAGCTGCTCGACAGCGGGGGCTCGGAGCCGCGGATCGGGGACGCGGCCGACGAGGAGCTGGAGCGCCTGGCCATCTCCGGCCAGCGGGCGAAGGACGAGTTCATCCAGGCCAACCTGCGCCTGGTGGTGGCGGTGGCCCGGAAATACTCGGGGCGGGGGATGCCGCTGATCGATCTGGTGCAGGAGGGCAACCTGGGGCTGGTCAGGGCGGTGGAGAAGTTCGACTACCGGCGGGGGTACAAGTTCTCCACGTACGCGACGTGGTGGATCCGGCAGTCGGTGGGGCGGGCCATCCACGAGCAGGCCCGTCCGGTGCGGCTGCCCACGCACGCCGGGGAGCAGATGACGCGGCTCATGCGGGTGCGCCGCGACATGCTGGCGGAGTTCGACGCCGAGCCCACGGACGACGATCTCGCCGAGATCCTCGACCTGCCGATCGAGCGCGTACGCGAGCTGCGGCGCTGGGCCTCCGACCCGGTCTCGCTCCAGCTCGGGGTGGGCGACGAGGACGAGACGGAGCTCGGCGACATGATCGCCGACGAGACGTGGGCCGATCCCGAGCAGCAGGCCATCGACATCCTGGAGCGCGAGCGGCTGGACCAGTGGCTGACGGGGCTCGAGGGCGACACCAGCGAGATGCTGCGGTGGCGGTACGGGCTGGTGGACGGGCGCGAGCACACGCTCACGGAGGTCGGCGAACGCTACGGCATCGGCCGCGACCGCGCCCGCCGCATCGAACGCGACGCCCTGGCCCGCCTCCGCAAAATGGCCACCGCCGCCGCCTGACCCGGGGGGTGCCCGGCCGCACGCACACTGCCCTGGCTGGGCACCGCGATCGGCGCCGAGCTCCGCCGTTCCGCGTCCCGCCGACGCGGCGCTTCGGGGTGGCGGGCGCGGGTGGCGTGGTGCGGTCGCGGTTTGTCGTGCCGCGTCGGTGGGGCGGTGTGCGGTGGAGTGCGGCGCCTTTGACGGCGGGCGGCCCGAGCCGGGCGCCGGCTGCGGTGCGGTGTCGTGGGGCCGTGCCGGGATTCAGTGCTGGAGGAGGCGGCGGAGGAATTCTTCGACGGCGGCCACCGCGGTGGTGTGGTCGCCGCCGCGGGCCACCATCAGGGCGCTCTCGTTGACGGCCGCCAGCAGCATGTGCGCGTGCAGGTCCAGGAACTCGGCCGGCACCGCCCCCGTGGCCCCGAGCGCCGCCTTCAGCATCCCGAACGAGTAGCGCTCCTCCATGGCCCGCCACCGTTCCCAGCCCATCACCGCGGGCGCGTCGATGAGGACGATGCGTTTGATGACCGGGTCCCCCGCGAGCGAGATCCAGGCCAGTACGCCGGCCCGGAGGGCCGCAGCCGGGTCGGTGATGCCGCGGACGGCTTGCCGGATCTTGGCGCCGATGGCCGACTCCGTGGCCTCCAGCACCGCCTCGAAGAGGGCGTCCTTGCCGGCGTAGTGGTGGTACAGCGCCCCCCGGCTCAGCCCCGACTCCTGCAGCACCACCTCGATGGAGGTGTCGTCGTAGCCCCGGTCGGCGAACAGCCGCGTGGCGATCGCCAGGACCCTGTCGCGGGTGGCCGCGCCGCGTTCCGCCTTGAGGTTCATGGACCCACCATAGACAAACCGACCATCAGTCGGTAATTTCGTAGACCGACAGTCGGTTTGTAATCGGCCCGAGGAGGGTCCCATGGAGGGCATCAGTTACGTCGACGTGGGGGAAGGGCCCGTCAGCCTGTTCGTGCACGGTGTCGGCACCAGCTCCTACCTGTGGCGCAACGTCATCGCCGCGTTCCGCGACGAGCGCCGCTGCGTGGCCATCGACCTGCCGCTGCACGGCGGCAGCGCCCCGCGCGAGGATCTGTCGATCCCCGCGCTCGCCGAGGCCGTCGAGGAGCTGTGCGAGGGGCTCGGGCTCACCGAGGTGGACCTCGTCGCCAACGACACGGGCGGCGCCGTGGCCCAGGTCTTCGCCGTACGCCACCGCGAGCGCCTGCGTACGCTCACCCTCACCAACTGCGACGTCCACACCAACACCCCGCCCGAGGCGTTCAAGCCCACGGTCGACCTGGCCGCCAGGGGCGAGCTGGCCGCGCTCACCGCGCTCGTCCTGGACCGGCCGGAGCTCCTGGCCCAGACCGCGTATGGCGAGGGCTACGGGCGGATCGACGACCCGGCGGCGCTGGTGGAGGCGTACCTGCGGCCGATCTTCGCCAAGCCCGGCGGCGGCCGGGCCTTCGAGCGCCTGCTGACCTCGATCGACGCCAAGGACATGATCGCCATCGAGCCGCAGCTCACCGTGCTGACCGTGCCGACGCTCCTGGTCTGGGGCACGGGGGACGTGTTCTTCGACGTGAGCTGGGCCCGGTGGCTGCGGGACACGATCCCCGGCGTCAAGGAGATCGTCGAGATCGAGGGCGGGCGGTTGTTCTTCCCCGATGATCGGGCGGACGAGCTGGTGCCGCATCTGAGGCGGTTCTGGGCCCGACCCTAGGCTCGGGCCGCAGCCTAAGATCGCCCCATGTATCTGGAGGCGGTGCGGCGCTATCCCGTCAAGTCGATGCTCGGGGAGGAGCTGGCCGAGAGCGAGGTGACCGAGCGCGGGCTGGCCGGGGACCGGGCGCGGGCGGTGCTCGACGTCGCGACCGGGAAGATCGCCAGCGCCAAGAACCCCCGCCTCTGGCGCGGCCTGCTCGCGATCGAGGGCTCCGGAGTCCCCGGCGACGAGGAGCTGTCGAGGCTGCTCGGGCGCGAGGTACGGCTGATCGACGTGCCTCCGGAGGGCGCCGAGTTCGAGCGCTCGGTGCCGGAACGGGTGCTGGCCGAGGGCATCGAGGCGGAGGTCCCCCACACCGTCGGCACGCTCGGCGCCGCCTCGCCCGCCGGGACGTTCTTCGACTTCGCCCCGATCCACCTCATCACGACCTCGGCGATCGCGCGGATCGGCGCGCTCGGCCCGCGCGGCACCGTCGAAGCCCTCCGCTACCGGCCCAACCTGGTGATCGGGACGGACACGGAGGGCTTCGTGGAGAACGACTGGGTGGGACGCGAGCTGCACATCGGTGACGAGGTGGCGCTGGCGGTGATCGTGGCCAGCCCGCGCTGCGCGGTGCCGACGCTCGGACACGGGAACCTCGGGCGCGATGCCGACGCGCTGCGCACGGTGGCCAGGCACAACCGGGTGCCCGTGTTCGACATGGGGCCGCAGCCCTGCGCGGGGGTGTACGCGCGAGTGGTGCGGCCCGGGAGGGTCAGGAAAGGCGACCGGGTACGCCTGGCGCGGCTTACGACGCCAGCGGCGTGAGGTACTTGTCCAGGTCGTCCAGGATCTTGCCGGCCGCCGTGACGCCGATGCCCGTCATCCAGATCTCGTCGTCCACGTTGTGCGCGTTGTTCGACTTGACCGCGCCGAGGTTCTTCCACAGCGGTCCGCCGGTCACCGTGGCCTGTGACTTGACGGCCGCCTCCCCGTACGCGGTGTAGAAGATCGCGTCGCCGTCCGCCTGGGCGATGTTCTCCTGGCTCAGCTTGCCGAAGCGCTTGTCGGCCTGGCCGGCCAGCTGCTGCACCTCGGGCCGCTGGATGCCCGCGTCACCCACGACGATGCCGCTGAAGGACTCGGGCCCGTACATGCGGATCTCGGTGGGCATGAACCGCACGATGCTCACCTTCAGCTTCGAGAACTTCGCGCCCACCTCCTTGGCCCGCGCCTCATAGGTGGACAGCAGCTGCTGGGCCTGGTCCTTCTTGCCCAGCGCCTCGGCGTCGAGCAGGAAGTTCTCCTTCCAGGTGATGCCCACCTTCTCGGTGAACACGGTCGGCGCGATCTTGCTGAGCTTGTCGTAGAACGCCGCCTGCCGGAACTTGCTGCCCAGGATGAGGTCCGGCTGGAGCGCCATGATGGCCTCGATGTTGGGGGCCTGGGTGGTGCCGACCGCCTTGGTGGCCGACAGGGCCGAGCCGAGGTAGGCGGGCCACTTCTGGTTCTGGGACGCCTGCGCCGCGCCGACGGGCGCCAGTCCGAGCGAGACCATCGAGTCGAGCTTGTCCGTGTCGAGCACCACCACCCGCTTGGGGGTCATCGGCACTTTCGTCTCTCCCATGGCGTGCTTGACGGTCCGGGTCGGGCCCGCCTCCTGCGAGGACGTCGAAGTGCCGCAGGCGGCGAGGGCGAGGACGGGGAGCATGGCGGCGACGGCCAGGCGAAGACGCATCGGCATTCCTTGATCGAAGGTTAGGCAAACCTAAGTATCTCATGGCTGATATTGCTGAGCCGAAATGGGACGTGTGAGAACACCGAAACGCGTCCGAAACACCAGTGTGGCGAGATTCACGAATGTGAAACACGCCTGGTCGAGTCATGAAACGCCGGACGAACACGCTGTGGCCACACGTCACATGTAAGGAGGGTCGCGTCGTGAAGATCGATAGCGGCACCACAGCCTGGATGCTCGCGGCCACCGCGCTGGTGTTGCTGATGACTCCGGGTCTCGCTTTCTTCTACGGGGGCATGACCAGGGCCAAGAGTGTCCTGAACATGATGATGATGTCGTTCGGCGCCATCATCACGGTGACCATCGCCTGGGTGCTGTTCGGGCACTCGCTGGCGTTCACCGACAACCCCAGCTCGGCGATCAACAACGTGGTCGGCGGCTTCGACGCACTCGGCCTGCAGAGTCTGGTGGACACGGCCACCAAGGACGACGGCACCGGCATGCCGAGCCTGGTCTTCTCCGCCTTCCAGCTGACCTTCGCCATCATCACCGTCGCGCTGATCAGCGGCGCGATCGCGGACCGGGCGAAGTTCGGGGCGTGGATCCTCTTCTCCATCCTCTGGGCGACGATCGTCTACTTCCCGGTCGCCCACTGGGTGTGGGGCACCGGCTGGCTCAACACGATGGGCATCGAGGACTTCGCGGGCGGCACGGTCGTCCACATCAACGCCGGAGCCGCGGGCCTGGCACTGTGTCTCGTGCTCGGCAAGCGCGCCGGCTGGCGCAAGGAGCCGATGCGGCCGCACAACCTCCCGTTCGTCCTGCTCGGCGCGGGCCTGCTGTGGTTCGGCTGGTTCGGCTTCAACGCCGGCTCCGAGCTGGCCGTCGACGGCACCGCCGGCCTGGCGTTCATGAACACCCAGATCGCCACCGCGGTCGCCGCGGGCGCCTGGCTCGTCGTGGAGAAGATGCGCGACGGGCACGCCACCAGCCTCGGCGTCGCCTCCGGCGCGGTCGCCGGCCTGGTCGCCATCACCCCCGCCTGTGGTTTCGTGGACCCGTGGGCCGCGATGCTCATCGGCCTGCTCGCCGGTGTCCTCTGCGCCTACGCCGTCGGCCTGAAGTACAAGTTCGGCTTCGACGACTCGCTCGACGTGGTCGGCGTGCACCTGGTGGGTGGCGTCATCGGCGCCGTCTCGCTCGGCTTCCTGGCCGCGTACCCCTTCCTCGACCAGCAGAGCAAGGGCCTGTTCTACGGCGGCGGCTTCGGCCAGCTGGGCCTGCAGGTGCTCGGCCCGGTCGCGGTCGGCGGCTACTCCTTCGTCATCACCTGGGTGCTCGGGAAGATCATCGACAAGACGATGGGCTTCCGGATCACCACCGAGGACGAGCGCACCGGTATCGACGTCACCGCGCACGCCGAGACGGGGTACGACCTCGGCACGGTCTACGCCTCCGGCGTGACCTCCCCCAACGGGCCCACCGCCCCGGCAGCCAAGAAGGTGGACGCATGAGGCTCATCACCGCGATCATCAAGCCTTTCAAGCTGGATGACGTGAAGGCCGCACTGGAACAGTTCGGCATCAAGGGAATGACGGTCAGCGAGGCGAGCGGCTACGGTCGCCAGCGCGGCCACACCGAGGTCTACCGCGGCGCCGAGTACCAGGTCGACCTGGTGCCGAAGGTCCGCCTGGAGGTCCTCGCCGAGGAGGATGACGCCGAGGACGTGATCGACGTCATCGTCAAGGCGGCGCACACCGGAAAGATCGGCGACGGCAAGGTCTGGTCCGTCCCGGTGGACACCGTCGTCCGTGTCCGCACGGGAGAGCGGGGTCCTGAAGCCCTGTGACCCGGCGGGGCTCGGCCGAAACGATGGATCCACGGCGACGCCCGGACGACGGTGTCCGGGCGGAGCTCGGCAAGGGGGCACAGCATTGAGGGGAGAGGCCCGTTCGTACGCCGCGGCCCGCAAGGAGCGGACCGCGGACACCGACCGCTGGCTCAAGGATCTCTTCCGCACGGCGAGCGACGGCGACCACGTCTCACTGGTCGCCGTCGGGAGCCTCGGGAGGGGCGAACTGGCACCAGGCAGCGATCTCGACCTGGTCCTGCTGCACAACGGCCGGGCCGACGTGGCCAGGATCGCGGACCGGATCTGGTATCCGGTCTGGGACTCCGCGGTCAACCTCGACCACTCCGTGCGGACGGTCGAAGAAGCGGTGAGCGTCGCCAGGCAGGACCTGAAGGCCGTGCTCGGCCTCATCCAGGCCCGGCACGTGGCCGGCGACCCCGAGCTGACCAGGAAGGCCAGGGAGGCGGTGCTGGCCGAGTGGCGGGCCGACTCCCGGCGCCGGCTCGGCGAGCTGCGTGACGCGGCCGACCAGCGGGCGCAGGCGAGCGGCGAGCTGGCCTTCCTGCTCGAACCCGATCTCAAGGACGGGCGCGGCGGGCTGCGCGACGTCCAGGCCATGCAGGCGGTGGCGGCCGCCTGGGTCGCCTCGGCGCCGGGCCCCAGGGCGCGCGAGGCGTACGAGTTCATCCTCGACGTGCGGCACGCGCTGCACGTCGTCACCGCCCGCGGCACCGACCGGCTGGTGCTGCAGGAGCAGGACGCCGTGGCGGGAGTGCTCGGCCTGCTCGACGCCGAGGCGCTCATGCGCAGGCTCGCCGAGGCGGGCCGGACCATCTCCCACGCCTTCGACGGCACCTGGCGCACTGTTGACAGGCTCCTGTCAGGCCCCGCTCCCCGAGGCCGCCGCCCGCTGGCGGACGGCGTGGTCGAGCACGGCGGAGAAGTGGTGCTCGCCAGGGGGATCGACCCCCGCAAGGACCCCGTGCTGGTGCTGCGCGCCGCCGCCGCGGCGGCCGACTCCGGGCTGCCGCTCGCCCCCGCGACGGTGTCCGTGCTCGCAGCTCAGTCGCCCCCCATGCCGGTGCCGTGGCCGGAGGAGGCCCGTGACTCGCTGGTGTCGATCCTCGGCGCGGGCCGCGCCGCCGTGCCCGTGTGGGAGGAGCTCGACCAGGCGGGCATCCTTGTCAAGTTGCTTCCTGACTGGGAACGCGTACGCCACCGACCCCAGCGCAACCCGATCCACCGCTTCACGGTCGACCGGCACCTGATCGAGGCCGCCGCGAACGCCGCCAGCCACACGCGCGAGGTCTCCCGTCCCGACCTCCTGCTGATCGGCGCGCTCCTGCACGACATCGGCAAGGGCTGGCCGGGGGACCACTCGGCCACGGGCGAGGTCGTGGTCCGCGACATCGCCACCCGCATCGGGCTGCCCGCGCAGGACGTCGAGACGCTGGCCACCGTCGTACGCCACCACCTGCTGCTGCCCGAGACCGCCACCCGCAGGGACCTCGACGATCCCGTCACGATCGAGAAGGTCGCCGGCACCGTCGGCTCCCGGGAGGTCCTCGACCTGCTGGCCGCGCTCGCGGTCGCCGACGGCAACGCCACCGGACCGGCCGCCTGGAACAGCTGGAAGGCCGGGCTCGTCGCCGACCTCGTGCGCCGCGTCAGATCCGTGCTGGCCGGCTCGCCGCCGCCCAAGCCGCCGACCCTGTCGGCCGATCAGACCGCGCTCGCCCGGCACGGCGGCGGGGCCGTCCGCGTCAACGGGGGAGCCGTCACGGTCGTCGCCCCCGACCGGGTGGGGCTGCTCTGGAGCGCCGCCGGCGTGCTGTCCGCGCACCGGCTCATTGTGCGCTCCGCCTCGTCCGCCTCCGCGGGCTCCACCGCGGTCATCGAGTTCTCCGTCATCCCCGAGTACGGCTCCCCGCCCGACCCCGCGACACTGGAGTCCGATCTCCGTCTCGTCCTTGCTGGCCGTCTTGACATCGAGCAGCGGCTGGCCCGCCGGGCCCGGGCCATGCGGCCGCCCCGCGTACCTGTGGCCCCACCTCGGGTGACACTGGTCGACGACGCCTCAGCGACCGCCACTGTGGTGGAAGTCAGGGCCCATGACAGGCCGGGACTTCTGTGGCGCATCGGACGGGCGTTCGGCGAGTGCGGTCTTGACGTGCGGGCCGCTCGCGTGGAGACTCTCGGCGCGGAGGCGGTGGACGTCTTCTATGTCGTGGATCGCGCCGGTCGCCCCCTCAGCGACGCCGGGCAAAGGGCACAAGTCCGCGATCAAGTCCTGGCCGCACTGCGATAACCAACAGCACACGACTGCCGGTCACATGTGTAACGATTGTGTCCGAAATGCCCGGTAAGTCAGAAGCTGCGGATACCTTGTGGACGGCTTGAAGGCCCGTCGGTGGGACGGGACGATTGAGGGGTAGCGGAAGCAGTGACGGGGAACTCCGACAGCGGCCCAGCCGTGAAGCGGGACCGCGCAAAGCGGCCACTGCCACGCCTGGGCCTGAGGAACTGGCGTGTGCGGTGGCGGCTGACCGCCCTGATCCTGGTGCCCACCATCGCCGGCGTCGTGCTCGGGGGAGCGCGAGTCGTCGGATCGGTGCAGAGCATCGGCGACTACGACCGCACGGCGACCGGTGCGGAGCAGGCGGCCCATATCCGCGACCTCCTGCAGGCGATCGGGCTGGAGCGTGACACGGGCGGCTGGATCGGCGCCAACCGCGCCATGCGCAAGAAGCTCGCCCAGCCGCTCGCGCAGCGCAAGGCCGCGGTGGACACGCTGGTCAAGACCGTGAACGCCGATCTCGAAACGATCGACGACTCCTACGGCCCCCGCATCGTGAAGGCCGCCCAGCAGGTGAGGTACGACCTGGGCCGGCTGCCGAGGATCCGCGCCGAGGGCCAGACCGAGACCATCCGGTACGACTTCCTCACCGACACCCTGCTCAAGCTGCACGACGAGCTGAGCCTGCTGTCCGACGACCCGCAGATCATCGGCCAGTTCCGCGCACTGAGCGCGCTCGCCGCGGCCAAGGAGGAGATCTCCCGCCAGCGCGTCCAGCTGCTCCAGGCCTCCTACGACACCCAGCGCGTGGACGCCAAGGAGGTCGAGCAGTTCATCGCCTCCAACGCGCGCGAGCAGAGCGACATCTCGCAGGTCGGCGCGGAGGCCGGCGCCGAGGTCGGGCTCAAGCTGTCCAAGGCGCTGACCTCCCAGCCCGAGTACGTCAACGTCCAGCTCACCAAGTCGCGCGCGGTCACGCTGGCCAGCGGCCGGGCGCCGGGCGCGCGGATCAGCGACAACCTGATCTCCGCCAACGGCAGCCGCGAGCAGTGGTTCAACGAGAACTCCGTGGCCATCGACGTGCTGCACGGCATCGAGCAGGAGCTGGCCGGCGAGGTGAGCCTGCGCAGCAAGGAGCTGCGCGAGTCCGAGATCCGCAACGCGATCGTCGCGGGAATCCTGATCCTGGCGCTGCTGCTGCTGGTCCTGCTGCTCACCGTGGCCATCGCCCGCTCGATGGTCACCCCGCTGCGCCGGCTGCGGACCGAGGCGCTGGAGGTGGCCGGCTTCCGGCTCCCCGACGTGGTGCACCGGCTGCGGGCCAGCGGCGACGCGTCCGTCGGCGAGGTCCGGCCGATCGAGGTCGACGGAAACGACGAGATCGGCGAGGTCGCCAGGGCCTTCGACCAGGTGCACCAGCAGGCGGTGCGGCTGGCGGGCGAGGAAGCCGATCTGCGCAGCAACATCAGCTCGATGTTCGTCAACCTCTCGCGCCGCACCCAGACGCTGGTCGAGCGGCAGATCTCGCTGATCGACGGCCTGGAGAAGGGCGAGCAGGACGGCGCCCGCCTGGCCGACCTGTTCAAGCTCGACCACCTGGCCACCCGCATGCGCCGCAACTCCGAGAACCTCCTGGTCCTGGCCGGCCACGAGGCCACCCGCCGGCGCAGCCAGCCGGCCAAGCTGGTCGACGTCGTACGCGCCGCGCTGTCGGAGGTCGAGGGCTACGAGCGCGTCCAGGTCAAGGTGCACCGGGCCACCTCGGTGCTCGGCAGCGCCGCGAACGACCTGGTCCACCTGGTCGCCGAGCTGGTCGAGAACGCCATCCAGTTCTCCCCGAGCAACTCCCAGGTCATCGTCACCAGCAGCCTCATCGAGGGCGGCGGCGCGCTGCTGTCGGTGAGCGACACCGGCATCAGCATGACCGAGGACGAGCTGGCCGAGGCCAACCGCCGCCTGGCCGAGCCGCCCGTCGTGGACGTGTCGGTCTCCCGGCGCATGGGCCTGTTCGTGGTCGGCCGCCTGGCGCTGCGCCACGGCATCCGGGTCCAGCTCAGGAAGGGCGAGGGCGCCGGCCTGATCGCGATGGTGCTGCTCCCGCCCACGCTGATCGTCGACGGCACGCAGCAGCAGCCGCTGCCGCAGCGGCCCGCGTTCGGCGGCGGGACCGTGCCCACCCCGGCGAACCCGCCCGCGCAGAACGGGACGTTCAGGTCGTTCGGCAGCTTCGACTCCTTCGACGGCGGCAGGCGTCCCAACGCACCGGCCCCCAGGCACGGTGTCCCGACTCCCGAGAGCACGCCGGGAGCGCGCTCGTTCGACAGCGGGCCGTACCAGTCGGACCCCGGCAGGGCGGGCGTGAACGGGTTCACGGCCGACACCGACGGCGGCTCCTACCGCAGGCAGACGCCCTCGTTCGACTCCGGCGTCTATCCGTCGCTGCCGAACACGGGCTCCTACCCATCCGGCAATGGCGCGTTCCAGACGCCTGCGCCGCCCCCGTCGTATCCCACGAACGACGTGCGCCGGCCCGACCCGACGCCCTCGGTCGAGGTGTCGCCGATGGAGCCGGAGCGGGAGGAGTTCCTGCCGATCTTCGCGGCGGTGGAGTCCGCCTGGTTCCGCAGGCCGCCGGAGGAGGCGGCGCCGCAGGTGCCCGGAGATGGTGAGGACAAGCCCTCGCAAGCCGTACCCTCTGGGGAGGAAGCGTGGCGAACGGCGGCCGACGCCGGTTGGCGCGCGGCGGCCGCCGCCGTCGAGCCCAGCCTCGGCGGCATCACCGCCGCCGGGCTCCCGAAGCGCACCCCCAAGGCCAACCTGGTTCCCGGTACGGCGAGCCAGCAGGCGCAGCCGCAGCAGTCGCAGCGGCCGGCTCCGATGCCGCCGGTTTCGGCGGATCGGATGCGCAGCCGGATGGCCAGTTACCAGCAGGGTGTGCGACGGGGCCGCCAGGAAGTACGTGGACAGGAGGAACAGAGTGAGTGAGCGTCCCGCCGGGGAGGATGCGTGACAACCCTTAGCCACGAGGCGAACAGGTTCGACTGGCTGATCACCGACTTCGTGCGTAACACGCCCGGAGTCGCGCATGCCGTCGTCGTGTCGGCCGACGGCCTGTGCCTGGCCGCCTCCGAAGGCTTTCCGCCGGACCGGGCCGACCAGCTCGCCGCGGTCTCCGCGGGCCTGCTGAGCCTGACCGTGGGGGCCTCCAGGGTGTTCGAGGGCGGCTCTGTGACGCAGACCGTCGTCGAGATGCAGCGCGGCCTGCTCATCGTCATGGCGATCAGCGACGGCTCCGTCCTGACGGTGCTGGCGGGCCCCGACTGCGACATGGGCCTGGTGGCGTACCAGATGACGTTGCTGGTGGACAGGGCCGGACAGGCGCTCACGCCGGCCCTGCGGGCTGAACTCCAGGCCGCCAGGACCCGGTGATGTGATGGAACTGATGGGAGAGGGCCGTGTACGGCGTTGACGGAGCCGGGGACGAAGAGCCCCTGTTCCGTCCTTACGCGGTGACGGGCGGCCGTTCCGAGCCGCGCTATCACCTCGCGATGGAGACGTTGATCTCGTCGATGTCGATCCCGGACGACGAGATGGCCATGCTCACCCCCGAGCAGGAGGCCATCATGCAGCTGTGCAGGTCGTTCCGGTCGGTCGCCGAGATCTCGGCCCTGCTCCGCGTCCCGCTGGGCGTGGCCAGGGTGCTCGTGGCGGACATGTCCGACGAAGGACTCGTCCGCCTGCACCAGCCACGCCTCAGCCAGGGACAGCCTGACCTCAACATGCTCGAAAGGGTGCTCAGTGGACTACGCAGGCTCTAGCCCCGGGCTGACGTCGACGAAGATCGTCGTCGCCGGTGGGTTCGGCGTCGGTAAGACGACGTTCGTGGGGGCGGTGTCCGAGATCCTTCCGCTCACCACAGAAGCGGTGATGACGGACGCGTCCGCGGGCATCGACGACCTCGGTCTCACCCCCAACAAGCAGACCACGACGGTGGCCATGGACTTCGGCCGCCTCTCGCTCGACCGCGACCTGATCCTCTACCTGTTCGGCACGCCCGGGCAGCACCGGTTCTGGTTCATGTGGGACGACCTCGTCCGCGGCGCCATCGGCGCGGTCGTGCTGCTCGACACCCGCAGGATCGCCGACAGCTTCCCCGCGATCGACTACTTCGAAGAGGCGAAGCTGCCGTTCGTGATCGGCATCAACGGCTGGGACGGGCAGTTCCCGCACACCGACGACGAGGTCAGGGAGGCGCTCGCGCTGTCGCCGTACGTGCCGATCGTGCGTACCGACGCCCGCAACCGCGAGTCGGTCAAGGCGACGCTGATCTCGCTGGTGGAGCACGTCGTGCGGCTGCGTGCCGCGCCCGTGCGCTAGCTCCAGGGAGCGCTCTCCAGCGAGTTGAGCACCGGCACCAGCTGCTCCTCCTCGTAGGCGAAGTGGGCCTCCATCTGGCCGGCGATACGCTCCAGCGTCGCCGGCCCGGGAGCCTTCCGTAGCTCGGCGACCAGCGCGGCGATCACTGTGTGCTCGGCGCGCAGCCGGTCGAGGGGCTCCTTCAGCTCGGGGAAGAGCTTCTCCAGGTGCGGGAAGGCCACCCGGTCCTCGCCGTTGTGGTGGAAGGCCATCGCGTCGCAGAAGGCCAGGCAGTGAGCCCGCAGGTCGTCGGCGGGCGCCCCTTGGCGGACCTTGGCCAGCTCGCCCCTGAGATAGTCGTGGATCCTGGCCAGCTCGTCCCCGAACGCCTCCAGCCGCTCGCGCTCGGGGTAGAGCGCGATGACCGGGATGACGCGCTCGGTTTTGTCCTGGTAGGCGGCGAAGGCCGGGTTGATCGCCGCCTGGCGGGCGTACAGGCGGTCGCGTTCCTCGCCTACGAGCGACACCGCCCGCGCCGCGAACCTCTCCGCTCCCAGCTCGACGACGACCCTCGGGTTGGCGAGCACGTTGTGGTACCAGGCCGGGTTGGCGTCGCCGCCCGCGTTGGAGGCGAACACCAGGACCCGCTCGCCGTCGCGCAGGTAGACGGCCGGGTTGGTGCGCCGCCGGCCCGTCCTGGCGCCCGTGGTGGTGAGCAGCACGAGAGGCGTGCCCTCGAACATGCCGCCCACCTCGCCGCCGTTCGCCCGGAACTCCTCGATCACCTGCTGATTGAAATCGGTCACGTCATATCCTTGGACGAGGCTTCGTATTTGCTTTGCAAGCAAAGCTAATTTAGACATCAAGGTGTTGGACATGTCAACAGACGGCTTGAGCGTGGACGACGGGATCAGGACGCTGCTGCTGCTGATGCCGCGGATGGTCGGGCGGGCCAAGCGGCTGGGGGTCCCCCCTGAGCTGCAGTCGCTGTCCCTGGCGCCCCGGCACCTGTCGCTGCTGGCCTACCTGCTGTTCGACGGGCCGATGACGGTGAACGAGCTGGCGGCCCGGCTGGAGGTCGCGCCCGCGACGGTCAGCCTGATGGTGGGGGACCTGAGCAGGAAGGGCGTCCTGGACCGGCGCGAGGACGACGCGGACCGGCGCCGTACGATCGTGAGCATCGCGGACCCGCACCAGGAGTCGATCAACGAGTGGCTCGGCTACGGCGCCAAGGCCTGGCGCGAGGCCCTGGGACCGCTCACGCCCGAGCAGCGGCGGATGTTCGTGGACACCCTCATGGCCTACGAGAAGGCCCTTTCGGGCTGAGCCGTCAGGCTGAGCGGCGGCTGATCAGGGCCTCGACGCCGTCGAGGACGCGCTGCAGGCCGAACTCGAAGGCGTGCTCCGGGCTGTAGGCGGCGTTGAGGGCCTCGCCCGCCGTCTGGCCGACGCGCGCGGCCGTGGGGTAGCGGTCGGCGTCGGCGATCCGGCTGAGGAAGGGCGCGTGCGCGGCCCACCACTGCTCGTCGGTCATGCCCGTCAGGCTCTCGGCCTGCGCCGCCTCGACCGCGCCGCGCGCCGCCCCGTGCACGAATCCGGCGACCAGCGTGATCACCGAGTCCATCTCCAGGTCCGTCAGCCCGATGCCGTCCACGGCGCGCAGCTCGTAGTCGTACTTGGCCGTGACGTTCGGCCCGAGCACCGGGCGGCTCACCGCCACCTGCAGCAGCCACGGGTGGCGCAGGTACAGGGCCCAGTTCTCCCTGGCGATCTGCTCCAGCCGGCCCCGCCAGCCGCCGGGCACGTCCTCCGGCCTGGCCGTCTCGCCGTAGACGGTGTCGAGCATGACGTCGAACAGCTCGGGCTTGCCCGGCACGTACGTGTAGAGCGACATCGTCCCGACGCCCAGCCGCTCGGCCACGCGGCGCATGGACAGCGCCTGCAGGCCCTCGGTGTCGGCCACCTCGATGGCCGCGCGCACGATGCGGTCGACGCTCAGCTCGGGCTTGCCCTTGCGGCTGGCGCGCTCGCTGGTGCGCCAGAGCAGCGCCAGGCTGCGCGCGGGGTCGCCCTTTCCCGAGTACTCAACGGTCACATGCGTACGGTACACCGTACGGTTGCCGCTGTGAACCGTATGCTGTACGGTACGCCGTACGGAAAACAGGGAAGGGACACGCATGCCAGCGGTGCTCGCGCAGAACCTGCGCAAGAAGTACGGCGAGAAGGCGGCACTCGACGGGATCGACCTCGACGTCGGCCGGGGCACGGTCTGCGGCCTGCTCGGCCCCAACGGCGCGGGCAAGACCACGACCGTCCGCATCCTCACCACCCTCCTGCGCGCCTCGGGCGGCCGCGCGGAGGTGGCCGGGTTCGACGTGGCGACCCAGCCCCGGCAGGTACGCCGCAGCATCGGCCTCGTCGGCCAGCACGCCGCCGTGGACGAGATCCTGACCGGCCGGCAGAACCTGGAGCTGTTCGGCCGCCTCTACCACCTCGGCCCGTCGCAGGCCCGGGCCCGGGCGGACGAGCTGCTGGAGCGGTTCGGGCTGGACCACAAAGGGCCGGCCAAGGAGTATTCGGGCGGCATGCGGCGCAGGCTCGACCTCGCGGCCAGCCTGATCCTGACGCCGCCCGTGCTGTTCCTCGACGAGCCGACGACGGGGCTGGACCCGCGCAGCCGCACGGAGATCTGGCGCACGGTGCGCGACCTCGTCGCGGACGGCACCACCGTGCTGCTGACCACGCAGTACCTGGAGGAGGCCGACCAGCTCGCGGACCGGATCGCGGTGATCGACGCCGGGCGGGTGGTGGCCGAAGGCACGCCCGACGAGCTCAAGTCCAAGCTCGGCGGCGACCGGCTCGACGTGGTGATCCACGACCCGGCGCGGCTCGACGAGGCCGCCGGGATCGTCGGCGGGGCGGCGTCGGGGCCGGCCGAGGTCGACCGGGACACCAGGCACGTGAGCGCGCCGGTGAGCGACCGGGTGCGGGCGCTCACCGAGGCGCTGGCGGCCCTGGCGTCCGCCGGGATCGAGGCCGAGGACGTCGCGGTGCGCCGTCCCACGCTCGACGAAGTCTTCCTGAACCTCACCGACCGCCGAGGGGGCGCCGTATGAGATGGGCTCTGGCAGACGGCTGGACCGTCGCCCGCCGCGACCTGATCCACTGGGCGAACCAGCCGATGACGGTGGTGTTCGGGGTCCTCTTCCCTGTGGTGATCACGCTGGCCTTCGGGTACCTGTTCGGCGGCGCGGTCAAGGTGCCCTCGGGGGCCGACTACTTCGCCTTCCTCATGCCCGGCATGTACGGCATGACGATGCTCTTCGGCCTCAGCGCCACCATGATCGCCGTCGCCACCGACGTCTCCAAGGGTGTCACCGACCGCTTCCGCTCGATGCCCATGGCGCCTTCCGCCGTGCTGATCGGCCGGGCCGTCGCGGACCTGCTCAACTCGGTCCTGATCCTGGCGGGGCTGCTGGTCTGCGGCCTGGCGGTGGGCTGGCGGCCGTCCTCCTTCCCGGGCGCGCTGGGCGCCGTGGGCCTGCTGCTCCTGCTGCGCTTCTCGCTGCTCTGGGCCGGCATGTACCTGGGGCTGCTGATGAGGGATCCGGGCGGCGTGGTGGCGATCCAGGTGCTGGAGTTCCCGGTGGGCTTCCTCTCGAACGCCTTCGTGGCGCCTGACACGATGCCGGGCTGGCTGGGGGCGATCTCGGAGTGGAACCCGCTGTCGTCCACGGTGGCGGCGGCCAGGGAGCTCTTCGGGAACCCCGGCTGGGGCGGCGATTCGTGGGTGGCCCAGCACGCCGTCCTGATGGCGGTGATCTGGCCGGTGGTGATCACCGTCGTCTTCTTTGTCCTGTCGGTACGCCTCTACCAGCGGCTCGACCGGTAGGCGCGGGATCCAGTCCTTCCAGACGATCTTGTTGTCCCGCACCCACCGCTCGGCGGCCTGCTCGGCGGTCATCTTCTCGTTGATCATGTCGCTGGCCACGGAGTTCTGGTCGTCGTTGGTCCAGGAGAAGTTGCGGACCAGCTCGTACGCCTTGCCGCCGGTCTGCGCGAACTTCTTGCTGACGATCTTGTCGAGCAGGTACGGCGGATAGTCGCACGCGACCCTCTTCGCATCGTCGTCACAGCCGAGGGCGTAGGGCGGCAGCGCCACCTTGACGAGTTTGACCTTGGTGAACAGCCATTGCGGCTCGTAGAAATACAGCAGCAGTGGCGTCCGATTCTTGGTGGCGAACTCGGCCGCCTTGATCAGTGCCGCCTCGCTGCCCGAGTAGACGACCTTGTAATTGAGCCCGAGGTTCTTGATGAGAGCCTCGTCATTCGTCACGAACGTCGGATCTCCGTCCAGAACCTGTCCGGCATTTCCGGTTTTGTCGGTCCGGAAAAGGTGTGCGTACTTATTGAGGTTTCGGTAGTCCGTAATATCGGGGTATTTCTTGACCATCCACTCGGGGACGTACCACCCGATGATGCCCTGGTTGCCGGTGAGCCCGGCCGACAGGGCCACCTTCTTCTGCTCGATGAACTTCTTTTTCAGGTCGTTGTGGCCCCAGTTCTCGACGATCACATCGACCTTGCCGTCCTCGAAATCCTCCCAGGAATCGCCCTCCTTCATGGTCCGCTTGCGCACCGAGTAACCCAGCTCGTGCTCGAGCAGGTACGCCAGCACGGCGGCCTGGGCCTCGTACCCGACCCAGCCGTGGATGTCGATGTTGACGGTCCCCTTCGACCCCGTGGCGGAGCCGGGCTCCTCGCCGGAGCAGGCGGTCGTCAGCAGCAGGGCCGCGACCAGCAGCCCGACGAGCTTGTTCGTTCGCAACATGAGGTCTCCGGTGACCGCGGCCCCGCGCGGGGCCGCGGTCAAGTGGGCGTCACTTGGGGATCCAGGCCTGCCACTTGGCGGTGTTGGCCTCGATCCACTTCTTGGCGGCCTGCTCGCCGGTCATGCCGTTGTTGGTCATGTCGTTGGCGACGGCGTTCTGGTCCTCGTTGGTCCAGCTGAAGTTCTTGACCAGCTCGTACGCCTTGCCGCCGGTGTCCGCGAACTTCTTGCTGACGATCTTGTCGAGGTCCATCTCCGGGTAGTCGCAGGCGACCTTCTTGGGGTCGGCGTCGCAGCCGTCGGTCCAGGCCGGCAGGTTGACGCGGACCAGGTCCACCTTGTCGAAGAGCCAGTGCGGCGTCCAGAAGTAGAACAGCAGCGCCTTCTGCTGCTCCTGCGCCTGCGTGGCGGACTTGAGCAGGGCCGCCTCGCTGCCGCCGGTGACGACCTTGTAGTTCAGCTTCAGGTTCTTGACCAGGGCCTCGTCGTTGGTGACGTAGCTGGGGTCACCGTCGAGGAGCTGGCCCTTGCCGCCGGACTCCGAGGTCTTGAACAGGGAGGCGTACTTATTGAGGTTCTTGTAGTCGGTGATGTCCGGGTACTTGTCGGCCATCCACTTCGGCACGTACCAGCCGATGATGCCCTTGTTACCGGTGGAGCCGGCCTCGACCGCGACCTTCTTCTCCTCGATGAACTTCTTCTTCAGGTCCGGGTGGCCCCAGTTCTCGATGATGACGTCGACGTCGCCGGTCTCGAAGCCCTCCCACGCGAGCTGCTCCTTGATCTCGGGCAGCTCGACGTTGTAGCGGAGCTCGTTCTTCAGCAGGTACGCGACGACGTTGGCGCTGGCCTCGTAGCCCACCCACGGGTTGATCGCGATCTTCACGGTCCCGGTGGCGGCGCTCGATCCGGAGGCCGCCGGGGCGGCGGAGGAGCTGGGAGAGGTCTCGACCTTGGCTCCGCCGCAACCGACAGCGGCGAGCCCGAGGGCGAGGAGGCCTGCGAGCAGGCGAATCTTCATGTGGATTTCCTTTTTCGGGGGGACGGGCGCCTGTCGGCGCCCTGCGTGATGCGGTCGAGCATGACTCCGAGCAGCACGGTCGCGATGCCGGCCACGAAGCCCATGCCGAAGTCGGGTCGCTGGGAAAATCCGACGACCACGTCGTAGCCGAGGGCCCCCGCCCCGACCAGACCGCCGACGACCACCATGGCCAGCGTCATCACGATGCCCTGGTTGGCCGCGAGCAGGATCGCCTGCCTGGCCATGGGCAGCTGCACCTTCCACAGGAGCTGGCCCGAGGTCGAGCCCGCCGAGGTGGCCGCCTCGACGACCGTGGCGGGCACGCCCTTGATGCCGTCCTCGACCAGCCGCACCACCGGCGGCACCGCGTAGATGACGGAGGCGAAGATCGCCGTGAACCGGGTGGTCTCGAACAGCGCCAGCGCCGGCAGCAGGTAGACGAACGCCGGCATGGTCTGCGCGGCGTCGAGGATGGGCCGCTGCACGGCCGAATATCGCGGCGAGCGGGCCGCGGCCACACCGAGCAGCAGGCCGGCGACCAGCGTGACGAACACCGCGACGACGACCGTGGTCAGCGTCTGCATGGTGTGCTCCCAGACGCCGAGCAGCGCGATGGCCAGCAGGCAGCCCAGGGCCGTCAGCGCCGGGCGTACCCCGCTCACCCGCCAGGCCACGGCCAGCACCGCCAGGGCGACCAGCCACCACGGGGCCGAGGTGAGCAGCGCCTCCAGCGGGTTGAGCAGGGCGCTGGTCGTGAGGTCCTTGATGGACGTGGTCACCCCGTACCAGCTGGTCTCGGCCCAGCGGACGGCGTCGTTCACCTCGGCCACGAAGTTGACCGTGAGGCTGTCCGGCCACGTCGTGGGCAGCACGGGGATGAGCGCGACCCCGGCCACCGCCAGCACCGCGGCGGCGACGAGATCGACGCGGCTCGGTCCCGTGTGCGGCTCGCGGTGGGCGATCGCCATCATGGTGCGGTCGAGCAGCACCGCCATGATGACGATGGCCACGCCCGCCGGGAGCATGATGCCGACCTGCGCCCGCGACAGGCCGCGGATGATGTCGCCGCCCAGGCCGGGGGCGGAGATCAGGTTCGCGATGACGACCATGGACAACGCCATCATGATCGTCTGGTTGACCGCCAGCGCCATCGTCGACCTGGCCAGCGGCAGGTAGACCTTGAACAGCGTCTGCCGGCGCGTCGCGCCCAGCGAGCTGGACGCCTCGACGGCCGTGGGCGAGACCTCGGAGATCGCCAGCGCGGTGATGCGGATGGCCGGCGGGATCGAGTAGATCATCGTCGCGATGGCCCCGGCCGGGGCGCCGATGTGGAAGAACAGCGCGAGCGGCGCCAGGTAGGCGAACGTCGGCATGATCTGCATGACGTCCAGCACCGGCGTGATCACCCGCCGGACGCGGCCCGAGAGCCCGGCCCAGACGCCCAGCGGGATCCCGATCGCCAGCGACAGCAGCACCGAGACCGCGACCAGGGCCAGCGTGTCGACGCTCGACTGCCACAACCCCAGGAAGCCGAACGCGCTCACGCCCGCCACCGCGGCCAGCCCGATCCGCCAGCCGCCCGCCAGCCAGGCCAGCGCGCCCATGACGCCGGTGATGCCGGGCCAGCCGAGCGCGTACAGGACGGACTGGAAGAGGTCGTACAGCCAGCCCACGAAGAGCCGGATGTAGTTGAGGAAGTACAGGAAGAGCGGGTTGTCGTTGCGGTGGTCGTCGATCCACTCGCGCAGGTCGGTGACCGCCAGGAACTGCGGCGCCTCCTTGTCGTGCGGCAGCGTCGCCGTGCCGCGGAAGACCAGGTACGCCACCGCGAAGAGGACCGCCACCCCGGCGGGGGCCGCCCACTTCGGCAACCTCAGCCGGGAAGGCGTGCTGACGGCGGTACTGCTCATGCCTTCACCGTGACGTCCGCGCCGGAGAGGAAGGTCAGCAGGTCCACGCGGTCCACGACCCCCATGAGGTCGTCGCCGTCCACGACCCTGATGGGGCGGGAGGAGGCGGACGAGGCGCCGACGGCGTCCATGATGAGCGTGGTGGCCGGTAACACGGGCCCGTCCAGGGGCTCGCCGGGCTCGGGCGGGCGGCAGATCCAGCGCAGCGTCAGCACGTGGCTCCTGGGCACGTCGCGCACGAAGTCGGCCACGTAGTCGTCGGCGGGCGCGCCCACCAGCTCCTCCGCGGTGCCGAGCTGCACGATCGAGCCCGCCCGCATGATCGCGATCCGCTCGCCCAGCTTCAGCGCCTCGGACAGGTCGTGCGTGATGAACACCATCGTCTTGCCGACTTCCCGGTGCAGGCGGATCACCTCGGCCTGCATGTCGCGCCTGATCAGCGGGTCGAGCGCGCTGAACGGCTCGTCGAACAGCATCACCTGCGGGTCCACGGCCAGCGCGCGGGCCAGGCCGACGCGCTGCTGCATGCCGCCGGAGAGCTGGTCGGGGTAGGCGTCGGCGTGCCCGTCGAGACCGACGAGGGAGAGGATCTCCGCGGCCCGCGCGTGCCTGGCCGCCTTGGCGGTGCCCTGGATCTCCAGCCCGTACGCCACGTTGTCGATCACCTTGCGGTGCGGCAGCAGGCCGAAATGCTGGAAGACCATGCTGACCTGGTGGCGGCGGATCTCGCGGAGCCGGGCGGGGGAGGCGCGGCCGATGTCCTCGCCGCCGATCCTGATCTCGCCCGCGCTGGGCTCGATCAGCCGGGTGAGGCAGCGTACGAGCGTGGACTTGCCGCTGCCGGACAGGCCCATGACCACGAAGACCTCGCCCGGTCGCACCTCGAAGCTCACGTCCCTGACGGCGGCGGTGCAGCCGGTCTTCTCTCTCAGTGCGGCCTGGTCGAGAAGCCTGTCCTCGCTGTCCAGGACTTTCTGCGCCCTGGAGCCGAAGATCTTCCAAAGGCCCTCAACAGTGATGGCCGCGCTGTCGGGAGAAACCCCCACCATCGCCTCCTTCTTTGACCGCCACAACATATGGCGCGAATAACTGAAATCTCAACGCCGTGACACTCCAGAGACCTTCGTGCTCCTGGCGTGTTATGAGGTTGGAACGTACTAAAGCCCCAAAGCATGACATCCAACTGCTTAAAGGCTTATTTCCCGCTTTCCGATCATGAATCATGGAGCTCCAGGTTTTGGCACTTGAGTCACACGAGTCGCTTTTTGTAGCGTTATGTTCGGGTGGGCCACACTGCTGTGGGATGTGTTCTAATTGGCCGGCACTTGCTGATTTCCCCACGGGACACAGCCCCCTCAAATACGCCGATTCGGGCGAGGTGCGTTCGGTGACTACAGCGTTGGGTGAGAGGCAGGCCAGTAAAGGCAACTGGCGGCTGAGCAATTGGCGCGTCCGCGCGCGCCTTGTTGCCCTCATCCTGATCCCGACGGCCGCCGCCGTCCTCCTCGGGGGCATCCAGGTGCTCGCCAGGACGTCCGCCGCCGGCGACTACGCGCGTACCAACCAGTTCGCCCAGCTCTCCGCGGAGCTGGGCGCGCTCACCCACCAGGTTGCGGCCGAACGCGCCACGACCGCCTGGTACATCGCGCGCAACCGGCCGGCGGGGATGCTCTCCACGGTGCAGGCCCAGATGGACCAGGCCGACCTGGCCGTCAGGCAGGTACGCGGCACCGCCGGGCAACTGCTGACCGAGGTCAGCGGCCGTAGCGCCGACCAGCTCGAGAACCTCCTCAGCCGCCTGGACGACCTGACCGCCCTGCGCAAGCAGGCGCTGGAGGCCAACCTGCTGCCGGGCCCCGCCGTCGAGCTCTACACGACCGTGATCGGCGACCTGCTCTCCGTCCACAACGAGCTGATCAAGGACAGCGTGGACGACGAGCTGTTCCGCCAGACCCGCATGCTGAACGCCCTGGCCAGGGCGAAGGAGAGCGTCTCCTACCAGCAGGCCCTGGTCACCGCCGTGCTCGTCGAGGGCGCGTTCGACCAGGACCAGCTCAAGCGCTTCCTCGGCGAGCAGTCCAAGGAGCTGAACGAGCGCAAGGCGTACTCCACCGAGGCCACCGCCGAAGAGCGCCGCTTCTTCGACGAGACCGTCAACGGCAGGTCCGCCGACCGCATGCTGTTCCTGCGCGAGCTGGTGCTGATCAGGAGCACGAAGGGACTGCCGCTGCGCGGCCTCGACCTGAGCAAGCGAGACGACGCCAAGGAGTGGTTCGACGCGGCCAACGTGGTCGTCGACTCCATGCGCGAGGTCGAGGAGCGCCAGGCCCAGGGCATCGTGGCACGCAGCGAGGCGCTCAGCGCGGACGAGCGGCAGCAGGCGTTCTTGACCGCGGGCGCGGTGCTCGCCCTGCTCGTGGCGGTCCTGCTGATCACCACCGGGGTGGCCAGGTCACTCGTGCGGCCGCTGCGCCGCCTGCGCGGCGAGGCACTGGAGATCGCGGGCAGGAGGCTGCCGGACTTCGTCCAGCACCTGCGCGAGTCCCGCGACGGCGCCGTGCAGGCAGAGGTCCCGCCCATCGGGATCTTCTCCAGGGACGAGGTCGGCGAGGTCGCCCGCGCGTTCGACGAGGTGCACCGGGAGGCCGTACGGCTGGCGGGCGACGAGGCCAAGCTGCGGGCGAACGTCAACGCCATGTTCGTCAACCTGTCCAGGCGCAGCCAGACGCTGGTCGAGCGGCAGCTCACGCTGATCGAGCGGCTGGAGCGCGGCGAGCGCGACGACACCCGGCTCGGCGACCTGTTCAAGCTGGACCACCTGGCCACCCGCATGCGCCGCAACAGCGAGAACCTCCTGGTCCTGGCCGGGCAGGAGGCGGCGCGCAAGTGGAGCGAGCCGGTCGAGCTGATGGACATCGTGCGGGCCGCGCTCGGCGAGGTCGAGAGCTATGACCGGGTCAGCATCCAGGTGCAGTCGGACGTCGCCATCGCCGGCCAGGCCGTCACCGACGTGGTGCACCTGCTGGCCGAGCTGGTCGAGAACGCGGTCTCGTTCTCCTCGCGGGACACCAAGGTCGTCATCTCCAGCAGCCGCATCGACACCGGCTCGCTGATGTTGTCGGTCACCGACCACGGGATCGGCATGAGCGCCGAGGAGCTGGCCGAGGCCAACTGGCGGCTGGCGAATCCGCCCGTCGTGGACGTGTCGGTGTCGCGGCGCATGGGCCTGTTCGTGGTCGGCCGGCTGGCGCTGCGGCACAGCATCCGGGTCCAGCTGCGCATGCAGGACATCGGCGGGCTGACCGCCATGGTGCTGATCCCGCCCGCGCTGCTCACGGCGGTGTCGGGCGCGGTGCCGGGCGCGGTGCCCGTGCCGGCGCGCATCCCGGTGCCCAGGCAGGCCCACCCGCCGACGCCGGCCGCGCCCTTCCCGGGGCATCCGTCCTTCGGGACCCTGCCGCCCGCCGACCCCTTCCCGGGGCATCCCTCGCTGGACATCGTGCCCGCGGCGCCGGAGCCGTCGTCCTGGTTCAGGTCGTCGCACACGCACTCGGTCGAGCAACTGCCACCTGACCTGGGTGGACCGGCGGACTCCTACCCTTCGTTCGCCACCCCGCCGGCGCCGTCCAAGGACGAGGAGTTCCTGCCCATCTACTCCGCCGTCGAGGAGAGCAGCTGGTTCACCAAGTCCACGCCCACGGCCGACCATCGCGACCCGGCCTGGTCCTCGCCCGCCGATCAGGGCTGGCATGCGGCAGGCGCGGCCGCGGAACCGGCGCAGAACGGCACGACCAACTCCGGCTTGCCGAAGCGGACCCCGAGAGCGAACCTGGTACCGGGCACCGCGAGTCCGAAACCCCCGCCCGCTCCCGCTCCTCCGGTGTCGCCTGATCGGCTGCGCAACAGGCTGGCCAGCTACCAGCAGGGCGTGCGCAAGGGTCGCGCCGAGCTGGAGGAGGACTCATGAAGGAGCTCAGCCAGGCAGCCAGGGACATGAACTGGCTGGTCAGCAGCTTCGTCGACGAGGTCCCAGGGGTGGCGCACGCCGTGGTGGTGTCCGCCGACGGGCTGCCGATGGCGTACTCCAAGGGCTTCCCACAAGACCGCGCCGACCAGCTCGCCGCGATCGCGGCCGGGCTCGTCAGCCTCACGCAGGGATCGGCGCGGGTGTTCGAGGGCGGAGGGGTCACTCAGACACTGGTTGAGATGCAACGCGGCCTGCTGCTGGTCATGTCGATCAGCGACGGATCCTGCCTGGCGGTGCTGGCCGCGCCCGACTGCGACATGGGCCTGGTGGCCTACCAGATGACGATCCTGGTCGAGCGCGCCGGGCAGGTGCTCACACCTGCCGTGCGGGCGGAACTGTCGGCGGCGCGTCCGTGATGGATCCCGCTGTGGCCGGACAGACAGGGTGATGGGAGTAGACGTTGGCATCGTGGCACAACGATGAGCCGGAGCGCAGCTCGCTCGTCCGGATGTACGCCGTCACCGGTGGCAGGACGACTCCTCGTACGGAGCTCGCCATGGAGGCCCTGGTATCGTCGGCCACCTCGGCACGACTCGGCATGACGTACACCCGTGAATATCGCGCGATCAGCGAGCTGTGCCGGCAGGTGCGCTCCGTGGCGGAGATCTCCGCGCTGCTGAGCGTTCCTCTCGGAGTGGCGAGGGTGCTGGTCGCCGACATGGAGGCGGACGGGCTGGTCAGGGTGTACCAGCCGCAGCTGGACGCGGGCCTCCCCGACAGGGGCCTGCTCGAAAGGGTATTGAGTGGACTTCGCAGGCTCTAGCCGGCTCACCTCGACGAAGATCGTCGTGGCGGGTGGGTTCGGTGTAGGGAAGACCACGTTCGTGGGCTCCGTGTCCGAGATCATGCCGCTGACCACGGAGGCGGTGATGACGGACGCGTCCGAGGGCATCGACGACCTCGGGCTCACGCCGGGCAAGACCACCACCACCGTGGCCATGGACTTCGGGCGGCTCTCGCTGGACCAGGATCTGATCCTCTATCTGTTCGGCACGCCGGGGCAGCACCGGTTCTGGTTCATGTGGGACGACCTCGTGCGCGGCGCCATCGGGGCCGTGGTGCTGGTGGACTCGCGGCGGCTGGCCGACAGCTTCCCGGCCATCGACTACTTCGAGGAGTCCGGAATCCCGTTCGTCATCGGGCTCAACGGCTGGGACGGGGTGTTCCCGCACAGCGAGAGCGAGGTGCGGGAGGCGCTCACGCTCTCCCCGCACATTCCGATCATCCCCACCGACGCGCGGGCGCGGCCGGCGGTCAAGAACACCCTCATCTCGCTCGTCGAGCACGCGCTCGCCGCGCGGGCCCACTGACCCCTATCGGGCGGCCCACCACTTCCCGGCGACCAGCTCGGCCACCAGCGTCTCGGTGAGCAGGGCGACGTCCGGGTCGTCGTCGTGCGCGTACCTGACGGCGGCCCTGGCGTCCTTGACCTCCGCGCCCACGGTGACCACCGTGGAGCCGCGTTCGCGCACCCAGTCCATGGCCTGCTCGGTGTAGCGGGAGCCGGGGTAGAGCAGGGCGCGGTAGTCGAGGGTCTTGGTGAGGTAGACGTCCACGTGTGACCAGTCGCCCGTCTCGCACGCGTCGGCGGGGCGGCGCGGGCCCTCGCGGAACATCAGCGCCGACTGCTCGGCCGACGACAGCCGCTCGGCGGGGGCGATGGTGTAGACGCCGCGGTCGCCGTCCAGCAGCTCCATGGTCATCGGCAGCCATTCGTCCCTCCTGTCCAGGAGGTCCGTCGTGGCCTCGGCGGCCCGCTCCAGCAGCTCCGGCAGGTCGCGGCCCGTCCCGGTGAGGTGGGCCTCCAGGGCCAGGAGGAGGGCCAGGGTGTGCTGGAACGTACGGCAGGCGACGCCGCCGCGCTCCTCGCCCGCGCGCATGTCGACCACCAGGTCGGCCTGCTCGGCGAGAGGGGAGCCCTGGACGTTGGTGAGCGCCGCCAGGTAGGACGGGCCGCCCGTGTAGCGTTCCACGGCGTCGAGGGTCTCCCTGCTCGACCCACTGGCCGAGATGGGGACGACCAGGGTGTCCGCGGCGGCCGGGTAGGTGGCCTCCGCCGAGGCGTAGTCCGCGTACGCGTCCACGCCCGCCCGGCGCAGGCGCAGCGCCGCCACGCCCGCGGCGTACCGGGAGCTGCCCATGCCCAGGAAGAGCACCCTGGTCAGGCCCGAGGGGAGCGCCGCGAACGGGTTCTCCTCCCTCAGGGCGGCGGCCAGGCCCCTGAGCGCCGCCGGCTTGGCCTCCAGGTCGGACAGGTAGAGCTCGGAATTCACGTGATGTTCTCCTCTTGGTACCAGGTACGCAGGACGCCCATGGGGGCGTAGCGCCAGCGGGGCAGGTGGCGGGCGGCGTAGATGAGCTCGCGGCACTCCTGCTCCACCTCGAACGGACGGACCAGCCTCTCGTCCAGCAGGTCCGGCCGGTCCTTCTCGGCCAGGCGGGCCTTGTAGGCGGCCAGCAGCCCGGCGCGGGCCTTCGCGGCCCAGGCCGCCGCCGCGCCGGGGTCGGCGTCCCTCCGCTTGATCGCGACCTGGGCGACGTGCTCGATGCTCGTGGTGAGCTGGGCCACGTCCCTGGCGGCCGGCTGGCACGGGTCGGCGTCGGTGACGGTGGGGTTGCCGTCGAAGTCGATCACCGCGTAGCCGTTCCGCCATTTGAGGATCTGGCCCACGTGGAGGTCGCCGTGGATCCTGATGAGGGGTCCGGTGATCGGCTCCCGGAGGGAGGCCAGCTCGCGCCGGATCGCCGGGGTCCGCGTCGCCAGCCACGCGCCGTCCTCGCCGTCCGTGAGCTCGAGGGCCTCCGCGAGCGCGGCCTGCGCCCTGGCCGCCGTACCCGCGGCACCGGGCGCCGGCACGGGGAGCGTGGCAAGGGCGAGGTGCAGGTCGGCGGCGAGGCGGCCGAGCACGGGGGCGAAGTCCGTGGCGCCGGCCTCGGCGTCGTCGACGCACCACTCCCAGCCGTCGCGGGCCTGCGGAAGATAGCCCGTCACCAGGGCCAGGAGCTGCTCGTTCCCCTCCACCGCACGGGTCAGGGCCGCGTAAGGGGGCGCTGTGTCGTTGAACCCCGCCTCAACGAGGTGAGCGAAGACCTCTGGGGTGGGGTGGGGCAGCGGGACGGGAGGGGTGAGCCACTTGACGACCACCTTCTCGTCCACGACCACCGAGTAGTTCGTCTGGTCCACGTGCGGGCCGAAATCCCGCTCACCTGGGGCCCCAGTGTGGAGATCTCCAAGGCTGTACGAGAGGGTTGGCAGCGGGAGGAAGCGCCGCACCGCGAACGGCTGTGGCACCTCACCCTCCAGCAGCGCGAGGAGTGCGGCGCTGACACCCCGGTCTCGGGCCGTGAGGGGCCTCTCACCGAGAGAGAGCAGCCGATCAGCTATTGAATCCCAATTCAACTCGTAGACCAAACTTCCTGGTAGCAATGTCATCAAAAGTCTTGCTCATGTTGATTTACCCTGCAACACTCCTGCTCTGGTCTGCTGTGTCCGGTAAGGTCGCGCGACCCCTCAAACTGCACAAATTTCAGAAGGAGTAGCGGCCGTGCCCCGTATCCGGTTCACCCGTCGTCTCCCGGCTGCCCTCACGGCGGCCGGCCTCGCGCTCGCCGTCGCGGCGTGCGGCGGTGAGTCGTCGACCAGCTCAGAAGGCACGGCCCCCGCGGCGGCCGACCAGCTCAAGCCGAACGCGGACCTGTCGCAGCAGTCGCTCCAGATCACCGTGTGGGCCGACTACACGCCCAAGGAGCTGCCGGAGAAGGTCAAGGCGAAGCTCAAGGTCAAGGACGTCAAGGTCGCCCTGCACGACACCAACGAGGTCGCGATGACCAAGCTCACCGCCCCCGGTGACAGCGGCATCGACGTGGCGTTCGTGTCGGGCCAGTACGCCCAGGCCCTCAACGCGGCCGGCCTGCTGGAGCCGATCCACCCCGAGCTGATCCCCAACCTGGCCAACCTCTACCCGGAGGCCACGCAGCTCTCCTACGACAAGGGCAACAAGTACTCGGTGCCCTACACCTGGGGCACGACCGGCATCTGCTACCGCTCCGACCTGGTGAAGTCCGAGCCGACGAGTTGGAACGATCTGCTCAAGCCCCCGGCCTGGGCCGACAAGAAGGTCACCATGATGACCACCGAGCGCTGGCTCGCGCTGCCCGCGCTCAAGGCGCTCGGCTACTCGGTCAACACCGACAAGGACGACGAGATCGCGAAGGTCAAGGACCTCCTCGTCGCGCAGAAGCCCCACCTGCTCACCTACGACGACACCACCTTCGGCGACAAGCTGAAGTCCGGCGAGGCCGTCATGGTCGAGGCGTGGGACGGCTGGTGCCCGACCACGGATCCGAAGAACAACATCAAGTTCGTGGTGCCGAAGGAGGGCAGCGACCTCTGGGTGGACACCATGGTGATCATGAAGTCCTCCAAGAACAAGGAGGCCGCGCACGCCCTGATCAACTACATCCTCGACCCCGAGATCCACAGCTGGGCCGCCGAGAACATCAACTACAAGGTCCCGAACAAGGCGGCCATGGACCGGGTGCAGGTGCCCAAGGGCTCGCTGCTCGGCATCAAGCCCGCCGAGCTGCTCGACGGTGAGTCGATCATCGACCTGGGTCAGGCGTCGACCAAGTACACGCGCCTGTCGACCGAAATCACGGCACAGCAGTAAACAGTGAAGTCTGAGGTCAAGGCCCGGTCGGCGTCCACTTCCAGAGGACGCCGGCTGGGCGCGTTCGTTTTCCTGTCACCCGGTGTGACGTACCTGATCGTGCTGCTGCTGGTGCCGCTCGTGCTGGTGCTCAGCAACACGGTGTTCCAGCGCGGCCGCTTCGGCGGCGTCGTCTACGAGTTCACCACCGAGAACTTCGAGCGCCTGGTCGATCCGCTCTACCTCGGCGTGGTGGTCACCTCGCTGAAGATCGCGACCCTGACGACGCTGATCGCGCTGCTGATCGGCTATCCGACGGCCTACCTGATCGCCCAGCTGCCGCCGAAGTGGAAGACGGTGGCGCTGGTCGCCATCGTGCTGCCGTTCTGGACGAACTTCATCATCCGCGTGTACGCCTGGATCATCCTGCTGAGCGGCCCCGGCGTGATCAACTCGCTGCTGGGCACGGACATGGAGCTGCTGTACAAGCAGGGCACGATCGTCACCGGGCTGCTCTACTCGTACCTGCCGCTCATGGTGCTGCCGCTCTACTCCGCCATCGAGCGGCTCGACCCGCAGCTCAGGGAGGCCTCGGCCAACCTGGGGGCCTCGGCGTTCACCACGTTCAGGAAGGTCACGCTGCCGCTGACGGTCCCGGGGGTGATGACCGGGTGCCTGTTCGTGTTCGTGCCGAGCTTCGGCAACTTCGTCATCCCCGAGATACTCGGCGGCAGCAAGTCGATCATGGTGGGCAACCTGATCCGCGACCAGTTCCTGAAGGCGCGCGACTGGCCGTTCGGCTCGACGCTCGCGCTGGCGCTCATCGCCGTGCTGATCGTGCTGCTCCTCGTCCAGGCCAGGGTGGCGCGCCGTGCGTAGGTCAAAGCTCCTGTACGTCCCGTTCTGGGCCACGTACGTCTTCCTCTACCTGCCGATCGTCGTGCTCGTCGTCATGTCGTTCAACTCCGGCAAGTCGGCGTACACGTACGAGGGCTTCAGCTTCAAGTGGTACGGCGAGCTGATCAACGACGAGCGGGTCAGGGACGGCCTGGTCAACACGCTGATCGTGGCCACCGGCTCCACCGCGATCGCCACCGTGCTCGGCACGCTGCTGGCCGTCGGGCTGGCCCGGCACACCAGGTCCAAGACCCTGGACGCCATCGCGCTCATGCCGGCGGTGCTGCCCGACCTGGTGCTCGCGATCGGCCTGCTGCTGTTCTACGGCCTGATCCAGCTCACGCTCGGCCTGTACTCGGTGATCCTCGCCCACGGCCTGTTCGCGATGGCGTTCGTGGCCGCGGTGGTGCGCACCAGGCTGACCAACTCCGACACCTCGCTGGAGGAGGCCTCGCGGGATCTGGGCGCGGGGCCGGTCACCACGTTCATGAAGATCACGCTTCCGCAGCTGGCGCCGGGCATCGTCGCCGGCGCGCTGCTGGCGTTCACGCTGTCGCTGGACGAGTTCGTGATCGCCTTCTTCACGATCGGCAACAGCGACCAGACGCTGCCGATCGTGATCTATTCGATGATCCGTTTCGGGGTCACCCCGAAGATCAACGCGCTGGCCGCGATCCTGCTCCTCGTGAGCTTCACGGCGGTGATCGCCGGGCAGCGCATGACGAAGATCGGGGAGAGACGTGCTCAGGATTGACGGGATCACCCGCAGGTTCGGGGAGGTCACGGCGCTCGACGAGGTGTCGCTGGAGATCGGCCAGGGTGAGTTCTTCGCCCTGCTCGGCCCTTCGGGCTGCGGCAAGACCACGTTGCTGCGCATCATCGCCGGGTTCGAGACGCCCGACCGCGGCACGGTGACGCTGGACGGCGAGAACCTGCTGGCCAAGCAGCCGAACCGGCGGCCGATCAGCCTCATGTTCCAGTCGTACGCGCTGTTCCCCCACATGACCGTGGCCAAGAACGTGGCCTACGGCCTGGAGCGCGAACGCCTGCCCCGCCAGGAGGTGAAGCAGCGCGTCGGCGAGGTGCTGGAGACCGTCGGGCTGTCGGCGCACGCGGGCCGCAAGCCCGCCCAGCTCTCCGGCGGCCAGCGGCAGCGGGTCGCACTGGCGCGTTCCATCGTCAAGCGGCCCCGCCTGCTGCTGCTCGACGAGCCGCTGTCGGCCCTGGACAAGAAGGTCCGCGCCGACATGCAGCTGGAGCTCAAGCGGCTGCAGCACGAGGTGGGCATCACGTTCGTGGTGGTCACGCACGACCAGGAGGAGGCCATGTCGCTGGCCGACCGCATCGCGGTCTTCGACAGCGGCAAGGTGCGGCAGGTGGACGAGCCGATCGCGCTCTACGAGCGGCCCCGCACGCCGTTCGTGGCCGACTTCGTCGGCGCCAACAACCTCTTCCACGGCACCGCCAGCGGTCTCGACGGCATCAAGACCGACGACTTCGGCATGCTGGCCGGCGCCCCGCTCGAAGAGATCGAGGCGGGCGCCAAGGCGCTGCTGGCGATCCGGCCCGAGAAGGTCGAGCTGGCCGGCGAGAGCGCCACCCGCGGCCTCAAGGGCAGCGTCCTGGACGTCAGCTTCTACGGAGGCGTGTCGCACATCTCCGTGGAGGTGCCGGGCCACGCCAAGCCGGTGCTGGTCGCCGTGCAGGGCGCGAGCACGGTGAAGGCCGGCGCGAAGGTCAAGGTGCGCTGGAAGGCCGAGGACGCGGTCATCATGGCGGTCGACCGGTGAGCTCAGTGGGCCAGGTCGTTGCCCGTGGCAGCGCGGGCGTACGAGAGGATCAGCTCGGCCGCCTCGGCCGGGCCGATCACCGGGTGCCTGGCCGTGATGCGGTAGCCGTAGGCGTCCTCCAGCGCCACCAGGTTGCGGGCGATCGTCAGCGAGTCGGCGCTAAGCCTGAACACCCCGAGCGCGGCGCCGGTGTCCAGGACCGCCTGGTACATCGAGACCTGGCGATCGTAGAGGGAGGTGAGCAGCACGCCGTAGACCCGGTTGCGGCCCGCGGCCCCGCCCAGCTCGTTGAGCAGGCGGACATCGGGGTCGAGCGACCCGGTGGGCAGTCCCGACTTGATCGTGAGGACCAGCTTCTCGACCGGATTGGTGAGGGTGGCGAGCTGCCGCACGCGCTGCTCGTAGAAGCGCTCCATGCCCGCGTGCTGCGCCTCGACCAGCAGTTCGCTGAGGTCGGGGTAGTGATAGAGCACCGCGCCGGAGGTCAGACCGGCCTCCTCGGCGACGTGCGAGAGCTGTACGCCGTCGATGCCGTGACGGATGATGGCCCTGCGCGCGGCCTCGATCAAGTCGATGCGCCGGTCACTACGGCTCTTACGCTGAGCCACCCCCACCGCCTTCACTCGTTTGGCTGCTGTTCAGTTAGCCGTGACCATAGTGCCCGTTACTTGACCTTCACGCTAGATGAGTTCTTGAATTCCTCTTCAAATTGATGAGTTTCCCCGGAGTCTCGATGTCTCTCACCATCCTGTTCATGCCTGAAAGCGCCTACGGGCCGACCAACAACTCGATCGGCATCGGCGACATCCTCCGCCGCCGCGGCCACCGCGTCGTCTTCGCCGCGGAGGCGTCGTGGAAGGGCAAGCTCGAAGCGCTCGGCTTCGAGGAGGACCTCGTCGACCTCGCCCCGCCGGCCGAGGACGCCGAGGAGGAGCAGGACCCGGGGCAGTTCTGGAAGGACTTCATCCGCGAGACCGCCCCCGAGTACCGCAAGAGCACTCTGGAGCAGCTCGACACCGTCACCAAGCCGATCTGGGACTCGCTGATCGACGGCGTCAAGTACTGCGAGCCGCAGCTCAAGGCGATCATCGAGCGCGTCAACCCCGACGTGATCGTCGAGGACAACGTGATCACCTTCCCGGCGCTGCTCACCGCCGGCAAGAAGTTCGTCCGCATCGTCTCCTGCAACCCGCTGGAGGTGCGCGGCGAGAACATCGCGCCGGTCTTCTCGGGCCTGCCGGCCGACGACCGCTCGGAGTGGGAGGCCTTCCGCGCCGAGTACGACCGCACCCACCGCGAGGTCTGGACCGCCTTCAACGAGTGGTGCGTCGAGCAGGGCACCGAGCCGCTGCCCGACCTCGACTTCATCCACGAGGGCGACCTCAACCTCTACGTCTACCCCGAGATCCTCGACTACGCCGACGCCCGCCCGCTCGGCGACTCCTGGCACCGGCTCGACTCGTCCGTCCGGGAGACGGATGACGCCTTCACGCTGCCCTTCGAGCGCGGGGAGGGCTCGCTGGTCTACTTCTCGCTCGGCTCGCTGGGCTCCTCCGACGTGGAGCTGATGCAGCGGGTCATCGACGTGCTGGCCACCACGCCGCACCAGTACATCGTCTCCAAGGGCCCGCTGCACGAGGAGATCAAGCTCGCCGACAACATGTGGGGCGCGGAGTTCCTCCCGCAGACCAAGATCATCCCACTGTGTGACCTGGTCATCACGCACGGCGGCAACAACACGACCACCGAGGCGCTGCACTTCGGCAAGCCGATGATCCTGCTGCCGCTCTTCTGGGACCAGTACGACAATGCCCAGCGGGTCGACGAGCTGGGCTATGGTGTCAGGCTCTCCACCTACACCTTCACCGACGACGAACTGAAGGGGGCGGTCGAGCGGCTGCTCGGGGACACCGAGCTGCGCGCCCGGCTCGCCGCCGCGGGCGAGGAGATCAGGCGTCGCGACGGTCTGCGCAAGGCCGCCGACCTGATCGAGCAGCTCGGCCAGTGAGGACATGACTTTCCATGCGTGAACTGATCAACCCCGCCACCGGGCTCCCGTGCGCCGAAATCCCTGACACGCCGGTGGAGGGCGTGGCGGCGGCCGTCGATCGGGCCCGCACGGCCTTCGAGGAGTGGTCGCAGACCACCCCGGCCGACCGGGCGCGGCTGCTGCTGCGGGTGGCCGACCTGGTGGAGGCCGACGCCGAGGAGCTGACCAGGCTCGAGGTGGAGGAGACGGGCAAGCCCGCGGCGGTGTTCAGGGACGGCGAGCTGCCGTTCGCCGCCGACAACCTGCGCTTCTTCGCCGGGGCCGCCCGTTCTCTCGAAGGCTCGGGCGCCGGTGTCTTCAGCCCCGGCTACACCTCGGTCCTGCTGCGCCGTCCCGTCGGGGTGGTGGGGTCGATCGCGCCGTGGAACTTCCCGTTCGTCATGGCCGTCTGGAAGGTCGGCCCGGCGGTGGCCGCGGGCAATGCCGTGGTGATCAAGCCGGCGCCCCAGACCCCGCGTACGACGTTGCGGCTGGCCGAGCTGTTCGCCAAGGCGGGCGCGCCCGACGGGCTCGTCCAGGCGATCACCGGGGACGCCGAGGCCGGTCAGGCGCTGGTCACCCACCCGGGCGTGGACATGGTCAGCGTCACCGGCTCCACCGAGACCGGCCGGTCGGTCATGACCGGGGCCGCGGCCACGCTCAAGCGGGTGCACCTCGAGCTCGGAGGCAAGGCGCCCGCGCTGGTCTTCGAGGACGCCGACCTCGCGGAGATGGCCCACGGGGTGGCGATGGGGGCGACGTACAACACGGGGCAGGACTGCACGGCCGCCACCCGCGTCTACGTAGCCCGCGAGGTGTACGCGGACGCGATCGAGGCACTGCGGGCAACTCTTGCCAAAATTACCGTCGGTGACCCCTGGGACCCGGCCACGGACATCGGCCCGCTGATCTCGGCCGCGCACCGGGACCGGGTGCACGGGTTCGTCTCCAGGGCCGGCGGGCGCGTGCTCCACGGAGGCGCGCCGATCGAGGGCCCCGGTTTCTTCTACCCGCCCACGCTCGTGACCGACGTGGCCCAGGACAGCGAGATCGTCCAGGGGGAGCTTTTCGGACCCGTACTCGTGGCGCTACCGTTCGACGGCGAGGACGAGGCGGTCAAACTGGCCAACGACACGCGGTACGGTCTGGCTTCGTCGGTGTGGTCGCGTGACGTCTCCAGGGCCATGCGCGTGTCGCACCGGCTCGATGTGGGCGTGACCTGGGTGAACGACCACCTGCCCATCGCCAGCGAGGCGCCGCACGGCGGGGTGAAGGGCAGCGGGTTTGGCAAGGACATGAGCCAGGAGGCGGTGCAGGAGTATTCGGTGACGCGGCACCTGATGGTGAAGCACGCGGCACCCGCTGAGCGGGATTCGTTCCGGCCCGCCTGAAGACGTGTACGGCGCTATGTTGCCCAAAGTGACCCTTTGGGCACGTGTGATGGGATATGTTCGGTTGGCCGATCTGGTACGGGTTGTGTTCCAATTACCCAGCCGGAACGAATCCCATGCGCCACACGCGTGTCTGATTTCTTTCGAGCACGTACCGGCGAGAGGTTGCGAGACTCAGTGAGGACGAAAGACCCCAGGCACACGAGGTCAGGGGAGTACACAGGCGGACGTTTCCGGCTGGGGAACTGGCGTGTGCGCTCTAGGCTGGTCGCGCTCATCCTCATCCCCACGGTGGTGGGTGTGCTGCTCGCCGGCGTGCAGCTGGCCAACGCCATCGGCACCAGCGCCGAATACCGCCGGCTCACCCAGGTCGCCGAGCTGGTGCAGCGCATCGGCGCGCTCAACCACGAGCTCGGCAAGGAGCGCACGCTCACCGCGTGGTACGTCGCCGACCGCAGCAGAGGCCAGCGCCTCGTCCAGCTCAAGACGCAGCGGCAGGCGACGGACACGGCCAAGAAGCAGGTGCTGAGCGCGGCCAACTCCATCGACGCCGCGCACTCCGCACGTGTGCGTGAGGGCGTCCTGAACATGCGCCGGTGGCTCGACGGTCTCGACAGCCTCCGCGAGTCGATGGTCTCGAACGTGCCGCCGCGTGCCGCCATCAGCACGTACACGACGATGATCGGCATCTTCTCCGCGATCGAGGCCGACCTGGGCGACGGCGTCAACGACGACACCCTCCAGGGTGACGTGGCCGCGCTCGGCTCGCTGCAGCGGGTCAAGGAGGAGATCTCGCGCCAGCAGATCATCCTCATCGTGGCGCTCGTCCAGCGGAAGCTGGACAACGACGACCTGTCGGACTTCCTGGGCTCCTGGAACAGGCAGCAGGCCGAGCTGGCCGCCTTCGAGCAGGAGGCCGACGCCAAGGACCTGGCCGCGTACCAGAAGGGCGTCAAGGGCCTGCAGATCGACCTCGCCGACGCCATGCGCCAGCGCGCGCTCGCCCAGATGCGCGAGTACAACGAGATCCGGGACCTCGACGTCACCACGCGCCGCGACCTCGGCAACTGGTACGAGTCGACCACCCTGTCCGGCAACGCCATGCGCAAGGTCGAGGACGGCCTGGCCACCAGGATCGTGGCCAGGACCCGGGAACTGAGCGACACCGAGCAGCGCAGCGCGATCATCTCCGGTGCGGTGATCCTGGTCCTGCTGCTCCTCGTCCTGGTCTTCACCACCCGCGTGGCCGGTTCGCTGGTCCGCCCGCTGCGCCGGCTGCGTGCCGAGGCGCTCCAGGTCGCCACGACCCGGCTGCCCGAGACCGTCCGCGTGCTGCGCGAGTCCGGCGAGGGCGCGCAGGTGCCCGAGACGCCTTCGGTCGGCATCAACACCCGCGACGAGATCGGTGAGGTCGCCCAGGCCTTCGACGAGGTCCACCGCGAGGCGATCCGGCTGGCCGGCGACGAGGCCAAGCTGCGGGCGAACGTCAACGCCATGTTCGTCAACCTCTCCCGCCGCAGCCAGACGCTGGTCGAGCGGCAGCTGCAGCTCATCGAGGGCCTGGAGCAGGGCGAGGAGGACGAGCAGCGGCTCGCGAACCTGTTCCGGCTCGACCACCTGGCCACCCGCATGCGCCGCAACAGCGAGAACCTCCTGGTCCTCGCCGGCCAGGAGGCCGCGCGCAAGTGGAGCGAGCCGGTGCCGCTGGTCGACATCGCCCGCGCCTCGCTGTCCGAGGTCGAGAACTACGAGCGGGTCCAGATCCAGATCCCGTCCGGCACGCTGATCGTCGGCCCGGCCGTCACCGACGCCGTCCACCTGCTCGCCGAGCTGATCGAGAACGCGATCTCGTTCTCCCCCCGCGAGAGCAAGGTCCACGTCACCAGCACCCCCGCCGAGGGCGGCGTGCTCGTGTCGATCAACGACCTGGGCATCGGGATGAACCAGGAGGAGCTGTCCGAGGCCAACTGGCGCCTGGCGAACCCGCCCGTCGTGGACGTGTCGGTCTCGCGGCGCATGGGCCTGTTCGTGGTCGGCCGCCTGGCCCTGCGCCACGGCATCCGCGTGCAGCTCAGCCCCCGGGAGACGGGCGGCCTGAGCGCGCTGGTGTTCATGCCGGACATGCTGATCAGCAACGGCCTCGGCGTGCCGCAGCAGGGCGGGCAGTACGAGGCGTTCACGGACTTCGACCCGAGCATGTTCGCCGAGCCGTCGCGGAACGGGTCCGGCTCCTACGGGGCGAATCCCTCCGGTGACGGTCCCGAGCACGTGGTGGACACGCAGTGGCCGGGGTCGCTGCCGGTGCCGGGGAGCGGCAACTGGGCTCCCTTCGGCGGTGACCAGCAGGCGCCGTTCAATGACCAGCCCGCGCCGTACAACGAGCAGCCCCCCGCGTACAACGAGCAGCCTGCCGCGTTCAACGACCGGCCCGCCGGGGACCGCCCGTTCGGTGAGCAGCCCTTCGGGGACCAGCCCTTCGGCGAGCAGCCTTTCGGGGAGCGGCAGTCGCCCTTCTCCGAGCAGCCGCAGAGCTCGCAGAACGGTGACCAGCCGCGCTGGCCGTCCTTCTCCGAGGAGCCCCCTCCGCCCGCGCAGCAGCCGTTCGGGGAGCAGCGCTGGCCGTCGTTCGCCGAGGAGACGCCGCCTCCCGCGCCGCAGTCCCAGTCGTTCGCGGAGAACCGGTGGCCTTCCTTCGCGGAGCAGCCGCCGCCCCTGCAGGAGGAGGAGCCGCGCTGGCCGTCGTTCGCGACCGAGCCGCCCAAGCAGCCGCAGGAGGAGCCGCGGTGGTCGTCCTTCGCCGACCCGATGCCGCGCAGGTCGCTGTTCGAGTCCGAGGACCGTCCGCAGCCGCAGTTCGGGGAGTCGTACCGCTCGCCGTTCGCGGATGATCCCAAGCCCGCCGACCAGTTCCAGCAGAACGGGCACGCCAACTACGACAGGTTCGGGCCCGGCGACTACTCCTCGCAGGACATGACCGGCCCGCTCCCCGTGGTGCGCAACTCGCCCATGGAGGAGCAGGGCGACGAGTTCCTGCCGATCTTCTCGTCGGTCGGGTCCGACTGGTTCCGGCGGCCGGAGCCCGAGGTGCTGCAGCAGCCCAGCGAGCCCGCTCCCTACGAGGCCGAGCCGGAGATCACGGCCGTGCACCCGGCCGTGCCCGCCGACCCGGCCCCGGCCGCTCCCGCGCAGTCCCCGTCGGGGCTGCCGCGGCGCACGCCCGGCGCGTCGGGGGCGGGGGCGACGTGGTCCTCGCCGGCGGACTCCGGCTTCCAGGCCGCGCAGGCCGCCGCGCAGCCCGCGCAGGGCGGCATGACGTCCTCGGGCCTGCCCCGTCGCGTGCCCAAGGCCAACCTGGTGCCCGGTACGGCCAGCCTCGCCGAGCCCCAGGCTTCGTCACCGGCACCGCAGATCTCACCCGAGCGGCTGCGCAGCCGGCTCTCCAGCTTCCAGCAGGGCGTCCGCCAGGGCCGAGCGTTCACCCGGGGCGAAGAGAATGAGGAGGACAAATGAGAGAAATGAGCCAGGGAGCGCGCGGCATCAGCTGGTTGATCACGGACTTCGTGAACAACGTGCCGGGCGTCGCCCACACGGTCGTGGTGTCGTCCGACGGTTTGCCGCTGGCCTTCTCCGAGGGTTTTCCCAAGGACCGGGCCGACCAGCTCGCCGCGGTGGCCTCCGGCGTGATCAGCCTGACCCAGGGCGCCGCGCGGGTCTTCGAGGGCGGTATGGTGACCCAGACCGTAATCGAGATGCAGCGCGGGCTCTTGATGATCATGTCCATCAGTGATGGGTCCTGTTTGGCGGTCCTGGCGGCTCCCGACTGTGACATGGGCCTGGTGGCATACCAGATGACCCTGCTGGTCGAGCGGGCGGGCCAGGTGCTGACGCCGGCCGTACGCGCCGAGCTGCAAGCGGCCCGCCCCCGCTAGCGGGGCGGTGACAGGAGATCATGGTGTCAGGTCAGGGTTGGGCTGGTGATAGCACTCCGCCGCATCCGGCGGCTCCCCGTCCGCAGAAGCAGAGCTCCCTGGTACGGCCCTATGCCGTGACCGGGGGGCGCACCGCTCCGCGGATGAAGTTCGCCATGGAGGCATTGGTGTCCTCCGTGACGTCGGAATACCAAGACATTTCCCTACTTAGTCCGGAGTATCAGGCGATTATTCAACTGACCCGGAACGTCCGGTCGGTTGCCGAGATCTCCGCCCTTTTACGCCAGCCCCTTGGCGTGGTCCGGGTGCTGATCGCCGACATGGCGTCCGAGGGCCTGATCCGCGTGCACCAGCCTGCGCTGGACGCCGGAAAGCCGGACCTCAACTTGCTCGAAAGGGTGCTCAGTGGACTTCGCAGGCTCTAGCCCCGGCCTAACCTCGACGAAGATCGTCGTGGCCGGGGGCTTCGGCGTGGGGAAGACGACGTTCGTGGGTGCGGTCTCGGAGATCCTGCCGCTCACCACCGAAGCGGTCATGACGGACGCCTCCGCGCACGTGGACGACGTCTCCCTCACACCGAACAAGACCACCACGACCGTGGCCATGGACTTCGGCCGGGTCTCGCTCGACCGCGATCTGATCCTCTACCTGTTCGGCACGCCCGGACAGCACCGCTTCTGGTTCATGTGGGACGACCTGGTACGCGGCGCCATCGGCGCGGTCGTCCTCGTGGACACGCGGCGCCTGGCGGACAGCTTCCCCGCGATCGACTATTTCGAAGAGGCGAAACTGCCGTTCGTGATCGGCATCAACGGCTGGGACGGGCAGTTCGGGCACGCGGAGGACGAGATCCGCGAGGCCCTGTCGATCGGCGGCCACATCCCGATCGTGCGCCTGGACGCCAGGCAGCGGGAGTCGGTGAAATCCACCCTGATCACCCTGGTGGAACACGCCCTGACCCGCCACATGCACAGCCCGGTGTAGGTGGGCCAGGCTCACCCACCCGTTGCCCATCTGGGTGGTTGACCCGCTGGACCCCGCCCCGAAATGCCTTCGCAATGGGGCGCTTCGCGCCGAAGGGCTCAGACGTTCTTGTCCTGGGCGCCTTCGGCGCACCCCACGCCTCCGGCGACTGGTAGGCCCACCCCTTGACCGACGAGGCGGTGGGCCGACTTCTGCCCACCTGTCTACTGGATCCGGCGAGCTTCGTTAGGTGATCGCGGTTGGGAGCCCTGCGAAACCCGCCAGGTCAATCGACGTGCTGAGTATCGCCCCTGACAACGAGTTCCAGTACGGGTGCAGGATCTCCTTGGTTGAGGGCCTGACACCTGACCAGAGACAGCCGCTCTCCGTATGCTCAGGCCCCGGCATGGCCCAGCGTGTACTTCGGAGTGTCCAGCCAGATCTGTTGGCCCTCCCGCGTGATGGCCATGCCGAACCGTTCCCGGCCTGGCTCGCCCCAGGAAACCCACTGTGCGAAAGCGTCGGTGATCTCATCCCACAGCGACCGATCGCCGAGCTGATATACGAGATGATCGCCGTCCGGGTCGTGAACCGCCGCCGCCCAGTGGGCAGGGTCGGCCGGATCGACCACGTACAGCACGAAACGGTCCCCCTCGTCAGCCTCGCGGATGTGCAGGCCGGTGAGAGCCGACATGGCCAGCCCCGCCCCCGCCGGCGCGTGCGCGATCGTGCGCGGGTCCACCCGGGTCGTGGACCGTCGGCCGCCGCCATCGTCGTCGGAGACAGGGGATCCGTCCTGCGAGCGCATCATCATGTACGACGTGTAGCCGGGGAACCGGCCAACCGCGACCCCGTCCGGCATGACCACGAGCCGGACGGACAAGTCGACGTCGAAGCCGGGCGAGAACGGCGCCGCGATCACGCCGCCCGGCCGGGTCTGCTCGACCCATGCATACGGGACGGTGTGGACGGCGCAGGTGACGTGGACCCGGTCGTACGGTGCTCCCTCGGCCCACCCGTCCGCCCCGTCACCGACGATCAGATGCGGGCGCACGCCGGCCGCGGCCAGCGTCCTTTCCGCCTGCTCGGCGACGGCCTGATCGACCTCGATCGACGTCACGATGCCGTGCTCGCCGACCAGGTGGGACAGCAGCGCCGCGGTCCAGCCCGTACCCGTGCCGATCTCCAGCACCCGATCACCCGGCTCCGGATCGAGGAGGGTGAGCAGATCGACGACGGTCCCCGGGGCGGAGCTGGAGGAGGTGGAGCGCCCGTCCATCTCGCGGATGTCGGTCGTGCCCCGGTCGAGTTGCGTCACGATGGCGTCCGGCCCGTACACCGTGGCCCACCAGGTGTCCGGGTCGGCGTCCTGGTCGATGAGGCGGGGGACGCCTCCGGTGAGAACGACCCCGATGGGGGGCACGAACCGATGCCGGGGCACGGCCCGCAACGCCTTGTCGATGGCGCCGCTGACCGGGCGGCGCTCGCTGATGGCGTCGATGAGGCCATCAATACGGGCACCCAGGTCGAAGGTCACTTGCCGTCCTTCTTGTCCTCGTTACCGCTGCCGCGCTTGCCCTCGCTGCCGTCTCCGTCGTTCTGGCTCTTCCTCTCCTTCGGGGGAGTGAACGGCTTCAGGCTGGGCTCCTCGCCCTTGTGCTTTCCCAAGCCGGCCTCCTTCGTCTAGACGAGTCGCTTTCCGTAATCATATGAATACGATCCGGGATGGGTACGGTGTAATGCCGGTTCCAGCCTTCGCCGATAGGCGACTGTCACCCCAAGGTGGTGGGCCGACTTCTGCTCACCCTCCTGCTGGACCAGACAGACTTCGTTGGACAGGGGCCGCAGGATGCGCTCCAGACCTCGCCGTCAGGTCAATCGACGTGCGGATAAGCGCCCTTCGGATAGTCGTTGAGCTGCCGCCATTGCGCGAGGTGGGTGTCCATCGCGTGAAGATCGTCCGGTTTCACCCATCGAACGTCGTTGGCCTCCGACCTGCCCCCCTATCGGCCGGCCGATCGGCATCGCCTCGTACTCCTGCCGGATCTCGCCGTCGCTGTAGGCGCCAATGTGGCCAGGGCCGGCGTAGATCCCCAGGATGCTCATCGGCTCGACTCGGACGCCTGTCCTTTCCACGGCTGCCCGCACGGCGCAGTGCGACGGCGTCTCCCCGATCTCATCAGGTAGAGCCGTCCAGGGATTGATGTTCACACGGGAACGACGGTGACCAAGCTTTCCAGTCCGACGAAGTCGTCGGTGTTGCGGGTGAAGAGCGGCAACCCTCTGCTGGAGGCGACTGCGGCGATCATGAGGTCCATTCGGCGAGGTCGCGGGTCACGCTTCGCCGCGAGCGTCAGTGCGACAAGGCTGCCGTAGCGAGCCGCCGCGTCGGCATCGAAGGGCAGAGGCTCGAAGTCGGTCACCGCAGCGCCCAGCTTCTCCATGCGCGCGACTCGGGTGGCCTGATCCTTGGCCATGGCCACACCTTGGTGAAGTTCGGCAAGCGTGATGGCTGTGAGCTCGGGATAAGCCGGCAAATCAGCGGGAGGGATCTCGGCGAGATCAATGTAAACGCACGTGTCTATCACTCCGGCACTGTGCCGCTCAGGCATCACGGCCCTCCCACGGGTCGTCGTCGATGCGGTCTTCGGAGCCGAAGAACTCGTCGGCCTCTCGACGCATCGCCGCGTAGTCCACGACTGGAAGTCTGCGATGCCTGGCGACGAGTTCTTCAGCACTCAAGCGCCGTCGGCGTGGAATCGGTCGCAACTCCGCGATCTCGACTCCGTTGCGGGTGATGTGAAAGACCTCGCCTGCCTCAACCTGATCCATGACAGCGGCGGAGTTATTGCGGAACTCCCGTTGGGTGATGATCTTCATCATGCGTCTATCGTAGCCTGACGTAGCCCCCTGTGCTACAAGCACCCACCGAATGTCGCCGGCCTCATCGTTGGCCTCCGGCTGCCCACCTATGGGGCGCGCGATCAGCATCACCTCGTAGTCCTGCCGGATCTCCCCGTCGCTGTAGGCGACGATGTGACCGGGATCGGAGCAGATCCCTAGGATGCCCACCGGCTCGACTCGGACGCCTGTCTCTTCCTCGGTCTCCCGCACGGCGCACTGGGAGGGCGTCTCCCCGATCTCCATCTTGCCCATCGGCAGAGCCCATTGGCCGGTGTCTCGCCGGCGCTGCATGAGGATGCGTCCCGCGTCGTCCACGGTCACCGTGCCACAGACCGGCACCAGGCTGTTCGCCTTCCGGGGCGCCCGGGTCGTTCCAGTACTCGACTCGTCCCATGAGCTGCCTTTCAGATCTCGACGCCGAGCCAGGGCACGGCCCCAGCCCAATCGCGCTCGAACGATGACATGTAATGGTCCGCTATCGTCCCGCCATCCAGGCGGCGGAAGAGAGAACCACCCAGCGCCGCCCAAGACGGTCATGGCCGTTAAAGGGTCTTCACGGTGCCGCCGTCGATGACGTGGTCCGCGCCCGTGATGTTGCCCGCCACCTCCGACAGCAAAAACGCGATCAGCGCCGCCACCTCCCGCGGCTCGGTGATGCGGCCCGTCGTGATGCCGAACGCCGCCGGGAGCCCCTCCAGGAACGTCGCGTGGTCCGCGCCCGCCAGGGCGGCCACCTTGCCGCCGAAGCCGTCGGGGTCGTCCCAGATCGCGGTACGGACGACACCGGGCGAGACGGTGTTGACCCGGACGCCCAGGGGGCCGAACTCCTCGGCGAGGGACTTGCCGAGTGCGGTCAGGGCGGCCTTGGCGGCGCTGTAGGCGACGGGGCCGGCGGCCGGCAGCCGGGAGTTGATGGACGAGACGTTCACCACCGAGCCGCGCCGCTCGATGAGGCTGGGCAGGGCGGCCCTGGTGGCGCGGACGGCGCTGAGCAGGTTGACGTCGAAGACGGCGGCCCACTCCGCGTCGCCGGTGTCGAGGAAGCCGACCGGCTCCACGGCGTCGCCGCCGCCGACGTTGTTGACCAGCAGGTCGATGCCGCCCAGCTCGGCGAGCGCGGTGTCCATGAAGGTGGAGACCCCGGCGGGGGTGCTCAGGTCGGCCGGCACCGCGATGGCGCCCGACTTCTCCAGCTCGGGCGTGATGGTGCGGGCGGCACCGACCACGCGTACCCCCTCGTCGATCAGGGTCTGTACGGTGGCTAGGCCGATGCCCCGGCTGGCGCCGGTGACGACGGCGGTCTTGGAGTCGAGTCCGAGCTTCATGATCTCTCCAATTTTCTTGAACTCAAGGTACAAAATGCGGGTGCGGTGAACCCCCGAAAAGGGGGTTGAGGTCAGAGGGAGTCGATGACCGCGTCGATCACCCTGGTGAGGCGGTCGGGGCTGTCGGCGACGCGCGCCAGCAGGCGCATGCCGACGACGGTGTTCAGCAGCAGGCTCCCGGCCGCCCGGGCGTCCCGGTCGGCGGCGATCTCGCCCGTGCGCCGGCCCTCCTCGACCAGCGCGCGGAAGGCGTCCTCGGTGCGCTCGAACATCCGCCGGACGAGCCGCGCCGCGCTCTCGTCCGCCCGGCCGAGCTCGGCCGCGGTGTTCACGGCCATGCAGCCGCGCCGGTCGGGGTCGGCCAGGTCCATCTCGGACAGGAGGCGCAGTGCCCTGCGCAACCTGTCCTTGACGGGGCCCGGCTCCTCCAGCATCTCGATCAGCGCGGCCGCCTGGTTGTCGCGATAGCGGCTCAGCGCCGCCTCGAACAGCGCGTGCTTGCTGCCGAAGGTGTTGTAGAGGCTGCCCTTGCCGATGCCGAGCTCGTCCACCAGATCCTGCGGCGTGGTGGCCGCATAGCCCTTGCGCCAGAACACTTGCATAGCGTGTTCGACGGCCACGTCCGGATCGAACTGCTTCGGCCTCCCCATGGCGGCGACGCTAGCAGTTTCTGGACCTGGAGGTCAAAATCAGTCGGCGGCCGGCAGCTCCGGCGGCGCGCCCGTCGCCAGCCATTGAGCGCGCCGCGTGATCGCGGCCGGCCAGCCGTCCGGCACCACGGTGAAGGCGCCCGCCCGCACCGCCGCGAGGGCCTGGTCCGCGATGTCGGCGGGGTCCTCGCCGTCGGGCGACATGCCGGTGCGGACCAGGGCCGGGCACAGCATCGTCACGCCGATCGGCGTGCCGGCCAGCGACAGCGCCGCCTGCTCGGCGAGGGCGACGACGGCGTGCTTGGAGGCCGCGTACGCGCCACCGGCGGGGAACGTGACGAGCCCCGCCAGCGAAGCCGTGATCAGGATGTGCGCGGGCCGGCCGGACGAGAGCAGCCGCGGGACGAACGCGCGCAACCCGTTGACCACGCCGCCGACGTTCACCGCGAAGACCCGCTCCCAGTCCTGCGGGCTCACCTCCCACGGCGCGCCGAGGTCCCGGCCGACGATGCCCGCGTTCAGGCAGACCAGGTCGGCCTCCGGTGCGGCGGCGGCCAGCGCCTCCATCTGCGCGGCGTCCGAGACGTCGGTCCGGATGGCCTCGGCCCCCAGCTCGGCCGCGGCTTCGGCGAGCGCCGTCTCGTTGACGTCGGCGAGCACGACCCGCGCCCCGTCCGAGCGGAGGCGGGTGGCCAGGGCCCTGCCGATCCCGCCGGCGGCGCCGGTGACGACGGCGTTGGTGAGGTTCATGAAGATGCTCCAAACATGGTCGACGAGTCCGCCGTCGCGGTGGGGGTGCACACGACCGCGTCGAAGGCCTGGTGCAGCGGGGTGTCCACGGTTGCGCTCTGCGACCGGATGCGGTCCAGCGGCGGCCCCGAACGCAGGTCGGTCAGGGTGACGACCCCGCCGAGCCCGGCGTCGACGAGGGCCCCTTCCACGCTGCCGGGAGCCGGGGCGTCGAGGCTGACGACGTTGAGCGTGAATCCGACCGGCGAGCCCTCGGCGGGGACGATCATCTCCGGCACCTGGCCGGCCGTGTGGGTCAGCGCCACGGCGCGGTAGCGCGGGCCGAGGTCACGCGCCAGGTAGTGGCCCATCGGCAGGGCGGCCAGGTGCCCGCCGAAGGTGACGGGGGTCTTCTGGATGTGGTTGTTGTGGGCCACCAGCACGACGCGCGCGCCGGTGCCGGCCCTGTCCAGCTGCCACCGTACGGCCGAGGCCATGTAGTGGTCGCGAGCCGACGTGTCGCCCGGCCGGCCCGCGCCGGCGAACAGGTCGTTCATCGCCCGCAGCATGTAGTCGGTGTGGCAGGCGGCATCCAGGTGACGGCGGGCGGTGTCGTATCGTTGCCGGTCGCCGCGGGAGACGTAGAGCGGTTCGAGCGCCCGCAGCCGCAGCGACAGCCGGGACAGGCCCGCCGTGAGGGAGTCCCGGAACGCCGGGTCGAGAGTGCCCCACGCGGGTGCCGACACGGCGGCCGAGCCGCCGGTGATCTCGCCGGCCGCGCGCAGGACGCCGGCCACGAAGTCGTCGAGGTCCGGGTCGACCTGCCGCAGGTACTCGGCGACCGGGTCGAGGTCCGGTCGCAGGGTGAGCGTGTTGGGCAGGTCGATCCCCACGATCCGGACGGGCCGCGACCTGCTCCGGTTGTAGTGGCGCAACCAGGTCAGCAGCTGGCCGAACACGCCGCGGGTGAGGGGCCCGGCCAGCCGGGAGAGGTCTCCCTCGTCGCCCTCGCCGGCGAGCCAGGCGTTGACGGCGGCGGCGTCCGCGGCCCCGAGCTCGAACGCCACGTCGGTGAACCCGCAGCGTTCGAGGAGGAAGCGCAGCAGTCGCGCGCGGGCGAGGTTGAACTCGCGGACGAAATGGGCGCCCTCGCCGACGGCCACGACCTGGGCGTCGCCGACCACGCCGCGCAGCGGTTCGAGATCGTCGAGGACGGGGTCGGCGGGGTCGAGGGTGTTGAGGACGGTCGTGTGCCCTGACAGGGGACGGGAAGTCATGGAAATGCACTCGTTTCTCGGTGGGTGCCGGAAGCCGGCGGTCAACGCGTCGAAGCACGCGGAACAGAGCGCTCGGCCGGCCCCGTGCCGACGGGTCGCCGGAAGCGCTGCTGCGTCCGCTTACGGACGCGGATCAGAGAAACAAGGTGCCCGGAACCATGCGGCCGATCATAGCGGAGCCGCAACACGCTCCGTCACCGCCGGCGTCGGTGCGTACGTTCATACTCAACCTCTTGACCTTGTCAGACGGGGTCGGTAATGATCAACCGCGACTCCCGCCGAAAGGTGCACACGTGCGATTCATCGCAGCCAAGACCGCGGTCTTATCCGCCGTCCTGACAGCAGTCCTCGTCGTTCCCCAGCCCGCCTCAGCCGCCGCCCAGCTCATCGGGAACGGCACCTTCGACAGCTCCACCGCCCCCTGGGCCGCGATCGGCCAGACGACCGTCGCGCTCGACGCCAAGCGGCTTCGGGTGGACGTGAAGGCCGTCGTCGCCAACCCCTGGGACGCGATGGTGGCCGCCCCGACCACCGCCGCCCTGAACCCGGGCAAGAGCTACACTCTCTCTTTCGACGCCTACTCCACCGTCGCCTTCAAGGCCACCGCGACGGTGCAGTACAAGGCCACGCCCAGCAGCAACCAGTCGCTGGCCACGGGCGTGCAGCTCACCACGTCGAGCAAGCGCTACAGCATCCCCTTCACGGCCGCGACGGCCGCGGACACGGCGGCCGAGGTGACGTTCCAGCTCGGCGGGTCCGGCGGGACGCCCGTGGTCCGGTTCGACAACGTGTCGCTGATGGAGACGCAGACGACGCGCCCGACCGCCCTGTTCGTGTGGAACCAGTCCAACCCGGCTAAATGGGTCACGGCCAATCCGAACGCCGCGCAGGCCGGACCCATCGGCTCGAACATCGCCAACAAGCCGATCTTCGAGTGGTTCGGCGGCTGGTTCGGTGACATCACCCAGGCCGTGGACACCTACGTCGGCGCGGCGCAGGCCCAGGACAAGCTGCCGATGCTGGTCGCGTACAACATCCCCAACCGGGACGCGTGCGCCGACCAATCGGGCGGCGGCGCGGGCGACGCGGCCGGCTACCACAACTGGATCACCGAGTTCGCCAAGGCCATCGGCACCAGGCACGCGATCGTCGTGCTGGAGCCCGACGCGGTCGCCGCCGCCGGTTGCGTGACCAAGGTCGGCAAGGACCCCGAGGACCAGTACAAGATGCTGCTGGACGCCACGCAGGTGCTCAAGGCCCAGGCACCCAACGCGTGGGTCTACCTGGACGCGGCCAACGCCACCTGGCACGCGCCCGAGGTCATCGCGCCGCTGCTGGTCAAGTCGGGCATCGCCAACACCCGCGGCTTCTCCGTGAACGTGTCCAACTACTTCTACACCGCCGACTCCGAGAGGTACGCCGTCGCGGTCAACGGTCAGCTGTCGGGCACCGTGGGCGGCAAGAAGTACGTGATCGACACCAGCCGCAACGGCAAGGGCCCCTACTCCGACAACACGCCCGAGGACAACTGGTGCAACCCGCCCGGCCGCCAGCTCGGCACCCCGCCGGCCAAGCAGACGAGCGGCGCCGAGTACGTCTTCTGGGTCAAGGTGCCCGGTGACTCCGACGGCGTGTGCAACGCCTCCACCAAGCCGGCCGGGCAGTTCGACCCCGATCTGGCGGTTGCCCTGATCAACGGCTGATTCCCGGTGGCCGGGCCTCTCGGGGAGGGGCCCGGCCGCTCGCTCATGCGCGCTGCAGCAGCAGGGTGACGAAGCCGAGCGCGTCCCGGTAGCCGTTGAGCCACAGCTCGCGGTGCTCCCGCGCGACGGCGAGGGCCTGGTCGCCGTCGGGGCCCGGGTTGGCGGCGGCCCATCGGGCCAGGGTGCCGGTCCACGACCACTCGTACTCGTCCCACTCGGCGAGGGTGCTCACGTGGCCGTAGACGGCCAGCCAGCCCTCGGACTCGGCGGCGGCCACCGTGCCCGCCAGGTCGGGGTAGGCGCCGATGGCCTCGACGACCTCGGGAGCCGGAGCCTTCTCCCAGAAGCCCTCCCCGATCAGTGCCAGCCCGCCGGGCCGGACGAACCCGGCGACCGCGTCCAGCGTGCCCTTCAACCCCTGGAACGCGTGCGTCGAGCCCACGCAGAGCACCAGGTCGTACGGCTGCTCAGAGGAGAACTCGGTCGCGGGCATCTCGTACAGCGACAGCCGGTCGGACAGGCCGCGCGCGGCCGCCGCCCGCCCCGCCGAGACCACGGCCTCCTCGGAGATGTCCACGCCGTCGGCCGTCGCCGAGGGGACGAGCTCGAGCGCGCGGAGCGACCATTCGCCTTCGCCGCATCCCAGGTCGAGGACGCGGGCCCCCTCCGGCAGGGCCGCCCGGCGCAGCAGGCGGTCGAGATTGCCGGGCGTGATGGGCGCGGCGATCGGATGGTCACGGTGGGCGATGGCGCTGAGCAGCTTTCGTTCCATGCCGTTCAGTCTCGCGGCGCCCGCAACCGGTTTATCGGCCGTACCGATCGAGGGCGGCCCGTGCCGTGGCGGCCATGGCCTCGTCCACCATCTCGCCCTCGAACGTCACCGCGCCCGACCCGCCGGCCTGGGCCGCCTCCACCGCCGCGATGAGCCGGGCGTAGCGGGCCAGCTCGTCGGGGGAGGGGGAGAAGGCCGCGTTGATGACGGGGACATGGGAGGGGTGGATCGCCATCATGCCCTCGTAGCCGAGCGAGCGGTTCTGCTCGGCGAAGGAGCGCAGCCCGTCCAGGTCGCCGATGCCGGTCCACAGGCCCGCGACCGGGTTGGGGATCCCGGCGGCGCGTACGTCGAGGAGCACGCGGGAGCGCAGGCCGAGCGTGCTCTCCGGCGTCCAGCGGTAGCCGACGGCCCGGGCGACGTCGCCGCCCGGGGCGGTGACGGCGCCGAGGTAGGCGATCCGGGACGGGGCCGCCATGGCGACGTCGTACGCCGCGCGCAGCGCGGAGGCCGTCTCCAGCAGCGGCACCAGGGCGAGGTGGCCCTGCGGCAGGCCGCGCTCGCGCTCGCACCAGGCCAGCAGCCGGTCGGCGAGGCGCACGTCCTCCGGGCCGCTCACCTTGGGCAGCACGACCCCGGCGAGCCGCTCGTGGGCGACGGCTCGCAGCTCCTCGGCCCCCGCCCAGCCGTCCAGCGGGTTCACGCGGACGAGCAGGGCCAGGCGCCCCGCGTAGCCGGCCACCGCTTCGGCCACTTCGCGGCGGGCCTGCGACTTGCCACCGGCGGGGACCGCGTCCTCGAGGTCGAGGATGGCCGCGTCGGCCCCCGCCGCCTCCGCCTTGGCCAGCCACTCCGTCCTGGTGCCCGGGACGAAGAGCAGGGAACGGAGCAGGGGGCGCTCAGATGACACCGTGCTGCTCCAGCTCCGTCAGCTCCTCCTCGGCGAGCCCCAGCCACTCGTGGTAGACGAGGCGGTTGTCCTGCCCGAGCGCGGGGCCGGTGCGCCAGACCTTCCCGGGCCGCCGGTGGAAGTGGGGGATCACGCCCTGCATGCGCACGGGGCCGAGGTCGGCGTCGTCGACGGTGATGATGTCGCCGCGCTCGGCGTAGACCGGGTCGGCGGCGATGTCGGCGGCGGTGAACACCCGCGAGGCCACCACCTCCGCCCGGGCGAACTCCGCCAGGCACTCGTTCGTGCTCCGCGCGGCCACCCATTCCCGCAGGCCCTTGTCCAGGGTCTCGCGGCCCTCGTGCTGCTGCGCCGACGTGGCGAAGTCCTCCTCGGGCAGGCCGAGCAGGCGGGCCACGTTGCGAACCGAGCGCAGGGTCGCGGACGTCACGGTGATCCATTCGCCGTCGCCGGAGCGGTAGGTGTTGATCACCGCGGCGGGCGCGACGGCGAGCTGGTTGCCCGCCCGTTCGGGTACGGTGCCGAGCTGGTCGTACGCGATGATCTGCCATTCGATCAGCCGGTAGAGCGGCTCGAAGAGGGCCAGGTCGATCCACTCGCCGTCGAAGCCGGGGTCGCCCGCGCGGCGGTGGAGGGCGGCGAGCACGGCGTAGGCGCCCATCAGCCCCGTGACCGCGTCCCCATGAGAGAACCCCGTGTGCACGGGCGGCCCGTCGGGGAACCCGGTCAGGTGCACCACCCCGCTCCTGGCCTCGCCCATCTTGCCGAAGCCCGGCTCGTTCGCCCGCGAGGACGTCGCCCCGAACCCGGAGATCTGCAGCAGGATCGCCTTCGGGTTGATCCGGTGCACGGCCTCCCAGTCCAGCTCCCAGTCGCGCAGCCGCCCGGCCCGCAGGGTGACGATCACGACGTCCGCCCAGGCGACCAGCCGGTGGGCGATCTCGCGTCCGGCGGCGTGGTGCAGGTCTAGGGTGACCGAACGCTTGTTGCGGCCGGCGACCTTGAACCACAGGGGAACGCCGTCCCGTGCCGGACCCATCGCGCGGGCCGCGTCGCCGGCGCCGGGGGCCTCCACGTGCACCACGTCCGCACCCTGGTCGGCGAGCATGGAGCCGGCCATCGGCCCGGCCACCACGTGCGCGAACTCCACCACCTTCAGCCCGCGCAGCTGCCCCTGGCCGCTCCCGCCCGTGTCCTGACCCGTGCCTGTCACCCGCGCTCCTTCGCCTCCCGACCGTGACCCGGTCGTTTCATCCTGCCGAGGCGGTGAAATGCGTGTCCAGCACAAGAAACCCATCATTCAATGCGCTTTGCGCATGAATTCCAGGGGACCTCAGTCGCGGTTCCAGGAGACGCCCTCGGGCAGGGCCCGCAGCTCGCGGCGGAACCCGTCCAGCAGGTCCAGGAACGCGCTCGTCGCCAGCGGCAGCGTGCGGCGGGCCCGGACCACGACGTCCAGCCGGCGGTCCACGACGGGCTCGGCGAGCGGCCGGTAGGCCAGCCGCCCCGCCCCCATCAGCGGCAGCACCAGGGCGGGCATCGCCGAGACGCCCAGCCCGGCCGTCACCAGCCCGCCCACCGTCGCCACGCTCCCCGCCTCGGCCGCCAGCGTCGGGACCGCCCCGGCCTGCGCGAACGCCGCGTCCGTGAGCCGCCGCACGCTCGACTCCGGCCCGATCGCGAGGAACGGCTCCCGGGCCAGCTCCTCCCAGGTGATCTCCATGAGCTCGGTGAGCGGGTGGTCCTCGGGCAGCACGGCGTGGAAGCGGTCCTTGATCAGCGGGCGGTGTTCGAGCTGCTCGGGGGCGGCGCCGACGGTGGAGATCGCGAAGTCGGCGTCGCCGGAGAGCACCCGGCCGAGCACCACCTGCTCCAGGCCGTCCATGATCCGCAACCCGGCCATCGGCCGCCGCAGCCGGAACTCGGAGATCACCCGGGGCAGCAGCACCGCGGCCACCGACGGCAGCGTGGCCACGGCCACCACGCCCGACTCGCCGAGCAGGTAGCGCTCCAGCTCCTTCATGCCCGACCGGTGCGCGGACACGATCTGCTCGGCGACCCGCAGCGTCTCCACCCCGGCCGCCGTCAGCTGCACGTTGCGGGTGTCGCGCTCCAGCAACTGCGCGCCGAGCAGCCGCTCCAACTCTGCCACCGCGCGGCTGAGCGACGACTGCGACACGTGCATCTCGGCCGCCGCCGCCGTGAAGCTCGCCGCTCTGGCCACGGCGGCGTACGCGGCCAGCAGCCGCAGGTTCGCCTCCATGGCGCGAGCATAGACCCGAACTTTTGCGCAGAACGCATGGATAAATGTTGCTTTGATGCTGGACCTGAGATTTCCCCGCTCGGAAACTCTTCCGTAACACTCCGGCACGTACCCCCCGCGAGCCGGGCGAGGAAGAAGGCGAACACCGATGCTGGCAGCCCTGGGATTCACCACGATCGTTCTGTTCCTGCTGCTCACCATGACCAAGCGCGTGTCGGTCCTGATCGCGCTGGTGCTGATCCCGGTCCTGGCGGCGCTGGCCGGGGGCTTCGGCGGCGAGCTGGGGAAGATGATCCTCGACGGGCTGACCAAGGTCGCGCCGACCGGCATCATGATCGCGTTCGCGGTCCTGTACTTCAGCCTGATGATCGACGCCGGTCTCTTCGATCCGCTCATCCGCGGGATCCTGCGCGTGGCCAAGGGCGATCCGCTCCGCATCGCCGTGGGCACCGCCGTACTGACCATGTGCGTGGCCCTCGACGGCGACGGCGCCTCGACGTTCCTGATCACGGTCTCGGCGCTGCTGCCGGTCTACCGGCGGCTCGGCATGAGCCCGCTCGTCCTGTCCGGCGTCGTCTGCCTGGGGGCCGGAGTCATGAACCTCATCCCCTGGGGCGGGCCCACCGCCCGCGCGATGGCGGCGCTGAAGCTGGACAGCTCCCAGGTGTTCACGCCGGTCCTGCCCGCGATGGCGGCGGGCATCGCGTGGGTGCTGGTGGCGTCGTACCTGATCGGGCTCAAGGAGCGCCGCCGCCTCGGCACGATCGCCGCCCCCGAGCTGCCCGAGGAGCGGCTGGTCGGCGAGGGGCCCGGCACTCAGCGGGCGCCCGTCCACCCCGCTCTGACGGTCTTCAACCTGGTTCTCACGGTCGCCCTGCTGGTCGGGCTCGTGCTGCAGGTGATGCCGCTGCCGGTGCTGTTCGTGGTCGGGTTCGCGATCGCGCTGCTGGTCAACCACCCGACCTGGGAACGCCAGCAGGAGCTCCTGGAGAAGCACGGCAAGAGCGTCGTCCTGGTCACCACGATGATCTTCGCGGCCGGCGTGTTCACCGGCGTCCTCACCGGCACCAAGATGATCAGCAGCATGGCGTCGGCGTTCGTGAGCGTCATCCCCGACTCCCTCGGCGGGCACCTGCCGGTCCTCGTGGCCCTCACCGGCATGCCGCTCAGCCTCGTCTTCACCCCCGACGCCTACTACTTCGGCGTCCTGCCCGTGCTCGCCGAGACCGTCAGCGGCTTCGGCGGCGCCCCGGCCGAGGTGGCCAGGGCCGCCATCCTCGGCCAGATGACCACCGGGTTCCCGCTGAGCCCGCTCACCGCCTCCACGTTCATCCTGGTCGGGATGAGCGGCGTGCAACTGGGCGAGCACCAGCGCTTCATCTTCAAGTGGGCCTTCGCCACCACGCTTGTGATGACCGTGGTCGCGCTGCTCACGGGCGCGTTCTCCCTTTAACCCCTCTGGAGAGTGACATGAGCTGGCGCGAGCTTGCCCTCATACCGGCGCTTGCGGCGCTGCCGCTGTTCCCGTCGCAGCCGGATCTCGACGTCGAAGTGCTCTCCAACCGGGCCGACCTGGTCTCGGGAGGTGACGCGCTGGTCAGGGTCACCGGCTCTTCGCGGGTACGGGTCGAGCTCAACGGCGCCGACGTCACCTCCCGCTTCGCACCCGGGCCGGACGGCACGCTGACCGGGCTGGTCGACGGCCTCTCGCCCGGCGAGAACGTCCTGACCGTCCGGCCGCCGCGAGGACGGGCCGAGCGGCTGACCATCACCGACCACCCGCCGGGCGGCCCGGTGTTCTCGGGCCCGCAGGTGCGGCCGTGGCAGTGCCAGACGACCGAGAACGGCCTCGGCCCCGCGCTGAACGACCGGTGCGACGCCGCGCCGGTCCGCAGCGAGATCACCCTCGCCAACGGCGTCAAGGCCACCCTCGAACGCGGCACCGTCAACCGCGGGATCTACGACGTGCTCGTGCCGGCGAACTGGAACCACAAGCTGGTGTGGGTGTTCGGGGCAGGCACGGGCCAGCAGTACCGGCAGGGCGTCTCCCGCGGGCTGACCATGCCGGAGGCGCAGGAGGCGGCCGCCAAGGGGTTCGCGGTGGCGTCGTCCACGATGACCGACAACTCCCTGCACAGCAACGACGTCACCTCCGCCGAGACCGTCATGATGGTCAAGGAGCACGTCGTCGAGACGTACGGCGAGATCCGCTACACCATCGGCCGCGGCGGCTCGGGCGGGGCGCTCCAGCAGTACCTCGTCGCCGACGCCTACCCGGGCCTGCTGGACGGCCTCCTGCCGACCCAGGACTGGCCGGACCAGATCGTCGGGGCCTACCGCGAGTTCGGCGACTGCGCCGCGCTGGTCCGCGCCATGGACGCCTCGCCGCTGTGGACCGACCCCGACGACAGGACCGCCGTCTTCGGGCACGGCGGCACCGGAGTCTGCGCCACCTCCGCGGGCCGCGCGCCCGACTACATGAAGCCCGACGACGGCACGTCCTGCGCGGGCGAGGCGAGCTACGACCCGGCACGCAACCCCGGCGGCGTCCGCTGCACGCTCCAGGACTTCATGATCTCCATCTACGGCGCCCGTCCGCAGGGGTGCGCCGGCGTCCCGTGCGCCCGGCGGCCGTGGGACAACGTCGGCGTGCAGTACGGTCTGACCGCGCTCCGCGACGGCCGCATCAGCGCCGAACAGTTCGTCGACCTCAACCGGCGGGTCGGCGGTTTCGACATCGACATGACCTGGACTCCTTCGCGGAGCGAGGCCGACGTCGAAGCCGTCGAGATCGCGCACCGCACCGGACGCGTCGTCTTCGGCCGGGGGCTGGCCCGGGTGCCGATCCTGGTGGTCCGCGGCACCGACAACAACGACTACCACTACCCCTGGCGCAGCCTCGTGCTCCGCAACCGGCTCGACCGGGCCAACGGTCACCACCGCAACCAGGTGCTCTGGACGAACGGCAGCGACGGCTCACCCCTGGACGTCATGGACCGCTGGCTCGCCGCCGTCCAGGCCGACCACCGGCCGAGCCCGCTGCCCGCCAAGGTCGTACGCCACCGGCCCGCCGAGGCCGTGGACGCCTGCTGGATCTCCGGCGCCAAGGTCACCGACCAGGCCGCCTGCGACCAGGCGTACCCGCACAAGGCCGACACCCGGGTCGCGGCCGGTGAGGGGCCGACCAGCGACCTGCTGAAATGCCGCCTCAAGCCGCTACGGCGCGGGGACTACGACGGCGTCGCGTTCACGGGGGAGCAGTGGGCGCGCCTGCGCTCGGCCTTCCCCGCGGGGGTGTGCGACTACTCCCGCCCCGGAGCCGGCCAGACGGACCCGGCCACCGGCCGCCTGCGCCCGCCCCAGCCCTGGCTCACCTTCACCACGGGCCCCGGCGGCACGCCCCTCGGCCCCCCTCCGTCCTCCCGCCCCGTCTAACCAACCCCCTCAGAGGACCGGCAGATGAAACCCCTCAAGATGTTGGCCGCCCTGTCCGCCGCTCTGGGCCTGACCTGCGGCCCCGCCCTCCCTGCGACAGCCGAACCCGCTCCCCCTGCGACCACCGCCATGTCCCTCCCTCCCGACCCGTTCTTCGCCTACGACCGCCCCGCCGAGTACGGCGTCCACCGGGAGCGCGTCACCGTGCCCCTGCGCGACGGCAGCCACCTGGCCTGCGACCTGCACCGTCCCGCCGCCCCCGACGGCACCCCCGCCCCCGGCCGCTTCCCCGGCATCGTCTACGACTACAACGCCTACAACCAGCTCGCTCCGCAGGGCCAGGCCGCCGCGTACTTCGTCACCCGGGGCTACGTCGCGGCCGTGTGCAACGTCCGGGGCTCAGGCGACTCGCCGGGCCACCTCGACCCCTTCAGCGGCCAGGAGCAGCGCGACAACTACGACCTCATCGAGTGGCTGGCCGCCCAGCCCTGGTCCACGGGCCGGATCGGGCAGACGGGCGTCAGTTACGGCGGGCACTCCTCCCTCCTCGTCGCCGTCAACAAGCCACCCCACCTGGCCGCCATCATCCCGGTGGACGGCATCAGCGACTGGTACGAGAACACCATCTACCGGGGCGGCATCTACTCGGCCAGGATCCGCGACTGGCAGCGCGCCGTCGCCCCCGACACCCTCGTGACGTACGCCCAGCATCCCCTCTACGACGACTTCTGGCGCGAACGCAGCGTCAAGTCCCGCTGGAAGAACCTCGACGTGCCCGTCCTGGAGATCGCCGGCTGGTACGACCGCTACCGCCAGGGCATGGTGGAGAACCTTCAGGCGCGCGGGCGCAACGTCTGGCTGGTGTCCGGCCCCTGGGTGCACGGCTGGCCGGCCGGGCAGCCCGCCGACATCGGCAACGGCGCCTACCTCGCCTGGTGGGACCGCTGGCTGGCCCGCCGCCCCGGCACCCCGCTGCCCGCCGCCAGGGTGACCTCGTACGAGGTGCCGGGCACGGGCTGGCAGCAGTTCGACAGCTGGCCCCCGGCGGGGACGCGGCCCGTGCGGCTCGGCCTCGGAGCCGACGGCACCCTGGCCGCCGACCCCGGCAGTTCCGCCACCCGCACGTTCGAGGTCAACACCGAGCCGGCAGCGGGCGGGCCGGGTCAGCGGCTGTCGTTCGCGACCCAGCCGCTCCAGCGCGACCTGGTCCTCGCGGGGGAGGTCCAGGCCAGGGTACGGGCCTCGTTCACGGCGGCCGACGGCAACATCGCGGTCGTGGTGCAGGACGTCGCCCCCGACGGCACGGCCACCCGCGTCACCCAGGGCTGGCTGAAGGCGAGCCACCGCTTCGGTCACGAGCGCGCGGTCCCGGTACGCCCCGGCAAGACGTACGACCTGGACATCCGTACCTGGCCCACGCACTACCGCGTCGCAGCCGGGCACAGCGTCAGCGTCACGGTGTCGAGCGACGACTACCCGGAGATCGACTCCGACGCCCCGGCGGGACAGGTGTCGCTGAGGCTCGGCCACGGCGGCTCGAACATCCGCCTGACCGCTCTCTGACCTGGTCGGTCTTCTTCGCCGGGAACTCCTCCTCCCCTCTCCGGGGCGGACACCACTCCTCCAGCGCGCGCTACGTCTCTTGGCCCTGCGGACGATGCCGCGGCGGCGGTCCTCGACCATGGCGAGGACCGCCGCCACGACATTCCCGCTAGTCCCCGGCCATCACGATGAAGGTGAACCCGGCGCTCACCGGACGCCGCAGCGGAATGTCGCACTTGATCCGGCGCAGCACCTCGTTCCTGCTGAGGCCGAGCCCTTGCGCGATGAGCCGATCCGGGCGCATCGGCACCGGATCCTCGAAGACGACCTCCACCCGGACCGGCCACGCCTCGTCGAGCCATGCCGACGGGGTGTCCAGCCGCCAGGCCCCCTTCCAGTCCAGGGTGAAGTGGTTGCGCCGGGCGAGCAGCGGATCCAACAGCGTGGCCGCCACCAGCTCCGGATCGTTGGCGTGGTAGCCGTCGAGCTCGGCCGGATCGATGGATCTGACCGGCGCTCGCTCGTGCACGGCGAGCTTGATCGTCCGGTTACAGGAGACGCAACGGACCAGCAGCCACACGTCCAGCAGCTTGCCGTTGGCGTTGACGCGGAACCTGCCCTCGCCGGTGGTGGCCGACTCCGACCGGCAGTCCACGCACCGCAACGACAGCAGAGGCAGCCTGGTCCGGCGAACGACCCAGGGCAGCACAGTATGAGGTTGTGAAGACATGATCTCTCTAGACCTGACACGAGGCCGATTGCGCGCGGCCTCAAACGCTGTATGACCGGGCGCACATGGGCAGCCCGGCAGAGCCGACGAGAGGGTCGGCTTGAAGGTGAGCGGAAGGTGTCAGGTCTAAAGAGCAGGCGGGGTCACGCGGTTTTGTCCTCTGTCCTCACTGCGGCGGGGTCGCAGACAACCTACGGGCCCGCGGAAGGAAGGCTCAAACGGTTTTCCGGCGGCGGTCCCTGTCACTTGAGGGGCCCGCCCGGCGAGTGTGCATTTCGGCCTCGGCCTGCGCACCATGGCGGTCGGCGCCGACGGTGAGTTCGGCCGGCAGACGAGGTGCGCCTGATGGTCGATCCGATCATCATGGGCGGAGGGCGGCGAGCGTCGACCGCGGACAGGAGGACGAGATGATCGAGCTGGACGTCCAGGTGGGTGCAGGCCGCACGCTGCACGTCTACGACACCGCTTCGAAAGGGAGCGGGCGGTTGCCGGTCATGTGGCATCACGGCACGCCCAACGTGGGGGCGCCTCCGGAGCCGCTCTTCGCCGCGGCCGACAGGCTGGGGTTGCGCTGGGTGTCGTTCGATCGGCCGGGCTACGGTGGCTCCAGCGTCGTACCGGGGCGCACCATCGCGTCGGTCGCCGCCGACGCGGCAGCCGTCGCGGACGCACTCGGCATCGATCGGTTCGCCGTCGTGGGGTACTCCGGCGGCGGGTCCTATGCTCTGGGATGCGCCGCCGTACTGGGTGATCGCGTCCAGGCGGTGCTGAGTTTGGCCGGCATCGCCCCGTACGGCGCGGACGGACTGGACTGGTTCGCCGGGATGATCCCGTCCGGGGTGGCGGCGCTGGGGACGGCGGCGGCGGGGCGCGAGGCGAGGGCGGCGCTGGAGGCGTCGGGCTTCGCCTACGACTGCGAGTTCACCGCGGCTGATCTGGCCGTGTTCGAGGGGCCGTGGGGGTGGCTGGGAAAGGTCGGAGAACCGGCTCTCGCGGCCGGCCCGTACGGCCAGATCGACGACGACGTCTCCTACAGCCTCGACTGGGGCTGTGATCCCGGCACCATCGGCGCCCCCGTCCTGCTCCTGCACGGCAGCGCGGATCGGATCATCCCCGCCACGCACGGGTCATGGCTGGCGGCCCACTGCCCGACCGCCGAGCTGCGGCTCCGCACGGGCGACAGCCATTTCACCATCGTCAACCACGCCGAAGAAGGCCTGGAGTGGCTCCGCCGGCAGATCTGACAAGTGACAGCAGGCTTACCGTCGCCCCGACCCGGGTGGAGGGCCTGGAACGGCCCGGGTCCACGTGGATGGACCGGGGCCGTTCGTCGTCACCGAGCTTGGTATGCCTCTCCTTCGGAGGCTGCCGGTCACAGGCTGCGGGCGGTGATGTCGCCGTGGGAGGTGGTGGCGTGGATGTCGAGTTCGGCGGTGCCGTCGTTCTTGAGGGCGTTGGTGATGCGGCCGTGGGTGGTGCCGGCGTCCAGGGCGGCCGAGACGCCGCCGGCGGCGGCGATCGAGATGTCGCCGGACTGGGTGCGGAGCACGACCTTGCCGCCGGTGGCCTCGGCGATCCGGATGTCGCCCCGTTCGGTGCTGATCTCTGCCGGGCCGCCCAGTCGGCCGACCTCGACGTCACCGTCGGTCGCGGTGAGGCGCAGGCTCGCGGTCTCCTCGAGCGTGATCTGGCGGTAGGCGCCGTCGAAGGCGACGTCGCCGAGACGGCCGGCGGTCCGGAGTTCGGCGCTGGCCGTCTTCGCCTGGATGCGGGAGCCGGTGGGCAGCTTGACGGTCACGTCGATGGATCCGGACGGGCCGAGGTACTGGTTCTTGGCCGAAGTGTCGATCCGCAGGACGCCGTCGGTGTATGCGATCGTGGTCTGCTCGGCCGCCTTCACGTCGCGGCTCTTGGAGGTGTTCGTGGGCCGGATCTCGACCGCGGTGTGGGCCTGGTCGGCGGCGATGAAGTGGACGCGCCCGGCGGGGATGTCCAGGACGGCGGAGATCGGGGCGGGGGTGTCGAACTTCTGCATCGTGTGCTCCTTGTGCGGCGTTCTTTCGATGCCCCTACGATCGCCGACCGCTCTGATACCGGGCTGTCGCCGTCCTGACGCCGCCGCTGACATCCGGCGGACAGCCGCCGGCCGCGGTCCAGTCCGGCCGGGCCTCGGGGTCTATCCCGCCACGTCCGGGCCGAAAGCCGGCTCGACACCGTTGGTCGTGCACCGCCCTGACCTGCGGGACGGCTCAGCGCCAGGTGGTCGGGCCCCCGTGTCGACCGCGGGGTGCAACTGGTCGTCGTAGCACTAGACCGTGCGCGGGAGGGACACGGCGGCGCCGCCGTCGGCGTCGAAGGCCTGGCGGGCCGCCTCGCGCAGCGTCGCCGGCCTGACGCCGAGTTTCCGCTCGGCCACCAGCGCGAGCCGTTCAGGACGTGGTGGGCTAGGAAGCTGTCGCAGGTGAGGCTGAAGACCTGGTCGCGCGGGATCCTGATGTCGCTGGGCCGGCCAGGTGGCGGCGTTGTGCACCGGCGGCAGGAGGAGGTCGTCCGGGCAGTGCCGCAACCGGATCAGTCGAGCCACAGCCGGGCCAGGCAGCGGCTCTGGCCGGAGGCGCCGGAGTCGGTGAACGCGGTCCGGCCGTGCAGGATCACGGTGTTGTCCGGGAGCAGGAGGTCGCCCGGGCGCAGCCGGAAGCGCAGCACCACCGCCGGATCGGACAAGACCGCCTCGAAAGCCTCCAGCGCGGCGAGCGCACCGGCGGTCAGCGGCTTTCCGGCCTCCTGCTGGCTCCGCTCGATCCACAGCCGGTTGTAGTGCACGCGCAGCCGGCCCTGGCGCCACTGGAACACCGGGTACACCCGGTCGAAGGTGCTCCCGGCCCCGAAGTGGAAGTCCCGCCGGAGCTCGTCGACGACGTGGGGACACTGCGCCAGCAGGCGGTTGTACACGGTGTGCCCGCTGGCCAGAAGAGAGTGCCCACCGTACGCCGCCGCCCGCAGGCACAACAGCCCCAGCAGCCGCGGCGGCCCGGGCGCGCCCGCCCTGTCGGTGTGCAGGGCCAGCTCCTGATCGGTCATGCCACGGCGTGCCGCGGCTCCGGTCATGGGACGTACCAGATTGACAGCGCCTCGCGGAGCTCCCAGCAACGGACCGAGCCCCCCGCACAGCAGATCGACCCCGTCAGCGGGCCATCCCCGCACGACCACCAGCCCCGGCCCCTGGCCCAGAGCGAGCGCGACGCGTTCGGCCAGGACGCCCGGACTCGCCCGATGCTCATCGGCGAAGTCGATCAGCCAGTCCTCGTCGCGCAGGGTGTCCCGCGTCCATGCCGTCGGGCCAACCACCGTGTGATCCATCGCTGCCCCAAGGTCGCGCCTGGCTGCATCACTCAAAGCTATGTAAATTGATCAAGGAGCAATCGAAGCCGCTTGTCGCCTCCAGAAACAACACGACCGCCACCGGCCGTCAAGGGTCTCGTTCGCGGCCTCCCGCCGCCCGGCGGCACCGGCGCGACCTGGCTCGGCGCCGGGATCATCGACGCTGAGATGGCTGGTCGCGCCGTGCGGCGGATCAAGGACTACCTCATGCGGTATCCCGAGCAGACGACCATTCGTGTCGCAGGCGAGCATGGCGATGAGGGTCCGCTGATCTTGCCTCGTGAGGCTGTGAGCCTGCTCGCCTTCATCCTCGCTCAGGCGGCTGAAGGGCGGGGAGTAACAGGCATTCCATCTCATGCGGAACTGACGACGCAGCAAGCGGCAGACATGCTGAACGTCTCACGCCCTTACCTAATCAAACTTCTTGAGACGGGAGAATCCCCTTCCGGTTCATCGGCAAGCATCGGCGCATCACGTACGAGGATCTTCAGGAGTACAAACGTCGTGATGTCAAGTGAGTCGCCGTGCAGGGCTTGGGTCGAGTCGGGGAGGCCTTGGCGGAGTTTCTCAAGCGGTCCGCTGATGGGGCTGCTCGGCCGTTACTGTGAACACGTCGTCGAGGGTCCGGGCGGTTACCGCGCGGGCGGCCCAGGCTTCGAGTTGGCCGAGGTCGGTGCAGGCAGTGATGCGGGTGCGGGCGTCGTCGGAAACGTCGAGACCACGAGTGGCCAGCACGAGCAGCACCATCCTGGCAGCCTCTTCTGCCTTGCCTTCTGCCTTGCCTTCTGCTTTGCCTTCTGCCTTGCCGCGGCCGAAATGCTCTTTGGCGAAAGGACTGTAGACGGGCCAGGTGGTGGACGTCATGATCTCCTCCATGAGGCGGCGGATGTCGGGCGTGGACATGTTGTAAGCGTATTCATGGTAATGCAGAGCGTGTTCGCCGCGGGTGTCGGCAAGAGCGGCGGCGAACGCCTCGATGACCTTGCGATTACGGCCATGGACCATGACCGACATGGTCGACAGTTCCAGGTGGGTGGTGGCCTGCTGAGCGTCGGTGATGACAGGGATGTCGTCAGGTCCCAGCACCCGGGCTTGCAGGCGGTAGCCGGTCAGGGTGGGCATCAGTCGGCCCACCGCCTCGTCGGTCAAGGGGTGGGCCCGATGGCGCCGGAGGCGCGTGGGGTTGCGCCGGAGGCGCCCGGGTGAAGACAGCCCGAGCGGAGCGAGGTCCTTTGGTTCGGGGCGGGTGTCAGCAGGCCCACCACTTAGATGGGCAACGGGGGGAGCCCCGGCCCGGCTACACGGTGGCGTGGCTGCCGCGGACCAGGCGGCCGACCTCGGCGCGGAGGTGGACGAAGTCCGGGTGTTCGCGGGTCGTGATCTGGTCGCGCGGCCCGGGCAGTTCCACCTTGAGGTCGCCGACCACGTGGGCCGGGGCCTTGGACAGGACCACCACGCGGTCGCCCACGTAGACGCTCTCGTCGATGTCGTGCGTGATGAGCACGATCGTCATCTGGTGGTGGCCGCGTACCTTGAGGACGAGGTCCTCCAGGTCCTCGCGGGTCTGGGCGTCCACCGAGCCGAAGGGCTCGTCCATGAGCATCAGCGACGGACGGTAGGCCAGCGCCCGCGCGATCGCCACCCGCTGCTGCATGCCCCCCGACAGCTGGAACGGGTATTTGCGCTCGGCGCCCGACAGGCCGACCGACTCCAGGGCCTCTTGGGCGGCCTCGCGGCGCTGGCGCTTGTCCATGTTCTTGCGGCGCAGCGGCAGCGCCACGTTGTCGGCCACCGACATCCACGGGAACAGGGAGCGGCTGTAGTCCTGGAAGACCACGGCCAGGTTGTCGGGCGTCTGGCGTACGACGTTGCCCTCGACCTTGATCTGGCCGCCCGTCGGCGTGAGCAGCCCGGCGATCGAGCGCAGCAGGGTCGACTTGCCCGCTCCGGAGGGGCCGACGATGCACAGCAGCTCGCCCTCGGCGACGCTCAGGTTGAGGCCCTCGATGGCGTGGTGCGCGTTGGGGGTACCGCCGCCGTAGACGTGGGAGAGGTTGTCTATCTCGAGCAATGGAGTTCCTCAGGGGGCGAGACCATGGACAACACGGAGCCGGAAATACTCTATCCGAGCGGGAATCGGCATACTTGTAAACGCGTGGGATCTTACTCTTACGTGCTGGAGAGTTGCTGGGCGGCGTGATGCCAGGCCAGCACCCGTCGCTCGAGCACCAGGAAGAGCTCGTTGAGGGCGTAACCCAGCACTCCGAGCAGCACGATCCCACCCCACATGGCGGGCAGGTCGAAGGTCTGGTACGCGGACGTGAGCTGGAACCCGATGCCGTTCACGGTGCCCGGCAGCAGCTCGGAGAAGACCATGACGATCAAGGAGAGCGACAGCGCGAGCCGCAGCCCCGCGAACATCTTGGGCAGCGCCGACGGCAGGATCACCCGGAACAGCCGATCGGCCCTGGACAGCCGGAACACCTGGCCGGTCTGCAGGTGCAGCGGTTCGACCGAGCGGGCGCCGTCGGCGGTGTTGAGCAGCACCGGCCAGACGATGCTGAAGACGATGAACGTCAGCTGCATCCGCAGCCCGAACCCGAAGACGACCACGAAGACCGTGACCAACGCGGGCGGCGGGATGGCCCGCAGGAACTGCAGCACCCCGTCGAGATAGTCGTACGCCCGCGCGGACAGCCCCAGCGCGAGCCCGAGCCCGACCCCGGCCAGCGCGCCTCCCGCGAACCCGGCGGCCATCCGGCCGAGGCTCGGCAGGATGTTCCCGATGGCCTCCTCGGTGAGGAACAGCGTGCCCGGCGGCCCCGAGAACCACATCGCGTGCATCCTGACCACGATCGTGCTGGGCGGCGGGAAGAACGTGCTGCCCGTCAGCCGCGTGGCCGTCTCCCAGGCGAGGATCAGCCCGACCAGCACCAGCGACCGGAACGCCGTCCCTCGCATGCCCCTGGTCCTCATGCCGTCTCTCCCAGGCGCGCGTGGTGCCAGCGGAACGCCCGCCGTTCGGCGGCCACCAGCAGCGCGTTCACCAGCACCCCGAACAGCCCGACCCAGAACACCGCGGCCAGGATGTCGGTCATCCGCGCGGGCACGGCGATGCCGGCGAAGAAGATGAACACGCCGATGCCCTCGCCCCGCCCGGCGACGATCTCGGTGCTGACGATCAGGATGAGCGCCACTCCGGCGGCCAGCCTGAACCCGGTGGTGATGAAGGGCGCCGACGACGGCAGCGACACGCGCAGCAGCACCGCCAGGGGCCCGAAGCCGTACGACCGCAGCGACTCCTTGGCGATCGGGTCGACGCCGCGCAGGCCGTACATCGTGTTGTAGAGGATCGGCCACAACGAGGCGTAGACCGCGAGCGTGATGCGTACCTGCAGTCCTGTGCCGATCAGGAGGGACACCAGGGGGATCAGCGCCACCGACGGGATCGGCCGCAGGAACTCCACGACCGAGCGCGTGGCGGCGTCGACGATCGGCACGCTGCCGAGCAGCAGCCCGAGCGGCACCGCGATCACCGCGGCGAGGCAGAGCCCGATCGCCCAGGCGAGCAGGCTCGTCAGGGCGTGCGCGCGGAAGGCGGGATCGGCCATCAGCGTCACCGCCCGCCCGAGTATCGCCGTCGCGGGCGGCAGGTTCTCCGGGTCCACCAGCCGGGTCCGGCTGAGGAGTTCGATCAGGGCGGCGAAGGCGAGGGCTCCGCCCGCCCGGCGTGACCAGCGTGTGGCGGCGGACGCCGGGCGGGCGGGGGCCAGGGTCTGAGCGCTCACCCGGACGTGGTGGGCGACATCAGCGACTTGACGTCGATCGCCTTCGTGAGCCACTTGGCCTCCAGCATCCAGTCGGCCACCCGCTGGAGGCGGACCGGGTTGTCGTTGCTGGAGAAGTACGGGAACGTGACGGTGGCCGCGGTGGCCGCGTCGATCTGGGTGAAGTTCGGCAGCACCTTGGCCACCACTTCGCGGTTGTTCTCCATGAGCTTGGCCGCGTTATGGATGGCCCGCTGGAACGCGGCCGCCGTCTTCGGGTTCTTGTCGTACCAGTCCTGCGTGCTGACGTAGCCGGAGATCGGGAACTCGGCGGCGGGACCCGACGCCGGGTCGAGGATCTTGCGGGCGCCCATCGCGGACGTGGCCGCCGTGACCATGGGCTCGCCCAGGTACGCGGCGTCGATCTGGCCGCCCTTCCACGAGGGCATGATGTTCTGGAACGTCACCTGGACATACTTGATCTTGGACGGGTCGACGTTGTTGGCCTTGAGCACCTGCGTCAGTGCCAGCTCCTGGAAGTTGTGCAGGACGTTCACGTTGATCGTCTTGCCTTCGAGGTCCTTGGCGGTCTTGATGGGGGAGTTCGGCAGGGCCATGATGCTGAGCGAGTCGGGGGCCGCGCGAGAGCCCTCGGCCAGGACGCGCAGCTTCAACGCCTGCTTGTCGTGCGCCTGGAACATCGACACGTAGTTGCCGAACATGGCGTCGATCTCCCCCTTGACCAGCATGGGGATGGCCTCCGGGGCGGCCTGGACCACCTGCGGGGTGACCTCCAGCCCTTCCTTCTCGAAGAGCTTCTGGTCGATGGCGACGTAGATGGCGGCACTGTCGATGGCGGGCAGGGTGGCGACCTTGATCTTCGTCTTCTCCAGGCCGCCGGCGGATGCGGACGGTGCCGCGCTGGGTGTCGTGGAGCCGCCCGTGCTGCACGCAACGGCGCCGAGTGTCAAAGCTAACCCGATGATGGCGGCCCTGGCGGGACGGCCAAGCCTCATGTCAGGGACTCCCTTCAGATGGAGCCAGGCGGGGGGACCGGGTGGCTTCTGCTCCCGGGGGGCTGTGTGCCTGACGCACAACAGGGATAGACCGTAACACCAAATCCGTAGTCATTATCGCGAAAACGATGCCTGTGGTTGCAATGTCGGGTTCTCGTTCTATCGTGAAAATTTGATGAGCGGTAAGAGATCGGTGTTTGTCCGGTTTGTGAAAGGAGGGGATTGGCGGGACGACTGTTACTGATGGGGCCGGTCAGTCGAATATTCCACGAGTCCGGAGGAGGCTCGCTGGACACCCTTCTGTTGCCTGTTTCACCAGCTAGAGGGCAGCCTTACCGATTCTGCCGAAATTTTTGGACAATCGGGGATAAATGCCCCAATGGGGCACTAGTAGTGGTTGGCCCGCGCCAACTGCTGTGCTCAAATGACGCGTATCTAGACGTACATATTGCCCCACGTGCATTTACCTGCATGGTCACCGAGAATTCCCCTCCAGGGGCGAGAGGTTGCGAAGGCAAGTGAGAACGCAGAGCGCTGAAGCTTCCGCCGACCGCGAGCCGCACGGGCATCAGAAGCGACGGCTGCCCAACCCTCCTTCACGCAGGTTCGGGCTGGGCAACTGGCACGTGCGATCGCGCCTTATCGCGCTGATCGTCGTCCCCACGGCCGTGGCCGTGGGTCTGGGCGGACTGAACGTGTTCACCTCGCTCAGGGACGCCAACACCTATCAGACCCTCAGAGAGGTGGCCGAGCTCAGCCAGCAGCTCGGCGCCGTCACCCATGAGCTGTCCTTCGAACGCGACCAGACCGCCCTCTACATCGCCCAGGGCCGCCCGGGCAACCGCGAGACCCAGCTCCGTACGACCTACAGCGGTGTCAACAACCTCATCGACGAGGCCAAGCGGCGGGCGCAGGCGCTCTCGGACACCCATGCCGAGGCCGTACGGCCCGTGCTCCGGCGCCTGGACGAGATCCCGACGCTTCGTGAGACGGCCGTCAAGGGGAAGATCCAGCCCCTCCCGATGATCCAGAAGTATTCACAGATCATCGCGGCCCTGCTCCAGTTCCACGACCAGGTCGGCCAGGTGGCGGTGGACGACGAGGTCTCGCACAGCGCCAGCGCGATGGCCGCCATCGCCCGGGGCAAGGAGCAGGCCTCCAAGCAGCGCGGCGTCCTGGCCAGCGCGCTGGACAAGCAGGGCTTCGACAGCGGCGAGCTCGACGCGCTCACCGACGCCAAGTCGCGTGAGGAGAGCGAGGAGACGCTGTTCGCGACCCTGGCCACCCTCGACCAGCTCGAGCTCTACCGCAACACGGTCGTGGGCAGGGACGTCGACCAGACCGACCTGTTCAGGCTGCGGGCCATGGCGCAGTCCGCCGAGGGCAAGGAGCTGAGCATCGGCATACGGCCGGACAAGGACGTCGCGACCTGGTTCGACGTCAGCACCGGCAAGATCGACGCTCTGCGCAGCGTGGAGAAGGACCTGTCCTCCTCCGTCATCCTGCGCGCCCGCGCCCTGGAGGAAGCCGCCAACCGCTCGGCGCTGATCTCCGGCGGCCTCATCCTGCTCCTGCTCGTCGTGGTCACCGCGATCATCTCGCTCATCGCCCGTTCGCTCATCAGGCCGCTGCGCAAGCTGCGCGGTGAGGCCCTCGACATCGCCGGCCACCGCCTGCCGGAGACCGTGCAGCAGCTGCGCGAGAGCGGCGACGGCGCGGCCGGCCCCGTCCTCCCCATCGGCGTGGACACCCACGACGAGATCGGCGAGGTCGCGCGCGCGTTCGACGAGGTGCACCGCGAGGCGGTCCGGCTGGCGGGCGAGGAGGCCCGCCTGCGTAGCAACGTCAACGCGATGTTCGTGAACCTGTCGCGGCGCAGCCAGACGCTGGTCGAGCGGCAGATCACCCTGATCGACGGTCTGGAGCAGGGCGAGCAGGACGAGCTGCGGCTCGGCAACCTGTTCAAGCTGGACCACCTGGCCACCCGCATGCGGCGCAACAGCGAGAATTTGCTGGTGCTGGCCGGCCAGGACCCGCCGCGCCGCTGGAGCCAGCCGGTCAAGCTGGTGGACGTGGCCCGCGCCTCCCTCTCTGAGGTGGAGAACTACGAGCGGGTCGTGCTCCAGGTGCCCGACGGCGTCTCGGTGGCCGGTCAGGCCGTCAACGACGTCATCCACCTGCTGGCCGAGCTCGTCGAGAACGCCCTGTCGTTCTCGCCGCGCGAGACCAGGGTGACCGTCTCCGGCAGCCGGATCGACGGCGGCGGCGTGATGCTGTCGATCATCGACGCCGGGATCGGCATGACCCAGGAGGAGCTGGCCCAGGCCAACGACCGCCTCACGGACGCGCCGAGCGTGGACGTGTCGGTGTCGCGCCGCATGGGCCTGTTCGTGGTCGCGAGGCTGGCGCACCGGCACGGCATCCGGGTGCAGCTGCGCCCGCACAGCTCGGGCGGGCTGACCGCGATGGTGCTCATCCCGGAGAACATGCTCGGCTCCCAGGCCCCCAACTTCTCCGGCATGCCGTCCTTCTCGGGCAACCAGCCTCCCGCCCTCGCGGGGGCGGGGAGCGGCGGTCCCGGCGAGCAGCCGTACTCGGGGCCGCACCCCGCTCCTCCGGCCACGGACTGGCCACAGCCCGCCCCGCCGGCCACGGACTGGCCGCAGCCCACGTACCAGATGGGGCCCGGCCAGATGGGACCGGGCCACCCGTCCTTCCCGTCGCACCCGGAGATGGGCGGCAACTGGCCGCCGACGCAGCAGTGGCAGCCGGACGCCAACGCGTGGCCGTCGGAGCCGCGCATCGGCAGCGGCTACGACAGCTCCGACGTGTGGACCCCGCCCCGCAGCCCGTCCTGGAACGGCGACCGCGCACTGCCCAGGCGGCCCGTGCCCGAGCCCCCGCCGGGTGGCTGGGGCCGCGACACCATGCCGCCGCAGCGGCCCGGGTTCGACTTCCCCGAGACCGAGTCCGCCAACCCGGGATCCATCCCGGCCGCCCCACCCGCCTCGGCGGGAGACGACTACTTACCCATCTTCGCCGCGGTGGAGTCGGCCTGGTTCGGCCGCAACAACGGGGCGAGCTGGGGTTCGAGCAAGGCCGACGAAGGATGGAGCGCCGCGGAGGCAGTGGTGGAACCGGTACGTGACGGCCAGACGGCGGCGGGCCTGCCCAAGCGGGTGCCCAAGGCCAACCTGGTGCCCGGCTCGGCCGACACCTCGGCTCCCAAGGGCGTGACACCGATGCCGTCGGTGTCGCCGGACCGGATCCGCAACCGGCTCTCGAGCTTCCAGCAGGGCTTCCGGGCGGCGCGTGACGACATCACCGAGGGCAGGGCGTTCCCCTCTGGCCCCAGGAACAATGACAGGGAGGAGGGAGCATGAGTGATTTGAGCCATGCGGCACGTGGTGTCGACTGGCTGATCACTGACTTCGTCAGTACGGTCCCGGGCGTCGCGCACGCCGTGGTCGTCTCGTCCGACGGGCTGCCGCTGGCGGCCTCGTCGGGCTTTCCGGCCGACCGGGCCGATCAGCTGGCGGCGATCGCGTCGGGTCTGGTGAGCCTGACGCAGGGTGCGGCCAGGGTGTTCGAGGGTGGTGCGGTCAATCAGACGATCGTGGAGATGCAGCGCGGGCTGATGTTGATCATGTCGATCAGCGACGGCTCGTGCCTGGCGGTGCTGGCTGCTCCGGACTGTGACATGGGTCTGGTGGCGTACCAGATGACGCTGATGGTTGATCGCGCCGGCCAGGTGCTGACCCCGGCTGTGCGCGCAGAGTTGCGCGCCAGCCAGACCAGGTGATGTAGGTGTCAGACCCGAGATGGAACAGCGGCGGTTGGGCGCCCCCGCCTGTGCCCCAGTCCCAGTCGCAGCTGAATCCCGACCCCGCATCGCCCGTCCGTCCTTACGCCGTGACAGGTGGACGGACGGCGCCGCGGGTCAAGCTGGCGATGGAGGCCCTGGTGTCCTCGGCGACCGCCGAGCACCGGGAGTTCTCGCATATCACGCCGGAGTACCAGGCGATCAGTCAACTGTGCCGGCAGGTGCGGTCCGTGGCAGAGGTGTCCGCCCTGCTGCGGATCCCCCTCGGCGTGGTGCGCGTGCTGATCGCTGATATGGCTGCCGAAGGTCTTGTCCGTGTGCATCAGCCACAGCTGGACGAGGGCAGGCCGGACGTCAATCTGCTCGAAAGGGTGCTCAGTGGACTTCGCAGGCTCTAGCCCCGGTCTCACCTCGACGAAGATCGTGGTGGCTGGAGGTTTCGGGGTGGGCAAGACGACTTTCGTCGGCGCGGTGTCGGAGATCATGCCGTTGACCACCGAGGCCGTCATGACCGACGCCTCCGTGGGGATCGACGATCTGGGCATGACGCCGCTGAAGTCGACCACGACCGTCGCCATGGACTTCGGCCGGGTCTCCCTGGACCGTGATCTGATCCTCTACCTGTTCGGGACGCCCGGGCAGCACCGGTTCTGGTTCATGTGGGACGACCTGGTACGCGGCGCCATCGGCGCGGTCGTGCTCGTGGACACGCGCCGGCTCTCCGACAGTTTTCCGGCGATCGACTACTTCGAGGAGGCCCAGCTGCCGTTCGTGGTGGGCGTCAACGGCTGGGACGGTGAATATCCGCACAGCGACGCAGAGGTACGCGACGCCCTGACGCTGGCGCCGCACATCCCGTTGGTGCGCCTGGACGCCCGCTCCAAGGACTCGGTCAAGGCCGCGCTGATCAACCTGGTCGAACACGCGCTCTCGGTCCGCATGGCCGTACCGGGCTGGGGTGGTTAGCTCCACTTTCGCGCCGCTTTCGCCCGCGTGGGCGCGTTGACAGCCGCGGCACTCTCCTGATCACAATGGCTCCCGCCGAGCATCGCAGGAGCATCATGTCCCGTGACCGCACCACATGAACGTGAGGAACCCGATCACCGGGCAGGCCGACAGGCCGCTCGCCCCTGTCCCGCCCGACCGGCTCGCCGCCCTGGCGGCCGGTCTGCGCGAAAGGCAGCGCAGCCGGTCGGCCGCCGACCGCGGCGAGATCCTCTCCAGGTTCGCCGCCGCGCTGGCCGCTGACGAGGAGCTGCTCGCCGCGCTGGTGGCCGACACCGGCCGGGTGGGGGAGTCGGTCCTGGAGCGGCAGATCGTCGCCGGTCTCATCGACCGGTGGGTACGCCAGGCCCCCGCCCTCCTCGCGCCCCCGGCCGAGACCCCCGCCTCCCTGCCGGGCGTCTTCGTCGGCGGCGACGTGGTGCCGTACGAGCTGGTCGGGGTGATCAGCCCGTGGAACTTCCCGCTGCTGCTGGGCCTCATCGACGCCGTGCCCGCGCTGGCCGCCGGCTGCGCAGTGCTGGTCAAGCCGAGCGAGGTGACGCCCAGGTTCATCGAGCCGCTGATGCGGCTGGTCCCGGACGAGCTGCCGCTGGAGGTCGTCGAGGGCGACGGCGAGACCGGCGCGGCCCTGGTGGACCTGGTGGACGCCGTGGTCTTCACCGGCAGCGTGGAGACGGGACAGGTGGTCGCCGAGGCGGCGGCCCGCGCCTTCGTGCCCGCGTTCCTGGAGCTGGGCGGCAAGGATCCGGCGATCGTGCTGGCCGGGGCCGACCTGGAGCGGGCCGCGTCGGCCGTCCTGTGGGGCGGCACCGCCAACGCGGGGCAGTCGTGCCAGTCGATCGAGCGCGTCTACGTGGCCCGCGAGGTCCACGACGAGTTTCTCGCGCTGCTGGTGGACCGGGCCGGCAAGGTGGGCCTGACCTGCGAGGGCGGCCCGATCGGGCCGATCATCGGCCCGGGCCAGGAGGACGTGATCGCCGCGCACCTGGCCGACGCCGTCGCCAAGGGCGCGACCGTGCACACGGGAGGCCGGATCGAGCGGCACGGCGGCGGCCACTGGTGCCGCCCGACCGTGCTGTCCGGCGTCGACCACGGCATGCTGGTGATGACGGAGGAGACGTTCGGCCCGGTGCTGCCGGTCATGGCCGTGGACGGGCCCGACGAGGCGGTCGCGATGGCCAACGACTCGGTCTACGGGCTGTCGGCCGCCGTCTTCGCCGCCACGGAGGAGCAGGCCATGGCCGTGGCGGCCCGGCTGCGCGCCGGCGCGATCAGCGTCAACGACGCCTCGCTGACCGCGCTCGTGCACGAGGGCGAGAAGCACTCCTTCCGCCTGTCGGGGCTCGGCGGTTCGCGGATGGGCGCCGCCTCCATCCGCCGGTTCGTACGCCGCAGGGCCTTCCTGATCAACCGTTCCGACGCCGCCGACCCCTGGTGGCACTCGACGAAGGAGTAGCTCCGGATGGGACTTCGCGCGGACATGCCGCTGCTGGCCCGCCACGAGGGCGAGTGGGAGGGCGAGTACCTCCACCTCGACCGGGAGGGAAACCCGATCGACCGGCACCGTGTCCAGATGACCTGCGCGATCCTGGACGACGCCGTCTACCACCAGACCAACCGCTATGTCTGGGACGACGGGCGCGCCGAGGTGCACGAGTTCCCGGGCACCTACCTCGGCGGCGGGCGCTGCGGGTTCGACACCGAGCGGATCAGGGGCGAGTTCTGGGAGCTGGACGGCAGCACCATCTACCTCAGCTGGCAGTACAAGGCCGAGGGTGAGGACCTGCGGCTCTACGAGATGATCGTGCTGAGCGAGGACGGCAAGTCCCGCAGCCGCGTCTGGCAGTGGATCAAGGACGGCGTGTGCGTGAAGCGCACCCTGATCAACGAGCGCCGCGTGAGCTGACTCAGCCTCTCGCCCCTCGATGCCACGACAGCACCACGCGCTCGAACCCCAGGAACGCGGCGTTGAGCAGGATGCCCAGCAGCCCGAGCAGCACGATCCCCGCCCACATGGCCGGGATGTCGAACTGGCTCTGCGCTTCCAGCATCCGGTGCCCGATGCCCTCGGTGCTGCCGACCAGCTCCGAGATGATCATCATGATCAGGGCCAGCGACACGCTCAGCCGCAGCCCGGCGAAGATCTTGGGTGAGGCGCCGGGCAGGATGATCCGGGTGAGCCGCTGCCAGGGGCCGAGCCGGTAGACGACCCCGGTCTCGATGTACTGCCGGTCCACGTGGCGGGCGCCGTCCATGGAGTTGATCAGTACGGGCCAGACGACGCCGTACACGATCGCGGCCAGCTGCATCGGGGTGCCGATCTTGAACAGCGCGATGAAGACCGGCACCAGCGTGGTGGGCGGCACCGAGCGGCCGACGTGCAGCAGCGGCTCCACCAGGGCCGACAACCAGCGCGAACGGCCGAGCGCGACCCCGATCGCCATCCCGGCCGCGCAGGCCACCGCCCAGCCCGCGAACAGCCTGGCCAGGCTGGGCAGCAGGTCGGCGACGGCCTCGTCGGTCAGGAACGCCCGCGTCCACGGGCCCGAGAACCACAGCTCGTGCAGCCTGGCCACGATCCGCGACGGCGGCGGGAAGTACGCGGCCTGCGCGGACCGCGTGGCCAGCTCCCAGCAGAGCACGGCCACGGGGAGCAACCAGTACCACATGAGCCTGCGCAGAGAATTCACGAGGCGTCCCCCGTCCGTTCCCGGTGCCAGCGGAACACGCGCCGTTCGGCGGCGGTGAACAGCAGGTTGGCGGCCAGCCCGATCAGCCCCGCCCACAGCGGCGCCGCCAGCATGCGGTCGAGCCGGTTCGCGCTGCCCGCCAGCGACAGGAACGCGCCGATCCCGCCTCCGCCCGGCGCCAGCAGCTCCGCGCTGACGGCCACGATCAGGGTGACCGACACCGCGATCCGCACGCCGGTGGCGATGAAGGGCGCCGCGCTCGGCAGGCCCACCCGCAGCGCCACGGCGACCGGCCCGAAGCCGAAGCTCCGCAGCGTGTCCTTGGCCAGCGGATCGACGTCGGTCAGGCCGTACAGGGTGTTGATCAGCACCGGCCACGTGCAGGTGTAGACGACCAGCGCCGTTTTGGCGTCCTGGCTCTCGGTCCACAGGAACATCGCGATCGGGATCAGCGACACCGACGGGATCGGCCGCAGGAACTCCACCAGCGGCCGCACCGAGCGCTCCACGAACGGGACCGTGCCGAGCAGCAGCCCCGCGGGCACGGCGACCGCGACCGCGATGACCAGCCCGCTCGCGCACGCGGCCAGCGTGGCCAGCACGTCGGCCCTGAACTGCGGCTCCAGCGGCAGTTCTGCCGCCGTGACGAGCACGGATGACACGTACGGCCATCCGGCCGGGGTCAGCCCGAGCCGCCCGGCCACCTCGGCGAGGGCGATGAACACGGCGATCCCGAGCCCCCCGAGCACCGCCCGGCCGATCCGGTGTTCGGTCATCCGCTCACAGGCGCGAACAGCTGAGCCACGTCCACCTTGGCCTTGAGGTAGCCGTAGCCGTGCAGCAGGTCGGCCAGCTTCTGGACACTGGCCTTGTCGGCCTCCATCGAGAACTTGCCGAGCGTCATCGCCGCCGCCGCGTCCGCCGGGATCTGCGTGTACGTCGGCACCACCTCGTCGATCGCCTTCCTGTCGGAGCCCGCGATCTGCTGGGCCTTGGCCAGGGCGCGGTGGAAGGCGGCGGCCGTCTTCGGGTTCTTGGCCAGCCAGTCCTCCGTGACGCCCCACCCGTCGATCGGCACGCCGGCCGTCACGCCGTCGGTGGTGTCGATGAGCTGCGTGGCGCCGCTCTTCTTCGCCGCGGTCAGGAACGGCTCGACCAGCCAGGCCGCGTCCACCTTCCCCGAGCCCAGCGCGGCGATCTGGTCGGCGAACGGCACCTGGACGTACTTGACGTCCTCGGGCTTGAGCCCGGCCTCCTGCAGGTGGGCGTTGGTCAGCGTCTGGCCGAGCGCTTTGAGCACGTTGACCGCGATGGTCTTGCCCTTGAGTTCGGCGGGCGTCTTGACGGGGGAGCCCTTGGCCACGACGACACCGGCGATGTTGGGGGCGGCCTCCTGGCTGTGCTGGAAGAGCTTGAGCTTGGCGGCGCCCGAGTCGTTGATGGCCATCAGCGACACGTAGCTCGTGAGGAACGCGTCCATGCTGCCGTTGAGGATCTTCGGCATGACCGCCTGCGGCGCCTGGATGATCTCCGTCTTGACGGTCAGGCCCTCCTCCTTGAAGAAGCCGCGCTTCTCCGCGATGAACAGCGGCGCCGACGACGGGACCGGCACCACGCCGACCAGCAGCTGGGTCTTCTCCAGCCCACCTGCGGCCGAGGTGCTGCTTGTGCCCGTCTGGCTCCCTCCTCCTCCGCCGCACGCGCTGAGCGTCAGCGCGATCGCCATACCCGCGACTACGAACCTGGCCAGCTTCATCGCCAATGCCTTTCTCGGTCCTGAGAGTTCACGAATTACCGGTGGCCTGCCTGTGCCAGACGAGCGCCCGGCGCTCGGCCAGCACGAACAGGGAGTTAACGACATAGCCGAGGACGCCCAGCAGGGCGATCGCCGCCCACACCCCGGCGCCGTCGAAGCTGCGCATGGCTGTCAGCAACTGGTAGCCGATGCCGTCCGTGCCACCGACGAGCTCGGAGATCACCATGAGGATCAACGCCAGCGACAGGCTCAGCCGCAGCCCGGCGAAGATCTTGGGAGCGGCGGCGGGCAGGACGACCAGGCCCAGGCGCTGCGGCCGCGACAGGTTGAAGACCGTGGCCGTGTCGGTGTAGGTGCGATCGACGGACCTGACACCGTCGATCGTGTTGAGCAGCACCGGCCAGATCACTCCGAACACGATAGTGGCCAGCTGAGTGGTCAGGCCCGCCCGGAACAACACGAGGAACAGCGGCAGCAGCAGCGGAGGCGGGATGGCCCGGCCGAACTCGATCAGCGGGTCCACGTAGTCGGTCGCCGAGCGCGAACGCCCGAGCAGCATGCCCGCCACGATCCCGATCAGCGCGGCCAGCAGCCAGCCGCCGAACATGCGGCCGAGGCTGGGCAGGATGTTCGCGATCGCGTCGTTCGTCAGGAAGCCACGAGCGGGCGGGCCGGAGAACCACAGCTCGCGCATGCGCGCCATGATCGTCGTGGGCGGCGGGAAATCGGTGTCCCCGATCGCGCGCCCGGCGATCTCCCAGACGGCCAGCACCACGGGGATCACCCAGAGCCGGGCGAGCGCCTTCACGAAAGCGCCCCGGTCCGCGCGTGGTGCCAGTGGAACAGGCGGCGCTCGCCGGCGAGCAGCACCATGTTCGCGAGCACGCCGAAGAGACCGGCCCAGAACGTCGCCGCCATCATGAGGTCGGTCCGGTTGCCGTTGCCGGCCACCGTCACGTAGACGCCGATCCCGTTCACGCCGCCGGCCACCAGCTCGGCGCTGACGGCCAGGACCAGCGCGATCCCGGCGGCGATCCGGACGCCGGTCGTCACGAACGGGGCCGCGCTGGGCAGGCTCACCCTGACGAGCACGGCCGCCGGGCCGAACCCGAAGCTGCGCAGGGACTCCTTGGCCAGCGGGTCCACGTCGCGCATGCCGTACAGAGTGTTGATCAGGATCGGCCAGACGGACGCGTACACGATGACGGAGACCTTCATCAGCTCGTCTGCCGGGACCAGCAGGATCGCGAGCGGGATGATGGCCACCGAGGGGATCGGCCGCATGAACTCGAGCACGGGCCTGATCGCCCGCTCCACCGGCGCCAGCGCGCCGAGCAGCACGCCCGCGGGCACGGCCACCGCGACGGCGGTGAGCAGGCCGAGCGCCCAGTTCGTGAGGGTGGCGCCCACTCCAGCCAGGAACGTGACGTCGGCCGGGAGGCGCACGGCTTCGTACAGGACGGTCGAAGGTGGCGGGAAGAGGAGGTTCTCGCCCAGGCCGAAGCGGATGACCAGCTCTCCGGCCAGGAGGAACCCCGCGGCGCCGATGGCGCCTCGGAGCAGGCGGGCACCCGTCATCCGCCCGGGCTCGCAGCGATGAGCGACTTCACGTCGATCGGGCCGTTGATGTACTTGTACTCGAGCATGAGGTCGGCCACCTTCTGCAGCCGGGCCGCCTCCAGGGCGCTCGGGTAGGTGCCCAGGGTGATCGCCGCGGCGGTCTTGGCGTCGATCTTCGTGTACGTCGGCAGCGTCGCCTCGATCTCCTTGCGGTCGCCGGAGGCGAGTTGCTGCGCCTTGGAGATCGCCCGCTGGAAGGCGGCCAGCGTCTTCGGGTTCTGCCGCACCCATTCGTCGGTGGCCATCCAGCCCGCGATGGGCAGGTCGGCGGTCTGGCCCGTCATGGTGTCGGCGATCGTGCGGAAGCCGAGCGCGTTCTTGTTGGCCGTGATGAACGGCTCGGTGATCCAGCCCGCGTCACCCTGCCCCGCGGTGATCGCGTTGCCCATCTCGGGGAACGGCTTCTCGGCGAACTTGACGTCCGCCTCGCTGAGCCCGGCCGCCTTGAGCTGGGTCGTGACCGCCAGCGTGGCGATGTTCCTGAGGTTGTTGACCAGGACCGTCTTGCCCTTCAGGTCCGCGACCTTCTGGATCGGCGAGTCCTTGGGAACCATGATCTCGAAGGTGTTGGGGGCCGCCCGGTACATGTCGGCAACCAGCTTGATCTTCTTGCCCTGGCTGGCGGCCAGGATCGAGGACACGTAGTTGGTCTGCGTGATGTCCAGGGCGCCGCTCTCGATCTGCGGCAGCGCGGCGGCGCCGCCGGTGATCGTGACCGGCTCCACCGTCAGGCCCTCTTCCTTGAAGAAGCCCTTGACCTGGGCGATGTAGAGCGCGACCGGGTCGGGAATGGGCAGCGCCCCGACCTTGATGGTGGCCTTCTCCAAGCCGTTGGGTCCTATCGCGGCCGGGGACGCGCCGCCCCCGCTGCAGCCGGTGAGCGCGAGGGCGGCGACGGCGGCGAGCGTGAGTACGTGACAGCGCAGTTTGCGTGTCATGGGGGGTCTCCTACGTGTAGTTGGGAGAGCGAGACACGTTACTTTGCGTGAGCGTACCCGAGGAATGATCGACTTTGCAGGCGCATGCGCTTTCAGGCGGGCCGGGACACGTAGCGGCCCACCGGCCTGCCCACGATCTTGCCGGCGTCGAGCACGTGGTTGCCGCGCACGAACGTGTCGGTGACCTTGGCGGTCAGCTCGAACCCCTCGAATGGCGTGTACTCCTGCGTCGACTCCGAGTCCTGCGCGCGTACCGTCCAGGTCTGCCCGGGGTCGACCAGGCAGATGTCGGCGTCGAAGCCGGGGGCCAGGGTGCCCTTGGTGCGCAGGCCGTACCGCTTGGCGGGGTTCCACGAGGTCAGCGCGGCGATCCTGCCGTACGGCAGCCCCCTGCGGCGGCCTTCGGTGATCAGCCCGGGCAGCAGGTACTCGGCGCCGCCGAACCCGGCCTTGGCCACGAAGACGTCGTCGCTCGGTTCGCCGAACTTGAGCTCCTCGCGGCAGCAGGCGTGGTCGCTGACCACCCAGTCCACGGTGCCGTCGAGCACGTGCCCCCACAGCGCCTCGACGTCCTCGCGCGGCCTGATCGGCGGGTTGACCTTGGCCCCGATACCGCTGGCCGTGTCGATGTCGGCGAGCAGGTGACCGATCGTGACCTCGCGGCGGAAGTCGATGTGGGGGAACGTCGCCGCCATGCGGACGGCGGCGTCCAGGGCCTTGGCGGAGGAAAGGTGCAGCAGGTTGATGTTGGCCAGGCCCGTCTCGTGGGCGAGGTAGGAGGCGATGAAGACGGCCAGCCCCTCGGAGTGCGGCGGGCGCGAGGCGCTGTAGGCGGCCAGGCCGCTCAGGTCTCCGGCCTCCTCCACGAGCTTCGTGTACGCGGTCATGATCTCGGCCGTCTCGCAGTGCAGCGACAACGAGATCTCGCCCGCCAGCTCGGGCAGCCGCTCGCGGGCCGCCTGCACACCGCGCATCACGAACTCGAAGTGCGCGTAGTCGTAGCGCTCGCCCTCGGGCAGCATGAGGAAGGCCCGCTGGTCGTCGGAGCGCCCGTGCAGCCCGTGCCCGCCGTAGAACATGAAGATCTTGAACGACGGCACCCCGAACCGCTCGACCAGGTCGGGCAGCTCGCCGATGTGCCCCTTCGACATGGGCGCCAGGTGGAAGCCGTAATCGACGTAGGCCCGGCCCTCGGCCTGCTTGAGCACCTCCGGGAAGAACTCGGCGTAGGGACCGCCCCTGTTGAGGTAGTACTGGCCGGTCCGCATGTAGGTGAGCGCCGTCGTCACGCCGCCCTGGGCGCTGGCCCGGCTCTCCGACTCGGTGTCCTCGGGCAGCGGGTTGTAGATGCCCCAGTGCTGGTGGGCGTCGACGACTCCGGGGAAGGCCAGCTTGCCGCCGCCGTCGATCACCTCGCCGGCGGCGGACTGGCCGGGCTCCACCCGTACGATGCGGCCGTCCGCGATGGCGATGTCCGCCTCCACGGGGTCGTCGTGTTCGTGGGTGACAACCTTCACGTTCTTCAACAACAGGTCGGTCACAGCAGTGGTCTTTCCTAAGCGAGGCGGTGGGCGTGGCGGTGCCAGGTCAGCACGCGCCGCTCCACCGTGAGGAACAGTGAGTTGAGTGCGAAGCCCAGCACGCCGAGCAGCACCACGTTGGCCCAGATGGCGGGCATGTCGGCGGCGCTGACGGCCATGTTGAGGAGATAGCCGAATCCCTCGGTGCTGGCCTTGAGCTCGGAGATGACCATGAGGATCAGCGCCAGGGAGACGCTCAGGCGCAGGCCCGCGAAGATCTTCGGTGCCGCGGCGGGCAGGATGATCCGGAAGAACCGCAGGTGGGCGGGCACGCCGAAGACGGCCGCGGTCTCGACCTTCAGCATGTCGAGGTTGCGCGCGCCGTCGATGGAGTTGAGCAGGATCGGCCAGACGATGCCGAACACGATGGTCGCGATCTGCACCTGCGGGCCGATCTGGAAGAGCACGAGGAAGATCGGCAGCATCACGGGAGGCGGCACGGCCCGGCCGAACTCGATCAGCGGTTCGACGATGTCGGCCAGCCAGGGGGTCCTGCCGATGGCCACGCCGAGGCCCACGCCCACGACCACGGCGATGGCCCAGGAGCCGACCACCCTGATCAGGCTGGGCAGGAAGTGGTGGACCGCCTCTTCGGTGAAGACGTAGGGCCCGGAGAACCACATCTCGTACATCCGAGACAGGATCAGGCTCGGTGCGGGGAGAAACGGAGTGGCGAGCGCCCCCGCGAGCAGCTCCCAGCCGAAGAACATGACCGGGATCAGCCACAGGCGCTTGACCAGGGTGAGAATCATGTGTTCCGCCACTTGAACAGCCGTCGCTCGGCGCGCGCGAGCAGGATGTTGACGACGAGCCCGATCATGCCGGCCCAGATCAGGACCGCGACGACGTCGATTAGCGCGTCCATGCCGATGCCGGTGCTCGCCTCGATGAGGAAGCCTCCGACGCCCACCGAGCCGCCCACGATGTACTCGACGCTGATGGCCAGGATGAGCGTGATGGAGGCGGCCAGCCGGACGCCCGTCGCGATGAAGGGCGCCGCGCTCGGCAGGGCGACCCGCCAGATCACCGCGCCGGGGCCGAACCCGAACGAGCGCAGCGTCTCCTTGCCCAGCGGGTCCACGTCACGCACGCCGTACAGGGTGTTGATCAGGATCGGCCAGGAGGCGGCGAACACGATGAGCGCCACCTTGGCGTTGATCTCCGGCTGGAAGAAGAACAGCGCCAGCGGGATCAGCGCCACCGAGGGGATGGGCCGCAGGAACTCCACGAACACCCGGGTCATCTCCTCGACCACCGGGACCGTTCCCAGCAGCAGCCCGATCGGGACGGCGATCAGGACGGCCAGCGGCAGCCCGATGGCCGCCGCCGTGAGCGTGCCCCCGATGTCCCCGAGGAACTCCGGGTCCACGGCCAGGGAGAACGTCCTGGCCAGGGTGTCCGCGGCCGGAGGCATCCACTTGAACAGGCCCGTCATGCCGAGAAGTTGCCAGGCAAGCAGAAAACCCGCCACGCCGATGGCGTGGCGGGTGTATTTGGCCAGCTTGGCGCGGGCGAGCGGGGTCTGCCCGCGCCGCGCCGGGTTGATCGTGGTCATCATCCCTGAGGTGCTGCGTAGATCATCGAGTTGACGTCCAACTTCTGCTTGAGCAGGCCGGAGTCGAACATCAGGTCGGCCACCCGCTGGATGCGCTGGGCGTTCAGCGAGGTCGGGTAGGCGCCGAGGTTGATCGTGGCGGCGGTCTCAGCCGGGATCTTGGTGAAGGTCGGCAGGACCTTGGTGACCGCGCTGCGGTCGGTGGCGGCGATCTGCTGCGCCTTGGCCATGGCCCGCTGGAAGGCGGCCAGGGTCTTGGGGTTGTTCTGCGTCCACTTCTCCGTGGCCGCCCAGCCGGTGATGGGCAGACCGTCGGTCGGGCCGGACATGGTGTCCAGCAGCATGGTGGCGCCGATCTCCTTCTTCGCCTGGCTGACGTACGGGTCCGTCATCCACACGGCGTCGACGCTGCCCTTGTCCAGCGAGGAGATCCATTCCGTCGTCGGGATCACGACGTAGTTGATGTCCTTGCCGGGGGTGGGGTCGAGACCGGCGATCTTGAAGTGCGGGCTCATCGTGAGCGTGCCCAGACCACCGACGATGTTGACGCCGATCTTCTTGCCCTTCAGGTCGGCGACCTGCTTGATCGGGGAGTCCTTCTTGACCATGATGCCGAAGGCCCCGGGCGCGCCCTGGTAGGAGTCCGCGATGTACTTGAACTTCTCAGTGCCGGCCTGCTGGATGGTCAGGATCGTGGCGTAGCTGCCCAGCACGACGTCCATCTGGCCGTTGGCGAGCTTGGGGAGCACCGCCTGGGGAGCCTGGATGGGCTCCTGCTTGACGTTGAGGCCCTCTTCCTTGAAGAAGCCGCGCTCCATGGCGATGAACAGTGGCGCGGAGTCCGCACCCGGATACTGTCCGACCAGCAGGTCGGTTTTCATGCCGCCGGCCGCGGAACTCGAGCTTTCTGGTTTGTCGCCAGAACTTGAACACCCGGTGATGACGAGGGTACTCACAAGCCCAATCAGGGCACTACGCCCTAATGCACCGAACCGCATTACGCGTCTCCTTATGAACCCATGGGGGTGGGGGTGTTGGTAACTGAGGGTGTCAGCGACGGGTGAACCCTAGCGCAGCCCGTAGTTCCCGATGCACCGGGAACTCCTAAAATTAACAAGATATATCACCATATGTGGCGATATATCCCTTTTGTCCGATTATTCTCCCTGTCTCGGCTTGACTTCATGGGCCTGTGGCAGGTGTTGTGATTTGCGTAAAATGTGCAGCTGTGTGTCGACCGTGATCTTTGCGCTATTGGCCGATCTCGTGTTGATGTGCTCCAATAAGCTCTCGCCCCAAGGGTGCGTCGGCGTCACACCGCAAACAACCTGCATAACGTGATCTTCGTGCACCAGACCGTCCGAGGAGAGGTTGCGGAGGCAAGTGAAGAGTGTTGTCCCCTCTGTGGGCGGGGATCCGGGCTTAATAGAGGAAGCCCCCCGACACGCGTCTGGCGGACCACAGCAGCCGGCCGCCCCGGGCGTTACGGGCGATTCCGGGAAGGCTCGGACGGGATCGCGTTTCTCCCTGCGTAACTGGCGTGTGCGCTCCAAGCTCCTGGTTCTGGTCGTCATCCCGACCCTGGCCGCGCTCGTACTCGGTGGCCTGCGCGTCACCACCTCGATCGCGAGTGCCGGCGACTACGCACAGGTCAACGAGGTCGCCGTGCTGGCGAGCCGGCTGACCGCCCTCGCTCACGAGGTCGAGGTGGAGCGCGACTACACCGCACGCTTCGTCGCCCTCGGGCGCAAGGCCGGCCGGACCGAAGTGACCGATCAGTACGAGCCGGTCAACAAGCTCGTCGCCGAGGTCAAGGGCAGCGTCGACGCGCTGGCGACCTCCGAGAGCCCCCAGGCCCCCGAGGCCCTGCGCATCAAGAACCGTCTCAACGAGCTCGACACCGCGCGCAAGAACGCGATGGACTCCCAGCTCGACGTGAACTCCGTCATCGAGCTCTACGACCGGTTCATCACAGACCTCCTCTCCCTGAACGACACCATCGACCAAGGTGCGGTCGACAAGGAGCTCTCGGCGAGCGTCTCCGGCTTCGCCGCCCTCGCCCGGGCCAAGCAGTACGTCTCCACGCAGCGCGCGCTGCTCGTGGCCGCCCTGGCCACCAGGGAGTTCGGCCGGGTCGAGCTCGACTCCTTCATCGCCGCCCGCGCCCAGAAGAACAGCGAGCTGGCCACCTTCCGTGCGCAGGTCCCCCTTGAGCTGCGCCAGGCGTACGACGACACCGTCAGCGGCAAGGCCGTCGACCGCGCGGAGATCCTGGCCGCCCGAGCCCTGTTCCTGCAGAGCCTGGGGCAACCACGGAACGTGTCGGACCCGAAGCTCGGGCTCACCCGTGACGGCAAGGACTGGTTCGCCGCCATCAGCGAGACCGTCGACGGGATGCGCAAGGTCGAGCAGCGCGTGGCCGACTCGATCGTGCTCCGCAGCCGCACCCTGGAAGGGTCCGAGCAGCAGAGCGCCGTCATCGTCGCGGTCGGCATCCTGATCCTGCTCATCCTCGTGCTGCTGGTCACCGTCTTCATGGCGCGCTCGCTGAGCGGCCCCCTGCGCAGGCTGCGCAGGGAGGCGCTGTTCATCGCCGGTCGCCGGCTGCCCGACACCGTCCGCCAGCTCCGTGAGGCGGAGTCGGTGGAGAACATCGATGTCCAGCCCATCGGCGTCGCCTCTCAGGACGAGATCGGTGAAGTCGCGCGGGCGTTCGACGAGATCCACCGCGAGGCGGTCCGGCTGGCGGGCGAGGAGGCCCGCCTGCGTAGCAACGTCAACGCGATGTTCGTGAACCTGTCGCGGCGCAGCCAGACGCTGGTCGAGCGGCAGATCACCCTGATCGACGGTCTGGAGCAGGGCGAGCAGGACGAGCAGCGACTCGGCAACCTGTTCAAGCTGGACCACCTGGCCACCCGCATGCGGCGCAACAGCGAGAACCTGCTGGTCCTCGCGGGCCAGGAACCGCCCCGGCGCTGGAGCAAGCCCGTCAAGCTGGTCGACGTCGCCCGCGCCTCGCTGTCCGAGGTCGAGAACTACGAGCGGGTCGTCCTCCAGGTGCCCGACGGCGTCGCCGTGGCCGGTCAGGCCGTCAACGACGTCATCCACCTGCTGGCCGAGCTGATCGAGAACGCCCTGTCGTTCTCGCCGCGCGAGACCCGGGTGACCGTCTCCGGCAGCCGGATCGACGGCGGCGGCGTCATGCTGTCGATCAGCGACTCCGGCATCGGCATGACCCCGGACGAGCTCACCATCGCCAACGACCGCCTCATGGACGCCCCCACCGTGGACGTGTCCGTGTCACGCCGCATGGGCCTGTTCGTGGTCGCGCGTCTGGCGCACCGCCACGGCATCCGGGTGCAGCTGCGCCCCCACGGCACCGGCGGTCTGACCGCCATGGTCCTGATGCCGGAAGCGCTGCTCGGCTCGCAGTCTCCCGCCTACGCCACCCCCGGTGGCAACAGCATGGGGACCCTGGACTCGTTCGACGAGGGCTTCGGCTCCCGTTCGCCCATGGCTTCCATGCCTTCCATGCCTCCCATGCAACCCCCGATGCCCCCCGTGCCGCCGCCGCCCGCCCCCCAGTGGGGTCCGGGAGGCTACCAGCCCGGACCGGGACACCCGTCGTTCCCCTCACAGCCGTCCTTCTCGGCCCAGCCGAGCATGGACGTGGGCTGGCCGTCCGACCCGCGCAGCAGCAGCGGCGGCTACGACACCTCTGACGTCTGGGTGCCGGCGCGCAACTCCAACAGCCGGCCGGGCGACTGGGGCCAGGACAACAGGCCGGGTGACTGGGGCCAGGACACCGGCAACTCCCTGCCGAGACGGCCCTTCGGCGGCGACCAGATGGACATGGGGCAGCCGAGGTACGACTTCCCCGAAACGGAGTCGGCGGCCACCGGTCCCATCCCGGCCGTGAAGCCCGCCTCTTCGGGTGACGAATACCTGCCGATCTTCGCCTCGGTCGAGTCGGCCTGGTTCGAGCACGGCAACGAGGGCGCCGCCACCTGGGGCTCCGCCAAGGCGGACGCGGGCTGGAGCGCCGCGGAGGCGGTCGTCGAGCCGGTACGTGACGGCGCGACCGCGGCCGGGCTGCCCAAGCGGGTGCCCAAGGCCAACCTGGTGCCCGGCTCGGCCGACACCGTCTCGGCGCCCAAGGGCGTCGCCCCCATGCCGGCGGTCTCGCCGGAGCGGGTGCGCAGCCGCCTTTCGAGCTTCCAGCAGGGGTTCAGGGCGGCACGTGACGACATCAGCGAGGGCAGGACGTACCCCTCCGGTCCGAGAAGTGTTGAAAGCAGGGATGAGCGCGCATGAATGACTTGAGCCAGTCGGCACGTGGGGTGGACTGGTTAATCACCGATTTCGTCAGCACCGTTCCTGGCGTCGCTCACGCGGTGGTCGTCTCCTCCGACGGGCTGCCGCTGGCGGCCTCGTCGGGCTTTCCGGCCGACCGTGCTGACCAGCTGGCGGCGATCGCGTCGGGTCTGGTGAGCCTGACGCAGGGTGCGGCCAGGGTGTTCGAGGGCGGTCCGGTCAATCAGACGATCGTCGAGATGCAGCGCGGGCTGATGTTGATCATGTCGATCAGCGACGGCTCGTGCCTGGCGGTGCTGGCTGCTCCGGACTGTGACATGGGTCTGGTGGCGTACCAGATGACGCTGATGGTTGATCGCGCCGGCCAGGTGCTGACCCCGGCTGTGCGCGCAGAGTTGCGCGCCAGCCAGACCAGGTGATGTAGGTGACAGACCCGAGATGGAACAGCGGCGGCTGGGACTCCCATAACAGCGGTGCATGGGATTCCCAGAACAGTGGGAGCTGGCAGCCTCCCCCTCCGCCGCCGCCCAGCAACGACCCCGCCTCGCCGGTACGGCCCTATGCCGTGACCGGCGGGCGTACCGCGCCCAAGGTCAAGCTGGCCATGGAGGCCCTGGTGTCCTCGGCGACCGCCGAGCACCGGGAGTTCTCGCACATCACCCCGGAGTACAAGGCGATCAGCCAGCTGTGCCTGCAGGTCAGGTCGGTGGCTGAGGTCTCGGCGCTGCTGCGGATCCCGCTCGGTGTGGTGCGTGTTCTGATCGCGGATATGGCGGCCGAGGGCCTGGTTCGGGTGCATCAGCCGCAGCTGGATGCGGGTAGGCCGGACGTCAACCTGCTGGAAAGGGTGCTCAGTGGACTTCGCAGGCTCTAGCCCCGGTTTGACCTCGACGAAGATCGTCGTCGCCGGTGGGTTCGGGGTGGGCAAGACGACCTTCGTCGGCGCGGTGTCGGAGATCATGCCGTTGACCACGGAGGCCGTCATGACCGACGCCTCCAAGGGCATCGACGATCTGGGCATGACGCCGCTGAAGTCGACCACGACCGTCGCCATGGACTTCGGCCGCGTCTCGCTCGATCGTGACCTGATCCTCTACCTGTTCGGCACGCCCGGACAGCACCGGTTCTGGTTCATGTGGGACGACCTCGTCCGCGGCGCCATCGGCGCGGTGGTGCTCGTGGACACGCGCCGCCTGGCGGACAGCTTCCCCGCGATCGACTACTTCGAGGAGGCCCAGCTGCCGTTCATCGTGGGGGTGAACGGCTGGGACGGCCAGTACGCCCACAGCGACACCGAAGTGCGCGACGCCCTGACCCTGGCGCCGCACATCCCGATGGTGCGCCTGGACGCCCGCTCGAAGGACTCGGTCAAGACCGCGCTGATCAACCTGGTCGAGCACGCGCTCTCGGTCCGCATGGCCGTGCCAGGCTGGAGCGGCTAGCGGAGCGGATAGGCTGGAGTCTTAGACGTTCATTCGCTTCGAGGACTGGCCAACCACGTGTTCGAGACGCTATCCGACCGGTTGACATCGGTCTTCTCCTCCCTCCGGTCCAAAGGCCGGCTGTCCGATGCCGACATCGACGCCACCACCCGCGAGATCCGCATCGCCCTGTTGGAGGCCGATGTCGCGCTCCCGGTGGTCAAGGCGTTCGTCGCCCAGGTCAAGGAGCGCGCCCGCGGGTCCGAGGTGTCCCAGGCGCTCAACCCGGCGCAGCAGGTCGTCAAGATCGTCAATGACGAGCTGATCGCGATCCTCGGCGGCGAGACGCGCAGGCTCCGCTTCGCCAAGACGCCGCCGACCGTGATCATGCTGGCGGGTCTGCAGGGCGCCGGTAAGACCACCCTGGCCGGCAAGCTGGCCAGGTGGCTGCGCGAGCAGGGCCACACGCCCATGCTGGTCGCCGCCGACCTGCAGCGCCCCAACGCCGTCCAGCAGCTCCAGGTCGTGGGCGAGCGCGCCGGGGTCGCGGTCTACGCCCCCGAGCCGGGCAACGGCACCGGCGACCCGATCGCGGTCGCCCGCACGTCGATCGACGAGGCCAAGCGCCTGCTGCACGACATCGTCATCATCGACACCGCCGGCCGCCTGGGCATCGACCAGGAGATGATGAAGCAGGCCGCCGACATCCGCGACGCGGTCTCGCCCGACGAGGTCCTGTTCGTGGTCGACGCCATGATCGGCCAGGACGCCGTCACGACGGCGCAGGCGTTCATGGAGGGCGTCGGCTTCGACGGGGTCGTGCTGACCAAGCTCGACGGCGACGCCCGCGGTGGCGCCGCCCTGTCGGTGCGGCACATCACGGGCCGGCCGATCATGTTCGCCTCCACGGGCGAGAAGCTCGAAGACTTCGACGCCTTCCACCCCGACCGGATGGCCTCCCGCATCCTCGACATGGGTGACATCCTCACCCTGATCGAGCAGGCCCAGAAGACGTTCGACGAGGAGCAGGCCGCCAAGATGGCGGGCAAGCTCACCTCGGGCGAAAACTTCACGCTCGAGGACTTCCTCGAGCAGATGATGATGGTCCAGAAGATGGGGCCCATCAAAAACCTGCTGGGCATGATGCCCGGCATGGGGCAGATGCGCGACCAGCTCAACTCCATCGACGACCGCGACCTCGACCGCATCGCCGCCATCATCCGCTCGATGACGCCCGGGGAGCGCCAGGACCCCAAGATCATCAACGGGTCGCGCCGGGCCCGCATCGCGGCCGGCTCCGGCGTCTCGGTCACCGCCGTCAGCAACCTCGTCACCCGCTTCTTCGAGGCGCAGAAGATGATGAAGCGGATGGCGGGCGGCATGGGCATTCCCGGCATGCCGGGCGGCCGGGGCAAGGCGGGCAAGGCGCAGAAGAAGGCCAAGAAGGGGCGGCGCGTCAGCGGCGACCCGCGCAAGGCGGCCCTCGGCAAGGCCTCCGCCGCGGAGGCTCCGGTGGACGAGCCCAAGAGCGGCGGCCTGCTGGGCAACCTGGGCAAGCTGCCTCCGGGGGTGGAGCTGCCGCCCGGCTTCGACCCCTCCAAGTTCCGCCTGCCCGGCCAGAAGTAATCTACGCCGGGACCCCGCCCTTCCGGCGGCCTGTCCCGGCCTTCCCGACCGCCCGGCGTCGGTGCTCCGGCGTCTGGTGGCGGCCCATTGCTCCGGTCGTCCGGTGGCGGCCCATCCCGGGCTACCGGCGGTCTTCGCTCCGGCCGCGCGGGGCCGCGCGGGGCCGCGCCGTGGCTCTCCGCCGGCGCGTGCCCCGGCTTTCGGTGGCGCGTGCCTGGCGGGCCTCCACTTTCCGGCGCCCCCTGAGGCTCCTGCGTAGGCAGCGGACCACCCTGGGGTCCGCAGCGGCGTGCTCTCGGTCCTGGGACGTGCGCCGCGCCCGGGGCGCCACCGGGAACCGGTCGTCCCGTTCCCGTGGATGGGGCGGCCGGGGATCATGCGTCGGCGGGATAGCATGAGCGGGTCGCTCGCCGTACATGCGGCCAGGTCGCAAGCGCGCCGCCGAGCCTCCGTGAGCCGTTCGGGCACAGACGGAGGCGGCGCGTCGTGACGGAACGTCGATGGCAGTGCCGTCGATCTGGCACAATGGCATGTTGGAACATCGTGACCAGGCGGGTGCCCTCTCACCTCCCGCCGGACGCGCCTGTCCCTGGAGCGTCGTCCCGTCGTGCCCCACTCGGCGAGATGCCGTTCACCCACGCTCGAATGCAGGAGAGACCACACCCGTGGCAGTCAAGATCAAGCTCAAGCGGCTCGGCATGATCCGCAACGCTCAATACCGCATCGTCGTCGCCGACAGCCGCACCAAGCGTGACGGCCGGGCGATCGAGGAGATCGGCCTGTACCACCCGAAGGACAACCCTTCGCGCATCGAGGTCAACGCCGAGCGTGCGGCCTACTGGCTGGGGGTCGGCGCGCAGCCGACCGAGCCCGTCCTCAAGCTGCTCAAGCTCACCGGCGACTGGCAGAAGTTCAAGGGCGAGCCCGCCCCTGCGCCGCTGAAGGTCGCCGAGCCCGCGCCTGACCGTCACGCCCTCTACGAGGCCGCGGCCAAGGAGGCGCTGTCCGGTGGCGACACCGGCACGGCCGCCACCACGCCGAAGAAGGCCAAGAAGAAGGAAGAGGCAGAGGCCCCCGCCGAGACCCAGGCCGAGGGCGAGGCCTGACGTGCTCGAGGAGGCTCTCGAGCACCTCGTCAAGGGCATCGTCGAACATCCAGACGATGTCCGGGTCCGCGCACGCCGCATTCGCAGCGGGCGCGTCCTGGAGGTCCGGGTGCACCCCGAGGACCTGGGCAAGGTCATCGGACGCGGCGGGCGCACCGCCAAGGCGCTGCGCACGGTCGTGAACGCCCTGGCCGACGGGAAGTACGTACGGGTCGACCTGCTCGACCTGCACGAAGCAGTCCGTTAGCGTCAGGTTTCCGCGCCCTCATCGGCTTTGCCGGCCGATGGGGGCGCTTGCGTTAGGAGTTCATGTTGCAGCTGGTCGTCGGCCGGATCGGCCGTCCGCACGGGGTGCGCGGTGAAGTGACCGTGGAGGTACGCACCGACGATCCCGAGCTGCGTTTCGCCGTGGGCACGTCCATCGCCACGGATCCCGCCGGCAGAGGGCCGCTCGTCATCGCGGGCCGCCGCTGGCACAAGGGCTTCCTGCTGCTGACCTTCGAAGGGGTCGCCGACCGCGACGTGGCGGAGGAGCTGCGGGGCACCATGCTGGTCATCGACTCGGCCGAGGTGGTGCCCTCCGACGACCCCGACGAGTTCCACGATCATCAGCTCATCGGGCTGACGGTGGAGACCGCCGCGGGAGATCCCGTGGGCGAGGTCACCGACGTCCTGCACCACGGCCAGGACCTCCTGGTGGTGCGCAGGGCCGGGGCGGACGAGGCGCTCATCCCGTTCGTCAAGGCGCTGGTGCCCGAGATCGACCTGGAAGGCGGTCGGCTGGTCGTCGACCCGCCAGAGGGCCTGCTGTGATGCGGCTCGACATCATCTCGATCTTCCCTGAATACTTCGCGCCGCTCGACGTCTCGCTGATCGGCAAGGCCCGTGAGCGCGGCACGCTCGACGTACGCGTACACCAGCTCCGTGACTGGACCCACGACGTGCACAAGACCGTGGACGACACCCCCTACGGCGGGGGGCCGGGCATGGTCATGAAGCCTGAGGTGTGGGGCGAGGCCATCGACGCCGTGGCCGGGGACGGCGCGCCGCGGATGATCGTTCCGACGCCGAGCGGGCGGCCGTTCACCCAGGAGCTCGCGCAGGAGCTGGCGGGGGAGCCGTGGCTGCTGTTCGCGTGCGGGCGCTACGAGGGCATCGACTCGCGGGTCATGGAGGAGTACGGCTCCCGGCTGCGGGTCGACGAGGTCGGCATCGGGGACTATGTGCTGGCCGGGGGCGAGGTGGCGGTGCTGGTCATGGTGGAGGCCATCGGGCGGCTGCTGCCCGGCGTGCTGGGCAATGCCCAGTCGGCCGTGGACGACTCCTTCGCGCCCGGATCCATGCAGAATCTGGTCGAGGGCCCCGTCTACACCAAGCCGCCCGTCTGGCGGGGGCATGAAGTGCCTGAGGTGCTGCTGTCCGGGCATCACGGAAAAATCGCCAGATGGCGGCGTGACCAGGCGCTGCGCCGTACCGTACGGAACCGGCCGGAGCTGGCGGCGGCGCTCGACCCCGACACGCTCGACAAGCACGACAGGAAGCTCCTCGAGGAGCTGTCGTTTCGCGTCGAGCGCGAAGATATGGCAAACTGAATCGCTGCCGACCGTCATTTGGTCGGTCTGTCATGCCCGGGAAACGATCCCGGGTTCATCACATCAGCAGGCGTGTCCGCCGCGAGCCACGGCCGGGTGGACCTCCGCGTGCTCACGAGGACTTGAGGACAGCTCTCATGCACACGAAGATCCAGGAGCTCGAGAAGGCGACGCTGCGCAGCGACGTGCCGGACTTCCGTCCCGGTGACACGCTCGAGGTCCACGTACGAGTCGTCGAAGGAAACCGCTCCCGTATCCAGGTCTTCAAGGGCTTCGTGCTGCGCAGGCAGGGCAGCGGCGCCCGCGAGACCTTCACGGTCCGCAAGGTCAGCTACGGCGTCGGCGTCGAGCGCACCTTCCCCGTGCACAGCCCGGTCATCGAGAAGATCGTGCTCGTGACCCGCGGTGACGTGCGCCGGGCCAAGCTTTACTACATGCGCGACCTGCGCGGCAAGGCCGCCCGTATCCGCGAGAAGCGCGAGACGACGGCCGCCAAGTAGCCCGGTCTTTCCGTGGCCCGCGCACTCGCGCGGGCCATTCGGCTTTACAGGGCCGTTTCCTTTATGTGGAGCGACTCGTGCATGGGTGTAACGTCGGTCGAGGCTTGTCGAGCCGAAGCATCATCTAGGCTCGTCAGCGATGACTAGCGAGAGCCAGGAGCACGGCGCGGCGCGCCGCCCTGTCGAGGACGAGGTGGACGTGGTCGCCGAAGAGACTCAGAAGCCGGCTAAAGGCGAGAAAAAAGAGAAGAAGGGGTCGTTCTGGAAAGAGCTTCCCGTTCTTGTCGTCGTGGCCCTGGTGCTGGCCCTGATCATCAAGACGTTTGTGGTCCAGGCCTTCTACATTCCGTCGGAGTCGATGGAGAACACCCTGTTGAAAAACGACAGGGTCCTGGTCAACAAGCTCGTTTACCACACGCGTGACATCGAGCGCGGCGACGTGGTGGTCTTCTCGGGGGTCGACTCCTGGGACGGTGAGTTCCAGATGGAGGAGCCGTCCAACCCGGTGGCGGCCTTCTTCCGCTGGGTTGGCACGGCGTTCGGCATCGTGCCCGGCGAGAAGGACTACATCAAGCGGGTCATCGGCGTCGGCGGCGACCACGTGAAGTGCTGCGACTCCAAGAACCGCATCACGGTCAACGGCACGCCCATCGACGAGGAGAGCTATCTCTATCCGGGCAACGTGCCGTCCGACAAGTTCTTCGACATCACGGTGCCGGAGGGGCGGCTGTGGGTGATGGGCGACCATCGCTCGGTCTCCCTCGACTCCCGATCCCACACCGGTGACGCGGGCGGCGGCTCCATTCCCGTGAGCCAGGTCATCGGGCGGGCCTTCGTGATCGTCTGGCCGTTCAACCGGGCGACTTCGATCGACATTCCGGATACGTTCGCCCAACCGGCGCTTCAGGCGCTCGGTGGCTCCGTACCGCTGGTCGCCGGGTTCGGGCTGGCCCTACCCTTGGTCCTGGTCCGTCGCCGCTGTAGGGGGAGGAAGCGCTGATGGCCGTCACCAAGAAGGCGGAGGGCGTGGGGAAAGAGAAGAAAAAGGGCGGCTTCCGCGAGACGGTGCTGCTGCTGGTCCTGGGCGTGGGCATCGCGCTGCTGCTGCAGGCGTTCGTGGTCGGCTCGTTCTACATCCCGTCCGTCTCGATGGAGAACACTCTGCTGGTCAACGACCGGGTGTTCGTCAACAAGCTGGCGGGCAAGCCCGAGCGCGGCGACATCGTGGTCTTCAAGGGCTGGAGCAACGGCGAGGACACCATCAAGCGGGTCATCGGCGTCGGCGGCGACAAGGTGGTGTGCTGCGACTCCAAGAAGCGCATCACGGTCAACGGCACGCCGCTGGAGGAGACTTCCTACCTCTACCCCGGCGATTACGCTTCCGGCGATAAGTTCAACGTCACCGTGCCGTCCGGAAAGCTCTGGCTGATGGGCGACCACCGCAGCGCCTCGGCCGACTCGCGGGCCCACATGGACGAGGCCGGAGGCGGGTTCATCTCGGAGAACGACGTGATCGGCAAGGCCGTGGTCCGCTACTGGCCGCTGTCGCGGGGTTATCTCTTCTCCCGTCCTGACACTTTCGACAAGGTCAAATAGCGGTCGCTTTCGGTCGCGGTTCGCGGCGTATGGGGCGTACGCTGCCTCTGTCATGACAGTTGCGTTCCGCCCTCGGCCAAGCGTCGTCCGGCGCGATTCCGGACTCTACGCCTATGAGCGGGCGCTCGCCCGCCGCGGCCTCACCCCCATCGCGGGCGTCGACGAGGCAGGCCGCGGCGCCTGCGCGGGGCCCCTCGTCGTCGCGGCCGTGATCCTGCGCAGGCAGATCGACGGCCTCGGCGACTCGAAGCTGCTCTCCCCGGCGGTGCGCGAACGTCTGTACGACCAGATCGTCCGCGTGTCCCACATCGGCATGGTGATCATCCCGCCGGGGGAGATCGACGCTAAAGGTCTTCACAAATGCAACGTTTCAGGAATGCGGCGGGCTGTCGCACAGTTGCCTTGTGACCCGGAGTACATCCTGACGGACGGCTTCCCGGTGCCGGGCCTCCCGGCGCCGTCGCTGGCCGTGTGGAAGGGGGACCAGGTGGCCGCATGCGTGGCGGCGGCGTCGATCGTGGCCAAGGTGACTCGAGACCGCCTCATGGTCGCGCTCGACGAGCGCTACCCGCAGTACGGTTTCGCCGAGCACAAGGGGTATGTCACACCAGGACACCGGCTGGCGCTGGAAACGCACGGGCCGTGTCCTGATCACCGATACTCCTTCGTCACGGTGGCGAGGGGGATGGGTGAAAATGAAATGGGGGCCGGGGTTGCCTGACCAGGCGAACCGGGGGACCGGTACGACAGGAGGACCGCGATGAGCGCAGAAGATCTCGAAAAGTACGAAACCGAGATGGAGCTGCAGCTTTACCGCGAATACCGGGATGTCGTCGGTTTGTTCACATACGTGGTCGAGACCGAGCGTCGGTTCTATCTGACCAACTCGGTCGATCTCGACGTCCGTACCGCGGAGAACGGCGACGTCTTCTTCGACGTGAAGATGCAGGACGCCTGGGTGTGGGACATGTACCGGCCGGCGCGGTTCGTGAAGAACGTGCGGGTGGTCACGTTTAAAGATGTGAACGTGGAAGAACTGGCCAAGGCGGACCTCGAGATGCCCAAGGAGGGATTCTCGGGATAACGAGGCGGGCCCCGTACGCTCTGTCAGCCTGACCGGCCGCGCTCTGCTCACAATGGCCATCGCTAGCCCGTTTTCGTACGTGCGGCCGGTTCGGTGGGCCGTGCTGCCGGGATGAAGGCGCACGGGATGAGAGCGGCCACGGTGAGACCGATGCTCCACAGGAACGCGGTGTGGAATCCGGTGGCGGTTCCAGCGGTGGCGGAGACGCCGGTGACGACTGTTGCCAGGAGCGCCGTTCCGGCGGCGCCACCGAGTTGCTGAACCAGGCGGACGATGGCCGATCCGGCGGGGACCTGCTCGCGCGATAGCCCGGTGAACGCGTCGGCGGTGATGGCGATGTTGACGGCGCTGAGCGCTCCTCCGCGAACGATCAGGGCGATCCCGAGCACCACCCAACTGGTCCGGGCTGTGGCGATCGTGAAGGGAAGGGTCGCGGCGGCGCACAGGACGACGCCGACGACGGTGATGAGTCTGGCGCCGAGGCGGTCGACCACGCTGCCGACCCACCTGGTCAGCAACGACCCGATACCTTGCAGAGCGAGCACCGTCCCGGCGGCGAGAGCGCTCATCTCGCGCTGCTGCTGGAAGTAGAGCGGGATCAGGAACAGCGCGCCGTAGAGGGCGACGCCGGTGAGGAACAACGTGGCGGTGGCCGCACTGAACGCCTTGTGCGCGAAGATCCGGACGGGGATCGCGGCGCGCGTCCCGCGAGCGAGGCTCCAGGCGACGAATCCGATCGTCAGCGCGACTCCGGCAACGAGCGGTGTCCAGACGCGAACCCCGGCGTCGCTGCCGTCGGCCGCCGCGTTGCCGAGCGCGTAGAGCAATGCCGCGGTGCCGATCCCGAGCAGGAGCACCCCGGGAAGATCAAGCCGCTTGCCGGGCTGGGCAGGCTCGCGGGGCACAAAGGTGAGGGCCAGCAGGATCGCGGCGACGCAGATGGGGAGGTTGATGACGAAGACCCATCGCCAGCTGCCCGAGTTGACGATCGCCCCACCGACGAGAGGGCCGGCGATCGGGGCGATGGTGCTCACGAGCATGACGATGGTGAGTAGGCGGCCCGTCTTGGCCGGTCCGGCCGCCCGTACCAGGATCGTCTGCAGGACCGGCAGCATGATGCCCGCGCCGGCGCCCTGCACGGCGCGGAAGGCGACCAGTGACCAGAAGTTCCACGCCAGGGCGCACAGCCCGGACCCGGCCAGGAACAGCGCGAGCCCGGCGATCCACAGTCGCTTGGAGCCGAATCGATCGCAGGCCCACGCGGTGACGGGCACGGTTACGGCCAGGGCGAGCAGGTACGCGGTCGTCACCCACTGGATCGCGTCGGTGCCCACCTGAAGGTCGGCGCTGATTGCGTGCAGGGCGACATTCACCACCGTCGTGTCGACCAGCGGTGCGACCCCGCCGACGATCACGACCAGCGCCAGCCGAATCAACGGCCGGCCCAGGGGCTCCAGCCTCTTTCCCTTCGCCATCCTTTGTCCCTCCCGTTAAGAGACACGTGTATCTTATGTCTTTAAGATACACGTGTATCCTGAGCGGGTGGACGCTCGGACAGAATCCCGCCCGGTACGGCGACGTCGTGGACGCGAGCTGGACAACGCCCTCCTCGAGGCCGCCTGGGAGCAGTTGCAGCGCGAGGGATACGCCGCATTCACGATCGACGCCGTGGCACAGGCCGTCGGCACGAGCCGCGCCGTGATCTACCGCCGCTGGCCCGGCCGCGCCGCCCTCGTACACGCGGCAGTGCGCGCCCACACGGGCACGGTCACAGAACACGTGCCCGACACCGGCAGCCTCGCCGGCGACGTCTCCGTCCTGCTGCACGAGCTCGCCGACCGGATCGAGCGGATCGGCGTGGACGTCGCCATCGGGCTGCTCAGCGAGCTCGACGAGATACCCGACGACGTGAAGGCCACCGTGCCTCGTGTGTTCGAGGAGGTGATCGATCGCGCGCGGGCGCGAGGCGAAATCGGCGGCTCCCCAATTCCCGAAACCGTGCTCTCGATGCCTGGCGCGCTCATCCGATACAGCATGATCTCCGAGCGAGCTGCGCCGTCTGATCAAGCCCTTGAGCACATTGCGAACCAGCTGTTCCTTCCACTCGTCCGCTACCACGCCTCACTCTGAGGCACGCCCATCCACCGACGAACACCCCACACCACAGCCCTCAGCACCACCAACCCTCACCGCAAACCGGCCCCCCGACCCCGGCCCCCGACCACCGCCCCCGGCCTCCGGCCCCGGCCCCGACCCCAACGTCGGCCCTCGACCGCCGCCCCCCGGACCGCCGCCCCCGGACCGCCGGCCCCCGACCACCGGCCCGTGCCTGATCGGGCTCCGTCCACAGGCCTGCGCCCCCGTATAGGGCCCGTCCGACCGAACTGCCCGCCGAATCAGCCCAGCCGACCCTCAACCCCACACCCAGCCCTGGATTCAGCGCCGCGTCATGCAGCGCCGCGTCATGCAGCGCCGCGTCATGCAGCGCCGCGTCATGCAGCGCCGCGTATACGCACCCCCGCTCCATCCGCAGACGCGCTTCATCCGCACCCCGCTTCAACCCCACCCGCTCCATCCACAAACGCGCTATCCACAACTGAGCCCTGACCGCCCCCACCATCCCCAGAACCCCGTTCGGCCCTGCCGCAGCCACCCCTCATCCACGAAAGTCGGTCCTCGGACCAGCACCGGATCGACGACGGAGGTGGCACATGGCCGCGAAACACGACCAAGATCTCGGCAAACAAGGCGAACAGGTAGCGGTGACCTACCTGGAGGCCGAGGGGATGAAGATCATCGCCCGCAACTGGCGCTGCCGTCACGGCGAGATCGACATCATCGCCGAAGAGGGCCCCACCCTGGTCGTCGTCGAGGTCAAAACCCGATCGGGCAGATCTCATGGCACAGCCCTGGAGTCCGTGAGCCGGGCCAAGCTGGCCAGGCTGAGGATGCTCGCGGCCAAATGGCTGGGCGCGCAGCCGCGCACGTTCAGCACCGTGCGAGTGGACGTGATCGCCCTTGAGCGCTTCGCCGGCGACTTCGCCCTGAGCCACGTACGGGGGGCGATCTAAATGGCCGTGGCCCGCACGCGCAGCGTGGCCGTGATCGGAGTCACGGGCCGCACCGTCGAGGTCGAGGCCGACGTAGGCAACGGCCTGGCCGGCATCCACCTCATCGGCCTCCCCGACACGGCGCTCAGCGAAGCCCGAGATCGGGTCAGATCCGCGATGGTCAACAGCACCTATCCCTGGCCTGACGCCCGCATCATTGTCAGCCTCTTCCCGGCCAGCCTCCCCAAGCGCGGCTCCCAGTTCGACCTTGCCATAGCCGTGGCCATTCTGAGCGCCGCGGGCGTGATCCCGGCCGAGCGCATCGTGGAGCCGTTCTTCCTGGGCGAGCTCGGCCTCGACGGCCGTATCAGACCCGTACGCGGCGTGCTGCCCTCCATCATCGGCGCGGCCAAACACGGTGACATCACAGTCGTCGTGCCCGCCGCGAACTCAGCCGAGGCAGCCCTGGTGCCCAACGTCAAAGTGGTCCCCGTGTCACACCTCCGCCAGCTGGTGGAGTGGCTGCGCATGGGAGACGACGAGCCCGAGCCCAAGGTGGAGGAGTGCGCCGAGCTGCCCAGGTCCACCGACGGTCCAGCGGTGGATCTTGCGGACGTCGTCGGTCAGCCGGTCGCCCGACGGGCCCTGGAGGTGTGCGCGGCAGGCGGCCACAACCTCTGGATGCTCGGCCCACCGGGCACCGGCAAGACCATGCTGGCCGAACGCCTCCCCACCCTCCTGCCGGACCTGGAGCTCGACCACGCCCTGGAGGTCACGGCCATCCACTCCGTCGCGGGCGCCCTGCCGCCAAATGCTCCCATGATGAGCAGGCCTCCGTTCGTCAGCCCACACCACACGGCGACGTCCGCCGCGATCATCGGCGGCGGCAGCGCGATCGTACGCCCAGGAGCCGTCTCTCTCGCCCACAGAGGCGTCCTCTTCCTGGACGAGGCCCCCGAGTTCCCCCGCCACGTGCTCGACGCCCTCCGGCAGCCGCTGGAATCCGGCCGTGTGACGGTGTCGAGGTCCGCGGGTTCGGTCACGTTCCCGGCGAGGTTCATGCTCATCCTGGCCGCCAACCCCTGCCCGTGCGCCCAGGCCGAGGACCAGGGCGAGACCTGCAAGTGCACCCCCACGATCAAACGCCGTTACCTGGGCAGGCTCTCCGGCCCACTCCTCGACCGCATAGACATGAAGGTCACCGTGGTCCGCTCGTCCAGACGCGAACTCCTGGCCGACCGCCAATTCGTAGAAACAAGCAAGACGGTGGCCGAACGCGTCCTCCAAGCCCGCGAACGCGCCGCCAAGCGCCTGACAGGCACGCCCTGGCGCACGAACGCCGAAATCCCCTCCTCCCTGCTCCACTCCGACTACCGCCCGTCCAACGAGGCCATGAAACCCATGACGTCCTGCCTCGACTCCGGCACCCTCACCGCCCGCGGCCTGGACCGGGTCGTACGCGTCGCATGGACCCTCGCCGACCTGGCCGACAAGGACACCCCGGAGGAGGACGAAACAAACGCCGCCCTCAGCTTCTGGCTGGGAGTGAAGTCCTGACAGCACCCCCGAAGCAACCCCCACCTGCACCGCGACCAGGCCCTCATCCCATGCGGCTCTGCGCCCCACCTCCAGCCCCACATCCCTTCAGGAGCCCTCATGCCCAGCTCAACCCCAAAAGCCGACCAACCCCGACCGGCCGCTACCCCCGGCCCCCAAAGGCCAGACGCTCCACCCAGCACCCCTCCAGACCGTGGCATGCCCCACCCGCCCACCGCCCCGGCCCTGACCAACGCCCCGCCACCAGCCGCCGCAACCGCCCCTGCCATGACCGACGTCCCACCAGCAGCCACCGCAACCGCCACGGCCGCAGGCACCGCCACTGCCATCAGCACCTGCACAAGCCCCGGTAAGGTCGGGGATCTGGGCGCCGCCGCTGTCGCCCGCACAAGCCTCCCCGCCTCCGCTGAAACGGGTGCCACCCCCGTCATCAACGCAGGCAATGACACCGCCACGGTCGTCTGCACGAGCCGTACCAGCGCTGGCACCGCCACAGACACCGCCACCGGCATGAGCGAGAACGTCGCCGTCGGCCCCGGCATAACTCCTGCCGCTCAGCTGCTGGAAGCGCCGGAGCCCAACAACTCCGTCCCCATGAGCAGCAACACCCAGCACGAGCCTGCAACCAAGCCCGTAAGCGAAACCAAGCATCATCCCGTGATCAAGTCGCAGTACGGGGCCAACCCCCAGCCCATGGTCACAACCTCACTCCCACCTTCGCCGTCACCTTCGCCGTCACCTTCGCCGTCACCTTCGCCGTCACCGGTGCCCTCACTGGCGCCCCCGCCTTCGTCCCCGCCCCGGCCCTCGCCGCCTCCCTCGCCCGCGACCACTATCTCGGTTACGGTCGCTACCCTCCCTACAGTCGCCACCCCGGCCACTACATCCACCATGGCCACAACCACGCAGGCCACTGCATCCACGTTGGGCACTAGATCCACTCCAGCGACTGCATCCATCTCGGTCAGGAGCGAAACTGAGGCTCGCGCCGCGCTCATGAGAGCGGCCGACGTCGGCGACCCCATCATGGGACGTCTGGTGATGCAGTGCGGGGCCTCATCGGCAGCGGAGGCGATCCGCGCCCGCACCCTGCCGCCAGAGTTTCTAGCCCAGGAAGCCAAGCGAGCTCAAGAAGCCCACCAAGATCGCCCCCCGGACCTCGCCGCCCGTCTCAACGCCTGGCACGCCCGCCTGGCCGCAGCCAATCCAGCAGCAGACCTTGAAAACGGAGAAAGGTCCGGAGCCCGGTTGGTCATTCCGGGCAGCCCGGAATGGCCCACCCAGTTGGACCAGCTAGGCCCCGGCCGTCCTCTCGGTCTGTGGCTCCATGGCACAGCCGATCTGCGCTTCTCCTGCCTCCAATCGGTGGCGGTCGTAGGGGCACGAGCCGCCACGTCGTACGGCACCCACATCGCAGCCGAGTTCGGCGTCGGTCTCAGCGAGTCGGGCTGGACCGTCGTGTCAGGCGGCGCCCACGGCGTGGACGGCGCCGCTCACCGAGGAGCCTTGGCCGCAGACGCGCCAACGGTGGTCGTCCTGGCCTGCGGCGTCGACATCTGCTACCCGGCGAGCCACGAAGCCCTTTTCGCCGCCGTCAGAGATCGTGGCGTTGTGATCAGCGAATGCCCGCCCGGCGTTCATCCCACCCGTGCTCGCTTCCTCATCAGAAACCGCCTGATAGCCGCCCTGTCGAGGGGGACGGTAGTGGTTGAGGCAGCCCTACGCAGCGGCGCCCTGAACACAGCCGCCCACGCCGTGGCCCTCAACAGACACCTGGCGGCAGTCCCCGGCCCGGTCACCTCCGGCATGTCGGCCGGCTGCCACAAACTCCTCCGCGACCGCAAAGCCGTATGCGTAACCTCTCCGGAGGAGATGATCGACCTCGTCGGCGTTATGGGCGACGACCTGGCCCCTCAGTCCCGAGCTCCTGCAGTCCCCAGAGACAAACTCAACGAACCCACCCGAAAGGTCCTCGACGCGATCCCCACCCGAGGCGGCGCGGGTCCCGCGTCGATAGCGGTCGCCGCAGGGCTAAGCCTGGATGCCACCTTGAGCGCTTTGGGCGGCCTGGCGGCCGCGGGCTACATAGAACGAACCACGAACGGCTGGCGCCTCCGCAAACACCTAACCTCCTACCCCAAAGCCCCCGATTCCGCCGCCCTAAAACCACCAGCCACCCCCGAGCCCGACGCATCCGACGACCCCCCATTCCCAGACGACGACTTCCCCCGCGAGCCCGAGCAGCAGGGTTGGCATTGAGGCACGAACAATCCACTTCAAAAGGCGGACCGGCCCGGGCCGATGCGCCGGCCGCCACTGCTTGAGAAGCTGCTGCCCGATCGGTACAGGGCTCTCGGACCGAGAACGGCCCGCCAGGCCACCCAGCCATGCCCCGACAGCCATCCGCGATGTACGTGGACGGCGTCCGACGCGACAGAGCCTTCGGACCTGGGCAACGATTCATCACTCGTGGATAGCGGCCATCCATGCTCGGGTGGGCAGTGCTCGTACAGGGACAGCCGCCTGACCACCCACGACTCGTCCAGACGAGGCGGGGAATAGCCGCTCCGGCGACGCCATAGCCGACCACCCCGGAGACGTGGGGACAGGCGAACATATTTCTGTAGGTCCCCGCGTCCCCGCGTCCCCGCGTCCCCGCGTCCCCGCGTCCCCGCGTCCCCGCGTCCCCGCGTCCCCGCGTCCCCGCGTCCCCGCGTCCCCGCGTCCCCGCGTCCCCGCGTCCCCGCGTC
>NZ_JBIEIS010000012.1:196905-309925 GCF_043496855.1 Nonomuraea sp. JJY05
GTCCCCGCGTCCCCGCGTCCCCGCGTCCCCGCGTCCCCGCGTCCCCGCGTCCCCGCGTCCCCGCGTCCCCGCGTCCCCGCGTCCCCGCGTCCCCGCGTCCCCGCGTCCCCGCGTCCCCGCGTCTCGGCGTCCCCGCGTCCCCGCGTCTCGGCGTCTCGGCGTCTCCGCGTCCCCGGATCGCGTCGCCCGGGTCGCGTCGCCCGGGTCGCGTCGCCCGGGTCGCGTCCCTCGCCCCCGCCGCAGACATGACGGCGAGCGTATGGGAGCTGCGGAGCCCGTCGTTTCTGAACCGTTCTCAGCCTTTGGCGCCACCCGTCTCCGGGCGCTCTCGCGGCCTCAACCACAACCCAAGACCCTGCGTTCCACTGATCCGCCGTAAGGGCGCCCGGCATCCTGGAGTTGGTGGACGTAGTGGGGCTTCGGACCGTGCGGCTCGCTGGTCCGTTGGAGGGGCGTGCGGGGTCCTGGAGTTGGTGGACGTAGTGGGGCTTCAGATCGTGCGGCTCGCTGGTCCGTCGGAGGGGTGCCCGGCGTCCAGGAGTCGGTGGACGCAGGGGAGGCTGCGGGGGTTTCAACTCCGCGCGAAGGCTGGCCGCTTTGACTAGTGAATGTCAGCGAAACGACGAAGATATCGGTGAAATCAGGGGTGTGAGGGGCTTTGTCTGTGCTGGTCAGGGCATTGATCATGGGCTGTGACAAAGTCGGAGTCACTGGTTGCAGATCCCCTTCGCGAACCATCCCGCGGGGAGCAGACTGATGTCTGCGGCCATCGCTCTGCACTCCTTCGGTCTCGACTTAGGCCCTCGAAGGATCAAGCGATGGCCGTCACCATTTCACGACGCCATGCCTGTGAGCAGGCAAACTCATACGCCGCCCCCGCGGACGCAACCGCTCGTCGCTCTTGAATCTTCAATTCCCCACTGGTCGCTCGGGTTCGCTCGGTCCTATGACGCAACTCGCACGATCAAGCTGGGGTGGCGGTGCGCTGCGCCGGCTGCTGTCGTGGCCGAAAAAGGGGCCAAGATGAGGATGCGCGGCCAGGTGGCGTGACTCTCCTTCATGGTGCTCGGACCGCTCAACCGGGGGAAGGCGTCTGCCGAGGGAGACCAGGTCAGAAAGGAGGGTCCTGGAGCCGTTCACTGCAGCACAGATGAGAAGTCGCACATCCGCTAGAACGGACGGTTGAAAGGCCGTGTGCGTTCCAGGCGGGCCGGAGTCGGCAGGCCCCGGTCGCGGGTCTGGCCTGGTGGGAAATCCGGTCCCGGGTGCCCCCAGAGGTTGGCAATCCTGGCGAATCGACCTGAGCCATGGCTTGGCTCGTGCTTGAGCGTTGTGGTGATGTTCTGACTCCGGTGGCTATGGGTTGTTCCTGGGATGGGGTTGGGCTTGAGTGGGGCGGTGAAGTTTTCCGGGTGCCGTGGCGTGGCAGTTGGTGGGAGTGAGCTGGAGATGGGGGTTATGGGGTGAGTGGGGGTGTCGATCGTGAAGAAGTGGTGGGGGAGTTCGGGCGGCATCTGCGGTTTGAGCGGGATCTTTCACAGCACACAGTGCGGGCCTACCTGACTGATGTGAACTCCTTGCTCGACCATGTGGATGGGCGGCTGGAAGGACTTGATATCGGGGTGCTTCGCGAGTGGCTGGCTGGGCAGCATCGGGCGGGAAAGGCTCGGGCCACGTTGGCGCGGCGGACCGCTTGCATTCGTACCTTTACCGCCTTCTGCCACCGTCGCGGCTGGCTTGCAAGTGATCCGGGGTTGTTGCTGGGCAGTGCGAAGGCGGCTCGGCCGTTGCCGGCTGTTCTCGCTCAGAAGCAGGCGCAGGCCGTCCTGGAGGTGCCCTCGGCCGGGGAACCCAAGGAGCTTCGAGATCAAGCCCTTCTCGAGCTGCTGTACGCCACCGGTGTGCGGGTGAGTGAGTTGTGCGCGCTCGACGTCGATGACGTGGATCGGGAGCGGCATGTCATCCGGGTCCTGGGTAAGGGGCGCAAGGAGCGGTCTGTTCCTTTTGGGCTGCCTGCTCTTCGGGCGGTGGACAGGTGGTGCATTCACGGGCGGCCCTTGTGGGTTCGGGCGCGGTCAGGGGCTGCGCTCTTCCTTGGGGTACGGGGTGGTCGCATCGATGCGGGGACCGTCCGGCGGGTCGTGCATGCGCGGCTGGCCCAGGTGGACGGGGCTCCGGACATGGGGCCGCATGGGTTGCGGCACAGTGCGGCGACCCACTTGCTTGAGGGTGGTGCGGATCTACGGAGTGTTCAGGAACTGCTTGGGCATGCGTCTCTGAACACCACGCAGATCTACACGCATGTCTCGATCGAGCGCCTGCGGGCGGCCTACCGTCAGGCGCATCCGAGGGCCTGACGAGGGATGGAGATGATCAATCCCTCGAGTAGGTCGATGGTTGACTGGCTGATGCTGGTGATAGCACGGCGGGTCTGCTGTGACTGGGCGCATCGCTGGGTGATCTTCTAATTCCTGTCGTTCGCGGTTTTGCGGTGGCGGCCGGCCTTTGTGTTGGTGGTTGTGGGGCGGCTGGGCGATGGGTGCTTCTCATGACGATCCCGGGCGCTGGTGTTCTCCGGCTCTTGCTCTTCTCCCGTGGTGGCCCGGTGCTGGCCCCTTCTCCGGAGGCGGTGATTCGTTCGGGTACGTCTGTGGCTGCGCAGGGCTGTGATCAGGAGGCCTATTCCAAGCAGCGTGCCGAGGCCGATGGCGGATGTCGTGGTGGTCGAGGCCGAGCGGGTCAGGAAGCCGAGTGTTGTGGACGGAGGGGGGTGGCGTTTCTGGCGTGAGCTGATGGGAGTGAAGGGGCCTGCTCCTGACAGGGGGCGGCGCTGGCTTGGCGCGCTGTCGTGTCTGCTTTGCGATGAGGTGCCGGGGGGCAGGCTGCGGGACACGCGGGTGATCAAGGTGAGGGGGGCCGGCGTGGCAGCCAGGGCCTTTGGCGTTGTTGGTGGTGCAAAGTTGAGGGCAGCTGAGGATCTTCGTGGCTGTGTGGTGAGCGGTCTGGTGATCTTGCCATCTGATGGCCGGAGGGAATGCTCGTGTTCGTCGACATCCCGCAGAGAGTGCTCACTTACGGGGTTCTCGTCTTCGGGCCAGAAGGGGAGGAGGCGGATGGAGGCCTGGCCCAGGAGTAGGAGGGGATCGAGGTAGTGGGTGCCGCGTCGGAGGCCCCAGTGCAGGCATGACTCCGGGCAATGGCCTGGTGAGGCTTCTACGACGCCGAGCGTGGATCCCGGGGCGACGGGCTGGCCTCGCCGCACGGACGCTTTGACGGGGAGGTACGTCGTACGGAGGCCGCTCTCGTGCTCGATGGTGACCACGCCTTTTCCCGCTACGGGGCCGGCGAAGCGGACTGTGCCGGGGCCGGCTGCCAGGACCGGGGTGGAGGCGGGAACGGCCAAGTCGATGCCGCGGTGTCCGGCAAGCCAAGGCTCGGGTGGTGGGGCGAAGGGGCGCAGCACGCGAGGGATTCCGTCCAGCGGCCAGCGCCATGTGGGTGGAGACGCTCTTGCCGAGGTGGCGGGGAGGAGCAGGATCGCAGCGGCAGCGAAGAGCAGGGTTGTCAGGGCGCCTTGGGCTGCCATGAGGGCGTGGCGAGTGGACGGTGGTGCGGCTTCGTGCCCGGGTGTGTGGTGAGTGAGGGGTGGTGCGGCTTCTTGCCTGAGCGTGTGAGCGCGGGCCGTTGCGGCTTCTTGGGTGGGTGTGTGGGCGTGGCGAGCGTTGGGCGGTGCGGCTTCGTGCCTGGGTGTGAGGGCATGGCGACCGTGGGGCGGTCTGTCTTCTCGGGGCGGATTGAGGGGGTGGTGGGCCGGAGATGAGGTGGCATCTTGGGCCGGTCTTGGGGAGTGGTGGTTGAGCGCTGGCGGGGTGGCTGGTCTTGGCCTGCGGGTGTTGCGCGTTCTGTTGGGGTGAGGGGTTTGGAGGAGGCTGCTCAGGGCGGAGGCGCCGATGGGGTGGCGGATCTCGGGCTCTGTGGAGTGGTGGGGCAGTCCTGGGGGTGTGAGGGCGGTCGTTCGCGCTGATGGGTGGATTGCCGGGGTGGGAGGGAGAGAGGTCATGGCGCGAGTTTGGTTGAACGCGCGCTGGCGGTTGAGGGGCGAACGGGATTCTGGGGATGGAGTAGGTCCGGGGCTTGGGGGCTGTGGATAACTGGCGGGATGGTGGCTTGGGGTGGGATCAAGAACTGCGATGATGAGGATGCCGGTTCAGGCCTTAGGGTGGGGCGGCCCTGGTGCGGGGCCATGCAGGTCGCAGGGAGTGGATACCTGCTGGCGGTCTTGGGCGGGGCGTGTGGATCACGCAGGGTTGGCGTGTGAACGGGTCGAGCCGTGGACATGTGCTGGTGGTCTTGGGCGGGCTCGTACGTGGGAGCTCGGGTGGGCTTCGTGCAGAGGCGATTTGCCTGGCGATCCAGAACAGCCGCCCGAGATCATGGGCTATCTGCTCAACGACTCGCTCGCCGGGCAGCTCGGGTGGATCGCAGAGAGCTTCGAGCGGTCAACCGACCTGCCCTACGACCGGGAGCAGCTTCTCACAATCGCCAGCCTCTACTGGTTCACCGGCTCTGGGATCTCCGCCGCTCGTTTCCTGTACGAGCAGGCCCACTCTTCCGACTGGGGTGCGCCGCCGGCCGTGCCGCAAGGCTTCGCGGCGTTCGGCGCCGATCCCACCGTCCGCAAGCTCGTCAATCCGCCGGCCGAGGCCCACTGGTCTGAGTATGAGCGGGGCAGACACTTCCCGGCCATGGAGGCACCGGAGGTTCTGGCGACGGACCTTCGGGTCTTCTTCGGGGGGTGAAGTGATCGAACGCCCATGAATCGCTCTCACCCTTGCCCGCCTGGGCTCGGATTGGGCTTCGTCTGAGGGTGGGTCAGCGAGGAGCGTGGCGCTTGGAAGCGATCAAGGAGTTCGTGGTTTGGGCCGGGGACGGGTCGCTGCTGGGTTTCGTCAGGCCGGTGGGGCGTGGGTGGCGGCGAGGGCGTAGGGGGGATGTCCAGATCCAGACGGTGCTCAGGGCTATGCCTGCTGCGCAGATGAGGATGACCGGGCGGAGGCCGACGAATTCGGCGAGGATGCCGCCGGTCATCCCGCCGAGGGCCAGGACGCCTTGCACGGCGAAAGTCATGGTGGCGTTCACCCGGCCGCGCAGCTCTGGGGAGGTTTCGCGCAGGATGATCGCGCCCATGCAGGTGGCGAAGGCTACGACGATGCCGCCTGTGATCGTTCCGGTCAGGGCGAGCACGGAGAGTTTCCACCACAGGGGGCCGGTCAGCAGGCCTACCGCGAGGATCTCGATGGGGAAGAAGAGCACGGAGATGAGCAGGATGCGGTTCTCGCCGTGGCGCTTGGACAGGCGGGCCGTGACCCAGGCGCCCAGTACGCCGCCAAGGCCGCCCAACGCTATGAGCGCGCCTATCAGGGGCTTGGGGATATTGAGCGTGTTCACCATGTAGAGCATGTAGATGGCCGTGTACGCCATGGCGAAGAAGTTGATCGTGACGCCTGCGCCCAGGAGAGCGCGGAGTACGGGATGGGTGACGCTGGTCCGCAGACCCTCCATGACGTCGTTCCACATGCCTCGGGAGGTTGCCGGCTCGTGCTCCTCCCGGGTGCGGACGGCGCGGAGCAGGAGGGCTGAGGCCAGGAACGACAGTGCCTCCGCCAGCACGGCCAGCGGGGCCGTGAAAAGTTGGACCAGGAGGCCGGCCAGGCTGGGGCCGCTGACCGACGCCACCGAGTAGGAGGCGTGCAAGCCGGCCATCGCCTCGGTTCGCTGGGAAGGGGCGGCGATCGCTGTCACGTAGGGAAAGTTCGCCGCCTTGAAGAGTACGCCGGCTGCGCCGATCACCAGGGCCACGGTGATCAGCCATGTGACGCTGAGGAGGTCGAGGAGCCAGGCCACGGGGACTGTGGCGGCGGCTGCGCACGATATGAGTTCGCAGATGATCACAAGGGGGCGGTGCCGGGTGAGCCGGTCCACGATGGCGCCTGCCTGGAGGCCGAACACGAGGGCGGGCACCGAGGCTGCGGCGGTCAGCAGTCCCATCTGGGAGGGGGAGGCGGCCAACAGGGTTACCGCGGTCAGGGGGATGGCCAGCTTGGACACCTCCGAGCCGGTGACGGAGATCGTCCGGGCGGCCCAGAGGAAGCGATAGTCCCGCTGCTTTCTGAGTGGGACGGGTGAGTCTGAGCTGCGGTCATCGTGGTGCTGGTTTGGGCTGGGGGTGCGGTTGGCGGGGGTGTCGTCGCGGGCTGCTTGGTTGTGGTGGTTTGGGTTGGGGCTGGGGTGGGTGGGGGTGTCGTTGCCGGTTGTTTGGTTGTGGTGGTTCGGGTTGGGGCTGGGGTCGCCGGCGGGGCCGTCACCAGCTGTGTGGTTGTGGTCGGGGGTGTGGCGCTGGGGGATGCGGCCCTCGCTGGAGGCATGGTTGCCGGTGGTGGCGTGGCTGTGATCGGGGGCGCGGTTTTGGTTGGGGAGCTTGCGATCAGGCATTCGATCCTCGGTCATGGCGCTGTGGTCTCGGTCAATGGCGCTTGCGGTTCCGGGCGTGGTGGTCTCGGGCGTGGCGCTGCCGTCCCGGATGGGGGTCTGGGGCGTGGCGCTGCGGTCTCGGTGGTGGCTGGCGTGCGGGCGGGCGTACTGAGCTGATGGGTGGGCTGAGCTGACGGTGGGTTGAGCTGGCGGACGGGCTTGGTCACTGCCCTCGTGGTTGGCCATTGGGCTGTGGGGAGGAAGGGCTGGGCGGGTGGTGAGCGGTCGTAGGCGGTGGGGCTGGCGACCGGGGTGGTACCGCGCTGGGCGAGGTTGGCCTGGGCGTTGGGCCTTTGGGCTGGTTATGGGTTTGCGGGGATGCGGTCTGGGCTGCCCTCGGTCGCGGGGGTGAGTTGTTGCGTCTGTGGGTGATCGCGGTGGTGTTGGCGTCGGCGTTGTAGTGGCGGGACCGGCTGTGGTGGGGGCTGGCTGTGGTGGTGGAGCTGGCTTCGGGCTGTCCGGTGTGTCGCGGGGTGCTGGACGGGTCGGTTGGCTGTTGACGTCGCTGTTGTGGGGGTGGGACCCGCTGCGGTGGTTCGGGGCTGGTGTTGTGCGGTGGGTGGTGGAGTGCTGGACGGGGGTCAGTTGGCTGTTGGTGGCGCTGGGGGGTGGCATGGGCTGGTCGGGAGGGGTTTTGGCTGGTGGGGGTTAAGTTGTGAAGGGAATCCTTCATAACTATGAAGATATCCCTTCATAGTTATGAAGGCAATGCTTCAGATCTCGGGGCGGGTAATCTTGGCGCCATGAGTGAGGGGCTCAGTGATCCCAGGGCGATGCGGGCGCTTGCCCATCCGGCGCGCCTGATGATCCTCAACCGGCTGGGTCTCGAGGGCAGTGCGACTGCCACTGAAGTGGCGGAGATCGCGGGGATCACGCCCAGCGCCGCGAGCTATCACCTGCGCATGCTGGCCAAGTACGGCTTCGTGGAGGACGCGCCGCCGCGTGGCGATGGCAGGGAGCGGCTGTGGAAGGGCGTGAACAAGCCGATCAGTGTCGGAGTCAAACCGGGCGATCATCCGGACGTACGGGATGCCAAGGTGACGCTGATGCTGGCGTTCCGCCGGGAGGCGAATCAAGAGGCCGATCGCGCGCTGTCCGCCATAGAGGGCGAGTCTGACGAGTGGCGGGATGTCACGCGGTTCAACCGGATGCGGATCAGGGTGGCCCCGAAGGAGATGGCCCGCCTCAACGAGTCGATCGAGAAGCTGGTCGAGCCGTACCTCATCGCCAATCGCGACGAAAGGGCCGCACCCGATGAGGCCAGGGTTGCCGAAGTGCAGCTGAACCTCTTCCCGGTCGCGAAGAGGCCGACGCCGGGGCTGCCCACCGAGGATCACGACGCGGCTGGGTGATGTGGAGCTGCGGGTGGTGCCTCCGGGAACGGTGGAGCGGAGATGAGCCGGTCGACGAGGCCGGTGACGGCGCCGAGGCTGACACCGAGGCGGTGGGCGAGCTCCTGGCACTGATTGAGGTGGCCATGGACGGGCGGGGCTGTGGTTTTGGGGCTGAGCGTTCGTCCGTCTCGGCTGTGGTGTGGGTTTGGCTGTCCGCCTTCTGTGAAGTGCCGGTGCGGTGGTTGAGGGCGCGTCGTGTCGCAGGACCGTGCAGTGTCAGTGCCGGTGTGTCAGGTGTTGATGGTGTTTGGTGCCTGGATGCCTAAGAGATCACCATTGGGGGTGGGTGTGGAGCAGAGAGCTGGATGTCTGATTGACGGTTGACGGTCAGGCTGGGCTGGTGTGGGAGGTAGACTTTTCGGTGGCCTGTGACCACAGGCCGACTTCGCATGCCCCACTGCGGACCGCGCCATCGGTCCGGGCCATGTGCCCGGCTGGCGGGGTTTCGGGGCATCAGGGCGGCAGACGACGCGCTGCTGCGGCACAACCGAGAACCGCGCCCTTCGCAGGGCGCCAAGACCTGGAGGACCAGCACATGGCCCCCGTCGTCACCATGCGACAGCTGCTTGAGAGCGGCGTTCACTTCGGTCACCAGACCCGGCGCTGGAACCCGAAGATGAAGCGATTCATCTTCACCGAGCGCAACGGCATCTACATCATCGACCTGCAGAAGTCGCTCTCCTACATCGACCGTGCGTACGACTTCGTCAAGGAGACCGTCGCCCACGGCGGCACCATCCTGTTCATCGGCACCAAGAAGCAGGCTCAGGAGGCCATCTCCGAGCAGGCTGCCCGAGTCGGGATGCCGTACGTCAACCAGCGCTGGCTGGGCGGCATGCTCACCAACTTCTCCACCGTGCACAAGAGGCTTCAGCGGCTGAAGGAGCTCGAGGAGCTCGACTTCGACAACGTCGCGGGCTCGGGGCTCACCAAGAAGGAGCTCCTCATGCGCCGTCGCGAGAAGGACAAGCTTGAGCGCACGCTCGGCGGTATCCGTGACATGGGCCGCGTGCCCAGCGCGGTGTGGGTTGTCGACACCAAGAAGGAGCACATCGCGATCAGCGAGGCCAAGAAGCTTGGCATCCCTGTGGTCGCGATCCTCGACACCAACTGCGACCCCGACGAGGTCGACTACCCGATCCCGGGCAACGACGACGCCATTCGCGCCGTCGGTCTGCTGACCAGGGTCGTCGCCGACGGTGTCGCGGCCGGTCTGATGGCTCGCTCCGGCGCCGCCCGCGGTGACGAGAAGCCGGCCGCCGCCGAGCCGCTGGCCGAGTGGGAGCGTGAGCTCATCGAGCAGGGCACCGGCGACGCCGCGGCTGAGGCTGCTCCTGAGGCCGCTGCCGAGGCTGAGGCGCCCGCCGCCGTGGCTGAGGCCCCCGCTGCTGAGGCCCCTGCTGCTGAGGCCCCCGCTGCTGAGGCTGCTCCTGAGGCCGCCCCCGCCGAGGCTGACGCCGAGCCGCAGGCCTGACGTCTGCGCTCACGTACCCGGGGTTCCCCAGGTACGGGCCCGTCCCGGTCGGGTGGGTGAAGAGTCCACCAGGCAGGGCGCGCGCCTTGCTCCGGTGAACGGAACGGCAGGACGAGGGATCTCCCTGGTCCTGCTGTGATCGGGCAAGGAACGGGCCACGAAGACAAGTGAACTGTTGAGCTAGGGGCCGCGGCCTCGCCGGGTGAGTGATCGCCGGGCGAGGACGCTTCCCAGCCAGGCAAGGACCAAGCGTCCGGGTTCGGGCCGCGCTCGAAGGTCTGGGCCGCGGTTCGGGGCCGGGTCCATGAGGTCGTGGTTCAAGGGCCGCGACTGAGGCCGGGATCCAAGGTTCGGGCCGCGGGCTGAGGCCGTGACCAGAGGCCTGGGTCGCGGGCTGGAGCTGGGCGCTGAGCCGAGGTCCGGCCCCGAGGCCGGGGCTGAGGCTGTGAGCCGGGGTCTGGGTCCGGGCCTGAGGGCCAGGGCCGGGGCTGAGGTCTGGCTGGGGTTGTGAGCTGAGGTCCGGGTTGCGATCCAGGGTTGGGTCGGAGGCCGGGCCGGTGGTCAGCCGGGCCGTTCCGGGTGACCGGGCCGAGTGATCGGGCCGGTGGTCAGCCGGGCTGTTCCGGGTGACCGGGGCGGGTGACTGAGCCGGGTGACCGGGCCGGGTTGGGCCGGATGGTTCGGCGGGCCAGGGTGGTCGGCCGGGCCGGGGAGGGCGGGTTCGCCCGAACCGGGCGCGGCGGGCCGGCCGGGTGGCGTCGGTGATGGTCCAGGATGGTAAGCCAGGGCGAGGCTGGGCAGTATGCCAGGCGAGCCGGGCCCCGAACGCAAGACAGAGGCTGACGCAAGACAAAGGCTTCCGTACGGCAAGCGCCCGCCGTACGAACCAAGGGTGAGCAGGCGTGCCGTTGCCCACCTGATCCACGACGACGACGAAATCCCACAAGGAAAAGCAATGGCTTCCGTGAACATGGCCGATGTCAAGCGGCTTCGCGAAATCACCGCTGCCGGCATGATGGACTGCAAGAAGGCGCTCGAGGAGTCCGAGGGCGACTTCGACCGCGCTATCGAGCTCCTGCGCCTCAAGGGCGCCAAGGATGTCGGCAAGCGCGAGGCCCGTACCGCCTCCAACGGCCTGGTCGCGCTCAAGCAGGACGGCGACTCCGCCGCCGCGCTGCTCGAGCTCAACTGCGAGACCGACTTCGTGGCCAAGGGCGAGCGCTTCCAGGAGCTGGCCGGCCAGGTCGTGGCGCACATCCTCGAGACCAAGCCCGCCGATGTGGCGTCGCTGCTCGAGTCGTCCTTCGACGGCCAGACCGTCAAGGAGCACCTGGACACCGCCAACGCCGCGCTCGGCGAGAAGATCGAGATCCGCCGGTTCGCGGTGCTCGAGGGCGGCTACATCGGCTCCTACATGCACAGGACCGACCCGGCGCTGCCGCCGGCCGTCGGCGTGCTGGTCCAGCTCGACAAGCCGAACGCCGAGATCGCCAAGGACATCGCGCAGCACGCCGCCGCGATGGCCCCGCAGTACCTCAAGGCCGCCTCCGTCCCGGCCGACGTGGTCGAGAAGGAGCGCAAGCTCTTCGAGGAGATGACCCGCGAGGAGGGCAAGCCCGAGGCTGCCATCGCCAAGATCGTCGAGGGCCGCGTGAACGGCTGGTACAAGGACTTCACGCTCCTGCAGCAGGCCTTCGTCAAGGACAACAAGAAGAGCGTGGGCAAGTACGCCGAGGAGAACGGCGTCGAGGTCCAGGCCTTTGTCCGCTTCAAGGTCGGTCAGGCTTAGGCTTAGGCAAGCCCTCCGGCCAGGCAGGCTCACCGATCAGGGTGAGCCGGCCGGCCAAGGCAAGAGCAAGCCGAGAGCCCAGACTGATCCACCGAACGAAGGAGGCCGCCGCCGTGCAGGACCACCGGGAGCCAGCCCACGAATCCACACGGACGGCGGCTTCCTCATCTCAAAATCCGCAGAGCCCGCTCAGATGGAAGCGGGTGATGCTGAAGTTGTCAGGAGAGGCGTTCGCCGGTAGCGAGCCGCTGGGCATCGATCCGGTGGTCGTCGATCATCTGGCCGATTCGATCGCCGAGGCCGTCAAGGAAGGCGTACAGGTCGCGGTCGTGGTCGGCGGCGGCAACATGTTCCGCGGCGCCACCCTGTCGCAAGGAGGCATCGACCGCGCCAGAGCCGACTACATGGGCATGCTCGGCACGGTCATCAACTGCCTGGCCCTGCAGGACTTCCTCGAGCGGCGGGGCGTCGAGACGCGCGTCCAGACCGCCATCACCATGCAGCAGGTGGCCGAGCCGTTCCTGCCGCGCCGCGCGATCAGGCACCTCGAGAAGGGGCGCGTGGTCATCTTCGGCGCGGGGCTCGGCTCGCCGTTCTTCTCCACCGACACCGCGGCGTCCCAGCGGGCCCTGGAGATCGGCGCGGAGGCGCTGCTCAAGGGAACGCAGGTGGACGGGATCTACGACTCCGATCCACGCAAAAATCCGGATGCGGTCAGGTTCGACCATCTTGACTACGGCGAGGTGCTGCTCCGCGACCTCGCGGTCATGGACGCCACCGCGATCAGCCTGTGCAAGGACAACGACCTGCCGATCGTGGTCTTCGACCTCATGGGCGAGGGCAACATCCTGCGAGCGGTACGCGGTGAGAAGATCGGCACGCTGGTGAGTCCCGCAGGCAAATGAGGGAGCGAGCCCGATACCGCCAGCTAGAAGACAGGGAGCCGCTGTGATCGACGAAACCCTCCTCGAAGCCGAGGAAAAAATGGACAAGGCCGTCTCGGTCGCGAAGGAGGACTTCGCGACCATCCGTACGGGCCGCGTCACCCCCTCGATGTTCAACAAGATCAATGCCGAGTACTACGGCACGCCGACGCCGATCCAGCAGCTGGCGTCGTTCCATGTGCCGGAGGCGCGCATGGTGCTCATCCAGCCTTTCGACAAGAGCTCGATGGGCGCCATCGAGAAGGCCATCCGCGACTCCGACCTCGGCGTCAACCCCACCGACGACGGCCAGGTCATCCGCGTGACGTTCCCGGAACTCTCCGAGGAGCGGCGCAAGGAGTACATCAAGGTCGCCAGGAACAAGGGCGAGCACGCCAAGGTGTCGATTCGCAACATCCGCCGCTCCGCCAAGGAAGTCCTCGACAAGATGATCAAGGATGGCGAGGCGGGCGAGGACGAGGTCAGGCGGGCCGAGAAGGAGCTCGACGACCTCACCCAGAAGCACGTCGCGAAGGTCGACGAGCTGCTCAAGCACAAGGAAGCCGAGCTGCTCGAAGTCTGAGCGGCACGCTGCAAGTAGCAGCTTGGACCTGCGGGCCGCCGCAGGTAGCGGGTCTTGAACGGCCCTCGCCCCGAGTGGCGGGGGCCGTGGCTCTTGGAGAACTCTGTGGAAGAACGTACGGCTGACACCAGCTCGAGCGGCGGCGGCCGTACCGGAAGGAACCTGCCCGCCGCGATCGCGGTCGGTGTGGTGCTGGGCGCGCTGGTCATCGGCACGATCTACACGATCAAGGAGCTGTTCCTCGTGGTGGTCGCCGGGGCCGTGGGCGTCGGCGTGATGGAGCTGATCAAGGCCTTCGCCACCCGCGAGATCAAGGTGCCCGCCGTGCCGGTGCTCGCGGGCCTGGTGGCGATGCAGGCGGGCGCGTACTGGGGCGGGCCGGTGTGGCTGCTGGCCACGTTCGCGGTGTTCGCGTTGGTGCTCCTGATCTGGCGCATGTTCAGCGACGGGACCGACGGTTACGTACGGGACGCGTCGGCCTCGGTGTTCACGTTGTTCTATCCCGCCATGCTCGCGGCGTTCGTGCCCATGCTGCTGCGTTCCGCCGACGGCGACCACCGGGTGCTGATCTTCATCGCGGTGACCGTGGCCAGCGACATCGGCGGCTACTTCGCGGGCGTGCTGTTCGGCCGGCACAAGATGACCGCGATCAGCCCGAAGAAGACCTGGGAGGGGCTGGCCGGGTCGGTGATCGCGTGCACGGCCGTGGGGGCGTGGCTGGTGGTCTGGCTGATGCACGGCGCCATCTGGCAGGGCGCGCTGATCGGCGGGCTCGCGGCGCTGCTGGCCACCGTGGGCGACCTGATCGAGTCGATGATCAAGCGGGATCTCGGCATCAAGGACCTGGGCACGATCTTGCCCGGTCACGGCGGCCTGATGGACCGGCTCGACTCGCTGGTGACGACGCTGGTGCCGGTCTGGCTGCTGATGACGCTGTTCTTCTAGTGTCGTCCGCCTGAAATACGCCAGGTAAATCCGTAAGGTGTTGGATGGGGCGCATCCCAGGACCGTCCGCCGGTGGAGATCCGCTTATCGGACAGTGAGCGGGCTCAGCTGATCGGAATGTCGGCGGAGTCTTCGAGGGTGGCCGTGCGGGCAAAGATCGTGCTGGCGTGTGAGGGGCCGGGGATCAGCACCGCGCAGGTGGCGCGAGATCTGCGCCTTGCCGAGAGCACGGTGTGCAAGTGGCGTGCAGCTTTCGCCCGGGGCGGGCTGGAGGCACTGGCCGACAACGCGCGCACGGGCCGGCCCAAAGCTGAGTTGACGGTGTCCGATGCCGAGCGGGTGGTGCTGCAGCGATGGGCGCGGCGGGCCAAGTCCGCGCAGATCCTGGCGATGCGCGCGAAGATCGTACTGGCGTGCGCGGACGGCAAGGACAACAAGCAGATCGCCGAGCAACTGCGGGTGCACCCGGACACCGTCTCCAAATGGCGTCAGCGGTTCCTGCGCCTGCGGCTGGATGGGCTGATCGATGAGCCCCGCCCCGGCCGTCCACCGTCGATCAGCCTGGACCAGGTCGAGCAGGTGGTGGTGGCCACGCTGGAGGAGACACCGGCTGGCGCCACGCACTGGACCCGCGCCTCGATGGCCCGGCGCAGCGGGCTGTCGGAGTCGACGATCGGCCGGATCTGGCGAGCCTTCGACCTCAAGCCACACCGCACCAGCACGTTCAAGCTGTCGGCCGACCCACTGTTCGTTGAGAAGGTCGTCGATGTGGTGGGTCTGTATCACGACCCGCCAGAACGCGCGGTGGTGCTGTGTGTGGATGAGAAGTCCCAGATCCAGGCGCTGGACCGCTCCCAGCCGGTGCTGCCGATGATGCCGGGCATGCCCGAGCGGCGCACCCACGACTACGTCCGCCACGGCATCACCAGCCTGTTCGCCGCTTTCAACATCGCCGACGGGAGCGTCATCGGTGAACTGCACCGCCAGCACCGCGCCGCTGAGTTCAAGAAGTTCCTGGCCACCATCGACAAGACGATGCCGGCCGAGCTGGACGTCCACCTGATCTGCGACAACTACAGCACTCACAAGACGTCGGCGATCAAGGCGTGGCTGGCCCGTCATCCCCGCTTCCACATGCACTTCACCCCGACCGGCTCCTCCTGGATCAACCAGGTCGAGCGCTGGTTCGGCTACCTGACCGACCAGCTCATCCGCCGAGGAGTGCACAAGAGCGTCCAGGCGCTGGAGGACGACATCCGCGCTTGGATGGACCACTGGAACGCCGACCCCAAGCCCTTCATCTGGACCAAGACCGCCGAGGAGATCCTCGAATCCCTCGCTAAATATTGCCGACGAATTTCGGGCGGCCGACACTAGTGCTGTGACCGGAAACGTTCACCGGCTCCGCGGGCAGCCGGATGGGGCCTGTGTGATTTGATACACAACTGCCATGGAGATACAGGTCTGGGCTTCGCTGCTCGGTGTCGTGTTAGGAGGGCTGCTGTCGTATCTGGCTCAGTTCACTACCGTGCGAGTTGCCGCCAGGAACGAGGAGAAGCGGCAAGCGGCTCAGCGGGCCGAGGCTCGACGTTCGGAGCAGTTGGAACCGCTCCGCGAGTTCATCACGATCACGCAGGAGAGTATTCGCATCGCCGAGGAGCGCGATCAGGCCCCTGACTGGGATGCCGCCGGAACGCCTGAGTGGTTCGCGGCGGCCCGAGCGCCATCGACCGCCTCTGGGTGGCCGAGCGATGATCGTCCAGGTCTTGTTCCGTCCGGAGATGTACCGGCTCGCCCGGGCCTACGCGACGGCGGTTGACCATGTGCTGTGGCGCCTGCCTGACGAGATCGCAGCCGAGGGTCGATGTGGAACCACCTCAGAGGTCCGCAGCACGAGTTCCTGGAGGCGGCCCGCACAGCGATTGGTTCGCACTCTTGAGACGAATGGAAGGCGCCGGGGCCAGGTGAACGTTTCCGGTCACAGCACTACGCGGCTGATCGAGGACAGTAGACCGCCCGGTCTGAAACCTCCTTGTGGCGCAGGTAGGGCGGGTGGTGGAGTCGCCGACTTCGAAATCGGCCTGTTCACTTGTCGTCGGCGTTGTTCGCGACGTAGACATAGCCGGTGCGATGGCGTCGCGTCACGTGATGCCATGTCGCCGCGTCACACGATCCTGCGACGCGCTGAATCGCCTGGTCCCAGATGAAATAGCTTTCACCCAGGTCGAGCCAACTGTCTTTCCGCGCTCGCTTGTCCCAGCTTGCCGTCGGTATCTGTATGCAATCGTGCCGGTGCGACTTGTCTTGGCTGGTGATTTTCAGAACTTCTACGCCCTTCTCATGGGTGCGTATCACAAGACAAGGGCGAATTTTCCACCCAGAACGATCGGCGAAGTGGAGGGACGCCCAACAGATTTGTCCTGGGTGCAGCCGGGATCGCCAGGACGCGTTCGGAGGTTGGAGGTGCACCGAGGGGCGCGTGGCGGCCCGGCGTTGGGTGGTGTAGTTGGCAAGCCGCACAAGCAGGCTCATAAGGGCGATCAAGAACACGGTCCCGAGGATCATGACCAGCGGGGAGGGCGTTCTGCCGGAGGCGGCCATCGCATAAGCGGGCGTGTCCATCACCAAAGGCACCTTACATATACATCGCACACCACAGTGGCGTTTCCTCTGTCTCATCAGTCATGTGGAACGGGAGCCGGGGAACGCGTTCGGGAAGTTTGACGCGCTGCTGGCGACGCGGTTCAGGGAATGCACGGCTTGGGCGGTGTCACCTGCCGTTTGTCCTTGAGGAACGCACGTAGTGCCGCGGGGTGCAGGCCGGAATCGATGTAATGGACTCCGGCGTCGTACAGCTTCTGCCAGGCGCCGCTGTCGGCATGGTAGACGCGGAAATACTGGCCACGGGAGTTCGCCGTGCGTACGAGATGCCAGAGTACGGCCGGGTCGTTGTACGCGTCGGTCCAGGCGCTGCTCACCAGCGGGACCCGCTTGCAGCGGCCCATGCGATGAGGACCGTTCAGCTCGGAGGCCTCACCGTCGATTCCGACGAAACGCCAGCCGTCGATCACGGGATTCGTCGGCCTGTTTCCGGTCACGACCACGTCGACTCGGCCCGAGATCTTACGGCCGTCATGCCAGCGGGTGACCACGGTGCGGTAATGGTCGCGAAGCGTTTGATGCAGGAGTTCGAACGCTCGTCGGCCTTCCTGGCCGGTGGACTTGATGTCGATGAGCAACTGGAAGCGGCCGTAGTAGCGCGGCAGGACGGTCGGGCTGCCGTATTTCCTCCGGTTGTGCTCGATGACGTCGCGGAGTTTGTTCAGGTAAAGCTCGTCCAGCCTGCCGGCAGTGGGGGAGGTGTGTCCCACCTGGAGGCTTTCCTTGCCGGCGATGTTCTTGACGTACCAGATGTCGGCTTCCACGCTGGTGTGCCCGTTGAACAGCGCGTCGCACAGAGGCCGTCGGTTCTCGTAGTCGTTGTGGGAGTGGGCGTTCGGCAGCCAGGGCGGTTGGAACGCCGTGCAGGGCTGGAACGGTGGGGGTGGTTCCTTCGCGGCCGAGGCGGTGGTGGGATGGAGGAGCGCGGCTGCCAGGGCGGCGAAGGCGGCGGTCCGTGCCCGGGTAGTTCTGGTGGTCATCGGGACTCCCTTGATCAACGTGGGCAGGTGATGGAGGGGCCGCGCAGGGTCGAGGTGCGGTTCTGGGCGCCGCCGAGTGACACGTTGATGGTGATGTCCCCGTGGTACCGCTTGCCGGGCCGGCACGCCGCGGGCGTCTCGAGCGCGGTGTTGATGCCGGCCTGTGCGGGGTTCTGGAACCCGTCGAACTGGTACCACGTCTCGACCGCGTCCGGGAGTCCGCCCCGGTGTCGCCTCAAGGCTAATGTGGCCTTTACGTACCGAATGCGACGGTTATTGCATGAGAAGTAGTAATTTACTCTGATTCGCTGGCCGGCCACGATGTGCGGATCCGGCTGGTAAATGCGACATCCGGGGACGGGCGCCCCATCTGTGGCCGCTGCTGCTTCCGTAGCCGTTATCCCCGTGGGGATGAGCGCCAGAACCATGGTCGCGAAGAGGGCTTTGCCCCTGCTGTTTCTGTTCATGTCCCGACATTCGCGCCCCGGGAGGCCGGTGGGCAAGGGATGTCGTGTCCGCGGACACATTGCGGACAGAGCGCTCGCCATCAATGTCGGAATTCCGGCACAATCTCAGACGTACCGGTGACTTCGGGATTGGACAGATAAGTGGAAACCGGACAATGGTACGATTATCGCCACGTTCTCCGCCAGTTCTATGGTGACCTCGAAGAGTTGCGCAAATCTGCCAATTCGCCCAGTATGCGCAAAATTGCCGGTGCTATTAACCGTAGCAAGACCGTGGTCGGTGATCTCTTCTCCGGTCGTGGCATCCCGCCCGAACCGGCCGTGCGGGACATCATCGAGTATCTGGGCGGCGAGTGGGGTGAGTGGGAGCAGCGCGTCCGTGAGGCGCGACAGGCTGAAGCGAGAGTGCGCGCCGGCGAGCGATCCCCGCGGCCTGGTCGTCCGTGGCTGCGGCATCTCGTCATCGCCTCGGTCAGTGCGGTGCTCGCCGCCGGAGTGGGCCAACTCATCGGCGCCGCGCTGGAGCCGAAGACGACGACGCAGGCGCCGAACCCCGCCCAGATGCCCATCGTGGGGCGTCAGCACTGCGCCGTGGTGATCGTCGACTCGGCCCCCGTCTACCACCTGCCGGACCCGGAGGCGGGCATTCTCAGGGAGAAGAGCAGGCAGCAGCTCATCACGTATGACGACAAATACTCCGACAGATGGGTGAACGGAGTCCTGTTTCGCGCCGTGCGGACGCCGAACGACCGGCCTCAGTACCACTGGATGATGGCCGACCACCTCAAGGTGGCGGCATGCGCTCCCTAGCTAGTGCTGCGTTCCTCAAAGCGTGTGGGATTGCCTCTGGCCAGGAGCCTTGAGCAGGCGGATTGTCATGGCAGGAGGGTTTCCGCCATGCCGAAGCTACTGTTCGCGCGGGCTCCGCGCGATGAGAAGGAAGACCACGATGTGCGCCGGTTAGCCGGTGCCCGGCACGCTCCCGGTGACTGGATCCAGCGCGCCCGGATCGTCGTGGCCAGCTGGGACGGGCTGCGAGTCCCCGCGATTTCCGCCGCACTGGGCTGCCATGCTGAAACAGTGCGCCGGCGGTTACACCGGTTCAACGCTGAAGGAACCGATGGCCTGGGCGACCGGCCTGGGCCTGGTCGGCGGCCCCGGCTCACCGAAGGCGAACGCAGCCAGATCATCGCCCTGGTCAAGACGATCCCGCCAGGACGACCGGTACTCGATCCATGGCTGAACGGGCTGGCCGCCGCCGAGGAGGAAGGCAAGCCCGGCGTGTGGACGCTGGACTCGCTGACCGCCGCCGCCCAAGCCGCCGGAATCGACGTCCACCGCTCCCAAGTCCGCCGAATCCTGCTGAAAGAGGGGGTGAGATGGCGCCGCCCCCGATCCTGGACCACCAGCAAAGACCCGAATTCGCGGTAAAAGAACCCGGATCGTGGACCTCTATGAGCGCCCGCCGTCGGACGCGGTAGTGGTCTGCGCCGATGAACTCGGCCCCGTGCTGCCCTGGGCCTTCCCACCCGCGTCCGGCTGGTCGCCCGACGGGCACCGGATCAAAGCGCCGCTGGACTACGCCCGCGGTCCCGAAAGACCTGGGTCTACGGATGCCTGCGCATCGCCGACGGGACTGCGGTCACCATGACCGCACCGTCGCGCAGCAGCCTCTACTATCAGCAGTTTCTTGCCAAACCGCCCAGCTCAACGCCCAGGCGAAACCCTGGGTCTGGGGACGTCCACCACCGCCACCACGGCAGCTACGCCGACGGTTCACCTACACCCTTTGAGGAACGCAGCACACTAGCTACCGCTGCTGCGCCTGCAGCGTCTCGGTGGTGACCGGCGAGAGCCAGAGCCACCGTACGGCCTCACCCCCGAACGCGAATCCCGACATGTCGGGCATGTGGGGTGCGTTGGCAAGCATCAGGACCCCCGAGTACCGCGGCCCCAGCGGGAACGTCGAAGGCTCGTGATACCACTTCGCCGTGTGCCCGTGGCCGAGCCACGTGACCGAGTGCCATGGATACTGCGACAGCCACACCAGCAGCAGCGCCGCGTCGCGCGGATCCTCGCGGGTGGCCACGGCCAGCTCGATCCTGGCGTACGCGCCCGGCTTGTCGATCCACTGCTCGACCGTGGGCATGCGCTGGCAGCTCATCCCCACCGTGGACAGCACGGTGTAGGCGCGGCCCTGATGCGGCGGCCGTTCGGTGATGCCGACGGTCGGCAGCCGATCGCCGCTGGCGTCCCAATAGCGCCCCGCGGGGCCGAGCGCCCCGTCCAGGTGCCCCATCACGAACTGCTGGAACGACGGCCACGACCCCTCGCTGTGCCGCCAGTCCCAGTAGGACCTGGCGTTGGAGATGCGGGGCTGCAACCCTTCGAGCGCCTCCGACAGCGCCCACGCGAACGGCGACTCGCCCACCGCGTCGCGGGCGTAGCCGGGCATGCCCCTGCTCATGTCGGCCCAGCCGGGGATGACCGCCAGCAGCTCCTCGTCCTCGTACAGGGCGACCCCGTCCCCCTCCTCGAACCAGAGGGCGGTGAGCTGGCCGAGCGGCCTGCGGCCGTCCGGGTGGAGGGTGTTGGCCCTGGGCATCAGCGGTGGCAGGCCGGCGTTGAGCCGGGCCAGGTCGACCAGCGCCGGCGCGGGGCGATGGTTGGCGAGCCAGACGGCGCCGTGCACCGCGCCGTCGGGCGAGCACAGGTAAGCTACCGAGGAGTCCTCGTCACGCTCGACCACGAGCGTCCGGCTGCCGTACGGGTTACCGGCGGCGAGAACGACCTCGGCGCCACCCTCGCCAGATGCCGACCGAAAAATCGCCATACGAGATGACTGTAGATCCGGGGTATCCATGACGCGAGGAATGCCACCTCCGATCCGAACGTTCACTACCCTGATTGACAGCCACTCAAAGCAAAGGCAGGAACGTGTCCCAGCCCCCAGGCCAGCTCACCTTTGTCGCGCCCCGGCGGGCCAAGCCCGCACGGCACCTGGCCGACCTGTCGATGGCCGACCGGCGGGCCGCGGTCACCGAGCTGGGCGAGAAGGCGTTCCGCGCTGACCAGCTTTCGCGCCACTACTTCGAGCGCCTCACCACCGACGTCGGCGCGATGACCGACCTGCCGGCGGCCTCCCGCGAGAAGCTGGCCGCGCTCCTGCCCGACCTGCTGACCTCGGTCAGGGAGCTGACCACCGACGGGGGCACCACGCGTAAGACGCTGTGGCGGCTGTTCGACGGGGCGCTGGTCGAGTCGGTGCTCATGCGCTATCCCGACCGGGTCACGATGTGCGTCTCCTCGCAGGCCGGCTGCGGCATGAACTGCCCCTTCTGCGCCACCGGCCAGGCGGGCCTGACCCGCAACATGTCCACCGCCGAGATCGTCGAGCAGGTCGTCGCCGGCGCCCGGGCGCTGGCGGCCGGCGAGGTGCCCGGCGGGCCCGGCCGGGTGAACAACGTCGTGTTCATGGGCATGGGCGAGCCGCTGGCCAACTACAAGCAGGTCATCGGGGCAGTGCGGCGGCTGGTGGAGCCCGCCCCGCACGGGCTGGGCATCTCGGCGCGGGGCATCACCGTCTCCACCGTCGGGCTGGTGCCCGCGATCGGCAAGCTCGCCGACGAGGGACTGCCCGTCACGCTGGCGCTGTCACTGCACGCGCCCGACGACGAGCTGCGTGACACGCTGGTGCCGATCAACACGCGGTGGAAGGTGGCCGAGGTCCTCGACGCGGCGTGGGCGTACGCGGCGAAGACCAAGCGGCGGGTCTCGATCGAGTACGCGCTGATCAAGGACATCAACGACCACGAGTGGCGGGCCGACCTGCTGGGCAAGCTGGTACGGGGCAAACTGGTGCACGTCAACCTGATCCCGCTCAACCCGACGCCGGGGTCGAAGTGGACGGCTTCCCGGCCTGAGGACGAGCGGGCGTTCGTGCGGCGGCTGGAGTTCCACGGCGTGCCGGTGACGGTGCGCGACACGCGCGGCCGCGAGATCGACGGCGCCTGCGGCCAGCTCGCGGCCGCCGAATAGCCACCCAGCCTCCGCGACCCGGACTAATGGGGGGCGATCGAGCGGGCGGCGAAGCCCTCGATCAGATCGGCGATCATGGCGGCGCCCCGGCTGTTCAGGTGGATGTTGTCCGTGGTGAGCTGGAGGCCGCGCCCCCTGGAGATGGCGTCCAGGCTGCGGCCGAGCAGGAAGTGCTGCATCGCGGCGGTCTGTGCCAGCCGCCCCTCCGCCTGATAGCGGGTGCCGGGAGCCCGGCCCCGCTCCTCCAGGTACGCGGTCATCCGCTCGTTGAGCGGCAGGTACGTGACGCCCTCGGCCGCCGCGCCCCGCCGGACGATCTCGCTGTACTCGGCGGCCCGCCGCGCCGGGACCGAGTCGAGCTCCTCGCCGATGACGGGCAGGGAGAGCAGCGCCACGCGGGCCATCGTCTCGTCCTGGAGACGGCGGGCGATGGTGGTGAGGTTGGCGGCGTAGGACTCCGGTGCGGGGTCCGCGGAGAGCTTCCAGCGCTTGCGTAGCGTCTTGAGGAGTTTTCCGCTGAGCGTGGAGTTCGCGTCGTTCGTGCCGATCAGTACGGTCACCACGTCGGGGTCCTGGCCCACGACGTCGTCGAGCCGCTTGACCGTCTCCGACGACGGCTCGTAGTTGACCCCGGCGTTGATCACGCTCGCCTCGGGCAGCCGCGAGCGCAGCATGGCCACGTAGTCGGCGCTCACCTGTGCGCGGGTGATGCTGTCACCCAGGCAGATCATTTTCACCGTCGTCTCCTCTAGGGTGAGTGAGTGCTCACTAACGTACCCTACGCCGGAGCCACACGTACGCCCCCAGGCCGATCAGGCACCAGGCCAGGGAGATCGCGCCGAGTTCGGGGAGCTGGTCGAGGAGGTGACCCGTGTTCGCCGCCTTCATCCAGGCGATGAGCGGGACGGTGAGCCAGTGCAGGGAAGAGGAGCTGAGCAGCAGCATCGCCAGGAACCCCAGCACCAGTCCCATGATCGAGAGCGCGGGGGAGCGGATGACCGCGCGGCTGGTGAGGGCGCCCAGCGCGGTGCCGGTGAGCGCGGCCAGGGCGTTCAGGGCGATCGCGGCGGCCAGCACGCCACGCGACGGAGCCTGGCTCACGCCGAGCAGGAGCGCCGCGCCCATGCTGAGCGCCGCGAACCCCGCGCACGTGGCGAAGGCCGCCATCAACCCCGCCGCCACCTCCCTGCCCCGGCCGCCCACCTGGATGGCCGACAGCTCCCGCTGCTGGTCGGGCTCGGTGTCGAGGAGGCTCCTGGTCGCCCAGGCCAGGATGGGGATGATCAGTACGGCGCCGTCCGTGAGGGCCGCGGCCTCGCCGCCGCGCGGCGCCCGGCTCCCGTAGACGATCGCCAGCATGGCGAAGGCCAGGAGGAGCGCCTGGAACATGCGGTGCGAACGGATGTAGGCGGCCAGGCGGAACGTGGCCAGGGCGATCATCCGGACTCCTCGATCTCGCGGGCCAGGTAACCCTCGCCGCGCATCCTGGCGAGGAAGTCGGTGAGCTCGGACGCGGGCACCGTGACGGCCACGACCGTCTCCCTCTCCTCGACCGGTTCGAGGCCGGGTGCCGTCGTGCTCTCCTTGAGGCGGCCGTCCACCAGCGACCAGTGGCGCATCCCGGGCAGGGAGCGCAGGCCGCCCTGGTGGTCGCTGACGATGACGATGCCGCCACGGCGCGCCACCTCGCCCGCGATCGAAGGGAGCGCTTCACGGGTGTCCACGTCGAGCCCCGCGAACGGCTCGTCCAGGATCAGCAGTCCCGGCTCCGCCATCAGCGCCTGGACCAGCCCGACCTTGTGCGCGCTGCCTTTCGACAGCTCGCCCAGGGAGACGGTGAGGAGGTGGTCCATGTTCAGGCGCTCGGCCCACGGCTCCCAGCGGGCGCCCCCGCGTACCCGGGACATGTGGCGCAGATACGCCGTGACCGTGAACGGCTGGGCGGTCGGGAAGCGGTCGGGAGCGAAGCCGACCACCTCGGGACGGTCGGCGACCGTGCCGGTCGTGGGCCGGGTGAGGCCCGCCAGGAGGCGGAGCAGCGTCGACTTGCCTGCTCCGTTCACGCCGGTCAGCTCGATCACGTCGCCGGGGGCGAGCTGGGTGTCGACGTCTTCGATGACGAAAGGTTCACGTCTTCGGTAGCGGAAAGAGACCTTGGACAGACGCATGGTCCTGTAACGCTATATGTCGGGTCGCATCACCCACATAAAGAGCCTCACAATGGAGACACCCCCAGCACGTTCTCAAGAGGAGTGGGCTTGAATCGCTTTCCGCGCGTCATGGGTATGCGTTCAGGCTATGACCCCGCCGAAGTCGACGCCCTGATCGGCCGGATCGAGTCGACCCTGGGCAGGGGCATGCCCACTGTGGAGCCCGTCAGCGCGGACGACGTGCGACGGGCCACGTTCCGTGCCAAGCGTGGCGGCTATGTCGAGACCGCGGTCGACTTCGCCCTGGAGGCGTTCGTGGTGGCGCTGGAGACCCAGGCCAAGCGGCCGGTACGGCTGGCCATGGCCGAGCCGACCGGCGAGATGCTGCGCGAGGAGTGGTTCGAGACCCAGGCGGCCCGCGTCGAACGGGTGGCCTTCCGCCCGGGTCGCATGGGCACCGGCTACAACGAGGACGAGATCGACGCCTTCCTCGACCGCATCGTCGCCACCCTGCGCGGGACGACCGACTTCCCGGTGACGGCGAAGGAGGTGCGGGCGGCGAAGTTCTCGACCGTGCTCTTCCGCTCCGGCTACCTCATCGCGGACGTGGACTCCTTCCTGGCCGGCATCGCGGACGTGCTGGAGCAGCGCCGTTAGGCGTTCTCGACCACGGAGAGGAGCCCGCCGAGGTCGGGCAGCAGCTGCTGGATGATCTCCTCGTCGGCGGGCCGCTCGTGCTCGCGGTTGATCCACACGCGCGGGATGCCGAGACGGTGGGCGGGGACCATGTCGTGGAAGTAACTCTGCGCCACATGAACCCATCGATCCGGTTCGTACGAGCGCCTGAACGTCTCGAAGTGCGCGTCGGCCGGCTTGTACGCGCCCACGTCCTCCGACGTCAGCACCGCGTCGAACGGCACGGGCAGCCGCCGCCGCGTCTCGGCGATGAGGTCGCGGTCGCAGTTGGTGAGCAGCGCCAGGCGCCAGCCGGCGTCGCGCAGCTTCGACAGCTCGGTGCCCACGTCGGGGAACACCGGCCAGTACGGGAGCGTCGTGCCCAGCACAGAGGCGCTGTCCTCGTTGAGCTCCACCTTCTCCTCGGCGCAGGCCCTGCGCAGCGCCTCGGCCAGCACATGGCGGTAGCGGAGCGTCGGGGACTCGGCCTGCACGACGTGCTCGTACCGGTTGTACGCCTCCAGCAGCCGCGCCCCCTGGCCCGGAGCGATCAGCTCGGCGCTGGTGCGGATGCCGTGCCGCCAGTCGACAAGTGTTCCGAAGCAGTCGAACGTTACCCATCGCATAGATCTCATAATGAGGGACATGGCGATATCCGTGCGTCCCATCGAGCCGCAAGATCTCGCGAGCGTCACCCGGGTGCTGACCGGGAGCTGGGGCGGCTCGACCGTGGTGGCCCTGGGCCGCGGGGAGCTGATCGACGCCGCCGCGCAGCCGGGCTTCATCGCGGAGATCGACGGCGAGCCGGCCGGGGTCATCACTTACGCCCGGCGTGGCGACTCCGTGGAGATCATCACGATCGACGCCGTGGTGCCGGGCAAGGGGGTGGGGGCGGCGCTGCTGGACGCGGTACGCGCCGTCGCGGCCGAGGGCGGGGCGGCCAGGCTCTGGCTGGTCACCACCAACGACAACACGCACGCCCTGCGGTTCTACCAGCGGTACGGCTTCGACCTGATCGCTCTGCGCCGCAACGGGGTGGACCGGGCGCGCGAGCTCAAGCCGGGGATCCCCGCCGAGGCCGACGGCATCCCGATCCGGCACGAGCTGGAGCTGGAGCTGCTCCTCTGACCCCCGCTTCCCGCGGCGGGCCGGTGAGGGTCGGCGCGCGGAGCCGGCGCGCCGCGGCCGTTGATGGACGGGGCCCTCGTTGAGGCGGAGCGTGGTCGCTGGGGGGCATTGAGCGGTGGGGGGTGCCCTGGGCCGGGGGCGGCTCGCCGGTGGGATCGGGCGGGGTCAGTGGAGGATCTGGTGGAGGGCGGTTGTCAGGCGGGTCGCCGGATCGTCCTCGCTCGCCGGATCGTCCGAGCGCCAGGCCACGTAGCCGTCCGGGCGTACCAGGACCGCGTCGCAGCCGTACCGCGACTCCCAGCGACCCTCGACGTCCACGAGCTCGGACCCCACCCGGTACACCCGCACGCCCTCGACCGCCGTCCCCGCCCACTTCTCCCCGCCGGGCCCGCACAGCAGCACGAACGAGTCGTGGAACAGGTCGTGCACGCCGATCCGCCGCCCATCCAGAGAGAGCCAGAGGTGCGGGGCCCGGGTCCCGGGGCGGGCGTGCTGTGACACCCCGTCGCCGAACACCGACTCGGGCAGGGTCCCGGCCATCGCCGTGGACGCGTACCGCTGCCCGAGCACGCACGTGATCGGGTCGACCGGGTCGTCCTCCGGGTTGGGGCTGAACCTGGCGGCCTGGCTGCGCACGGTCAGGTCGGCCAGCTCCAGCGCCACCGGGCGGCGCTCGGCCTCGTAGGTGTCGAGCAGCGCGTCGGAGGCCCGCCCCGCGAGCACGGCGGCGAGCTTCCAGGCGAGGTTGTGCGCGTCCTGGACGGCCGAGTTGGCGCCCAGCCCCTGGGCGGGCGGCCACACGTGCGCGGCGTCCCCGGCGAGGAAGACCCGGCCGGAGCGGTACCTGTCGGCCACGCCGACCGCCTCCGTCCAGGACGCCTTGCTGACGATCTCGACCGGTACGTCGCGGCCGATGACGGCCTTGGCCGCGGCGACGCAGCGCTCGTCGGTGAAGTCGTCAGGCGACTCCTCGTCCGGGTCGTAGAGCAGGGACAGACCCCAGTGGTCGCGCAGCGCGTGGGAGACGAACGCCGCCGAGGCGGTGCCGCCGGGTTCGCCGACGATCCAGAACAGGGCCCGCTTGGTGATGATCTCCGACAGGTCCGCCTTGAAGACGAAGGTCACGAAGTGCCGCAGGGGGCCGAGGCCGGTGCGGGCGATGCCGAGCCGCTCCCTGATGGCGCCGCCGTAGCCGTCGGCGCCGATCACGTACCGGGCCCTGATCGTGTGCCGCTCGCCGGTGGCGCGCTCCTCCACCACGGCCGTCACGCCGTCGGCGTCGGGCTCGATCGATCGGCACTGCGTGTCGAACCACAGCTCCGCACCGTTCGCGCGGGCGGCCTCGATCAGGATGGGCTCGACCGTGCTCTGGTCGGCCAGGCAGTACTCGCCCGCGGTCAGCTCGGGCAGCGCCCGCGGGGACTCGTCACCGAACAGCCACTGCCACTCGCCCGCCAGCGTCGCGCAGCGGGCCACGCCGGCCTCCTCGTCGAAGGGCCGGCCCGCCTCCTTCACGCGCTCGTCCAGGCCGAGCGGCCGGTAGATCTCGAGGGTGCGCGGGTTGATCCCCCGGGCCCTGCCGAGGAGCGAGGCGCCGGCGTGGCGGTCGACCAGCAGGCAGGGCACGCCCTGGTGGGACAGGAAGAGCGCCGAGGCGAGGCCGGCGTAGCCGCCGCCGACGATCAGGACGGGGGTCTGCTTCATGACGCCCTCTCCAGGCTGCGCGCGGGGTCGTCGACGCTCGGGTGGGTGCCGTTCCTGTGGGCCTGGCGGACGTCGCGTACGTACTCGGGGGACAGCATCGCGGTGATGATCGCGACGCCGCCGCGGCGGACGCGGATCTCGCTGCCGGCGGCCCTGCCCACCAGGCGGATGCGCCGCGCGGAGCCCTCCGCGGGCGCCTGGTGGTCCTTGACCTGGCCCCTGCCGCTCCAGCGCAGGTCCCGGTGCTCGACTGTGGCGTCCTCGGGGACCAGCAGCTTGACCACGCCGTGGTCGAGGTCGAGCCGGAGCTCGATCTCGGCGGGCAGGCCGGGGGAGCGCAGATCGACGGTGGTCTGCCCGTAGCGGGTGCGGACCTCGAAGCGGCCCGCGGTGGTCCAGTTGCCCAGACGCCGGGTGACGGCGTGATCGGTGTGGATTCGCTCGATATCGCTCATGGCTTGATAGTTGCAATGAAACTAGTTTCTCGTCAACTAGTAATTTTGAGGCTAGTATTGGCCCATGGCTCTGGATCGCGGCTCGCCGCTCGCCCTGACCGTGCTGGCCCTGCTGCGCCACCAGCCGCTGCATCCGTACGGGATCCAGCGCCTGCTCAAGCAGTGGGGCAAGGACCTGGTGGTCAACGTGGGCCAGCGGGCCGGCCTCTACCGGACCATCGACCGGCTGCTGGAGGCAGGCCTGATCAGCGTCAGGGAGACGGAGCGCGACCAGCAGTACCCGGAGCGCACGGTCTACGAGCTCACCGCCGAGGGCGAGGCGGCGGTGCTCAAGTGGCTGGACGAGATGCTGAGCACGCCGAAGCAGGAGTTCCCCCAGTTCCCGGCCGCGCTGGCCAACGCGCTCATGCTCTCCCCGGAAGACCTGGCGGCGGCGCTCGAGCGGCGCGAGCGGGCGGTCGCCGAAACGCTGGCCGGGCTGGAGGCGGGCCTGGCGGCCGAGTCCGACCTGCCGCGCGTCACCATGCTGGAGATCGAATACCTGCGCGAGGTGACGGCCGCGGAGACCCGATGGCTGCGCGCGGTCATCGACGACCTGCGGGCCGGGCGGCTCACGTGGTCGCGGGAGTCGCTGGAGGAGGTCGCGGCGGAGCGAGAGTGACCGGGCCGGGCTCGGCCCGCGGCCTGCGCAGCAGCGCCACGACCACCGCCGTCACCGGGGCCGCCAGGAACGCGCCGATGATCCCCGAGATCAGGCCGCCCACCGCGATCGCCACCAGGATGACCGCTCCGGGCAGTTCGAGGGCCCTGCCGTAGATCTGGGGCGCCAGCACGTGCCCCTCGATCTGCTGCACCGCCACGGTCACCCCGACCACGATCAGCGCCACCAGCCAGCCCTTGGCCACGAGCGCCACCACCGCGGCCAGCAGCCCCGCCATGAACGCCCCCACCACCGGCAGGAACGCCCCCACGAACGTCAGCACCGCCAGCGGCAGCGCGATGGGCACGCCCAGGATCCACAGCGCCATGCCGATGAAGAACCCGTCCACCGCGCCCACGATCGCGATCCCGCGGACATAGCGGCCGATCACGGAGAAGATCAGGCGGCCGGTCTCGGTGATGCGCGGCCTGGCCGGAGCGGGCGCGAGGTCCACGAACCAGTGGAAGAGCCGGTCGCCGCCGTGCACGAAGTACACCGACAGGACGACCGCCACCGCCGCCCCCACCACGATCTCGCCCGCCGTCCTGACCCCGGCCAGCGCGCCCGTGGTGATCTGGCGGCCCTGGGCGGCCAGATACTCCTTGGCCTGCGCCGCGAGCTTACGCGGGTCGATCCCGAACCGGGCGGTCAGGTCGGACAGGTTGTCGAGCACCTTGCCGATGCTGACCCGCAGCTGCGAGACGCTCTCGATCGTGGGCGGCACCAGCAGCGCGATCAGCGCCCCGGCCAGCACGAGCCCGCCGACGAAGACGATCGCGGTGGCCAGGGCCCGGTTGAGCCCGCGTGACCTGAGCCAGCGGGCCGGGGGCAGCAGCAGCGCCGTGATGAACAGGGCGACGACGACCGCGATGGCCACCGAGGCGACGTGGGAGAGGCAGAAGCCGGCCACCGCGACCAGCGCGATCCACCCGAGCAGCCGCCACGGCCCCATCCCCTGCCCCCTATCGTGCCTGGTCAGAGGCCTTCCCCAGGGGAGCGGAGGGCAACCCTGGTCAGTCGGGCGGCGTCAGGTGGAGGCGCTGGGAGCGCTTGCTCTCCTCGTACGTCTCCCGCGCCGCGCCGGTCGTGCTGCCGGTCTCCGCGACCGGCACGTCCCACCACGCCTCGGAGGACGGGGCGTCGTCCGCCATCGGGTCGGTGCGTACGTAGATCACCGTGGTCCCGGTCCCCGAGCGGGCCTCTTCGAGCGCCTTGCGCAGGTCGGCGACCGACTCGGGGCGCAGCACCGCAGCACCGAGGCTGGCCGCGTTGGCGGCCAGGTCGACGGGCAGCGGCCCGCCGTCGCGATGCCGGTACGAGGTGCCGAGCCGCTCGGCGCCCACGCTCTCCGACAGACGGCCGATGGAGGCGAAACCGGAGTTGTCCACCAGGACGACCACCAGCTTGATCCCCTCGGAGATCGCGGTGATCAGCTCCTGGGCCATCATCAGGTACGAGCCATCGCCCACCAGGACGAACACCTCGCGCTCTGGCACCGCCATCTTGACGCCCAGCCCGCCGGCGATCTCGTAGCCCATGCACGAGTAGCCGTACTCGACGTGGTAGTTGCCGGGCCCGCTCGGCCGCCAGAGCTTGTGCAGGTCGCCGGGCATCGAGCCGGCCGCGCACACCACCACGCCGTCCTCGGCCGCCGCCGCGTTGACCGCGCCGATCACCGCGGACTGGGGCAGCGGAGAGCCCTCCAGCGAGTAGGCCCGGTCCACGGTCGCGTCCCACTCCCTGGTCAGCTCCGCGGCCCGCGCGCGGTAGTCGTCCGGCGTGCCCCTCCAGCCCGCGAACGCCTCCACCAGGTCCGCCAGCCCCTCGCGCGCGTCGGCGACCAGTTGCAGGCCCGACAGCTTGGCGGCGTCGAAGGCGGCGATGTTGAGGTTGAGGAAGCGGGCGTCGGGGGCGAAGATCGTCCGGGAGGCGGTGGTGAAGTCGCTGTAGCGGGTGCCGATGCCGATGATCAGGTCGGCCTCGCGGGCCAGGGCGTTGGCGGCCGTGGTGCCGGTGGCGCCGATCGCGCCCACGGCGAGCGGGTGCCCGTAGGGGAGCGCGCCCTTGCCGGCCTGCGTCTCGGCGACCGGGATGCCGTACGTCTCGGCGAAGACCCGCAGCTCCTCGGTGGCCTCGCTGTAGATCGTCCCGCCGCCCGCGACGATCAGCGGGCGCACGGCCGACTTGACGAGCTGGGCCGCCCGGAACACGGCGGCCCGCTCGGGGCTCGGCCTGGGCACGTGCCAGACGCGGCGCGCGAACAGCTCCTCCGGCCAGTCGTAAGCCTCCGCCTGCACGTCCTGCGGCAGCGCCAGCGTCACCGCGCCGGTCTCGGCCGGGTCGGTGAGCACGCGCATGGCGGCCAGCAGCGCCGACGGGAGCTGCTCGGGGCGGTTGATCCGGTCCCAGTAGCGCGAGACCGGCTTGAAGCAGTCGTTGACCGAGATGTCGTACGAGCGCTGGTCCTCCAGCTCCTGCAGCACCGGGCCCGCCACCCGGGTGGAGAAGATGTCGCCGGGCAGCAGGAGCACCGGCAGCCGGTTGATCGTCGCGCCCGCCGCGCCCGTGATCATGTTGGTCGCGCCTGGGCCGATGGAGGTGGTGCAGGCCAGGGTCGCCAGGCGGTTGCTGGCCCGGGCGTAGGCGGCGGCCGTGTGGACCATGGCCTGCTCGTTGCGGCTCAGGTGGTAGGGGAGGTCCTCGGTGGAGGTGGCCAGCGCCTGGCCGAGCCCGGCCACGTTGCCGTGGCCGAAGATGCCGGAACAGCCGCCGAAGAACCTGCGCTCCACGCCGTCGCGTTCGCTCCACTGCCGGGCCAGGAAGCGCACGACGGCCTGGGCGACGGTCAAACGCGTCATGAAGTCCTCCCGAAGGGCAGTCTCGGGTCTGTGGGCTGGCTTTCCCATGAGGAGCGGATCCAAGCGTGGCGGGGGTCGTCGCAGAAGGCCATCGAGCGTTCCTCCGCCGGGCCCGCCAGGACGTTGAGGTAGTAGAGGTCGTAGCCGGGGGCGGCCATGGCGGGGCCGTGGTAGCCGTACGGGACGAGGACGACGTCGCCCGAGGACACCTCGGCCAGGGTGTCGATGTGGCCGCGTTCGGAGGAGTAGACCCGCTGGTAGGCGTTGCCCTGGCCGGCTACCTCGAAGTAGTAGATCTCCTCCAGGACCGCCTCGCCGGGGTTGTCGGTGTCGTGCTTGTGCGGCGGGTACGACGACCAGTTGCCGCCCGGGGTGATGACCTCCACGGCCACGAGCTTGTCGCAGTCGAAGGCGTCGGGGGCGCAGAAGTTGTTCACCTGGCGGGTGGCCTGGCCCGCGCCGCGGATCTCGACCGAGACCTGGTCGGCAGGCACGTAGCGGGGCTCCAGGGCGCGCGTGGCGAGGGCGGCGGGCAGGGCGACGCGCCCGGCGCCCCGGAGGGTGACGTGGGAGCCGATCGGGACGTAGGCGAAGTCGCTCGGCCCGCTGAAGACCGAAGGCCGTCCCGTCAGCTCGAACGTCGCGGCGGAGGTGGTGACCGTGCAGGATCCCGACAGCGGGAGGACCAGCATCTCCTCGTCGCCGGTGTCGAACGAGACCGGCGTGTCCGCCAAGTCCACAATGCGCAGGCCCGAGTACGTCCAGCCCGCCAGGGACGGGGTGATCTCGACGGACCAGGGGCCGTTCGCGGCCTTGCCGAACGGAACGTATGTCATGCGCGGGTCTCCCGTACCAGTGCCGCGGCGTTGTCCACCGCTTTTGCGACGTCGTCATCCGGAGGGTAGAGCAGGGCCCGGCCCACGACGAGGCCGCGTACGCCGGGAAGGCTCAGGGCGCGCTCCCAGTCGGCGTAGGCGGCGTCGATGTCCGGCGGGTCGCCTCCGAGCAGCAGCGCGGGCAGCGTGGTGGCGGCCATCACGCGCTCCATCTCCGCCAGCGCCGGGATCTTGAGCCAGGTGTAGGCGGAGGTGGTGCCGAGCGCCTGGGCGACGCTGATCGCGCGGATCACGGCCTCGGGAGACAGGTCGTTACGCAAGGCCCCCGACTCGGAGCGCCGCGCCCAGAAGGGCTCCACCATGGCCGGCAGGCGGCGGCCGGCCAGGTCGGTGACGGCCCGGGCGCAGGACTCCAGGGTGGCCGCCGTGGAGGGGTCGGCCGGGTCGATGCGGAGCAGCATCTTGCCGCCGTCCAGGCGCATCGCCTCGATCGAGGCCGCGTCGAAGCCGGTGAAGCGGTCGTCCACCTCGAAGACCGAGCCCAGCAGGCCGCCCCGGTTCATGGAGCCGAAGGCCAGCTTGTCCTCCAGGGCGCCGAGCAGGAGCAGGTCCTCCATGACGTCGGGGGAGGCGAGGATGCCGTCCACACCGGGGCGCGAGAGGGCCACCTGGAGGCGGTCGAGCAAGTCGGCGCGGCTGGCCATGGCCATCGGCCGGTCGCGCACGCCCAGGGCGCCGCGGGCCGTGTGGTCGGCGGCGATGATCAGCAGCCGCTCGCCGTCGCCGGGCAGGCCGCGCCGCTGCCGCCGGGCCGCGGCCTCGGCGATCTCCTCCGGCCGGGTGGCCCGGATCTGGGTGAGCCGCTCGTAGCCGGAGGTCCTGGGCAGGGTGAGGTCGCTCAAGAGCCCGCTCCGTTCAGCAGGTCCTCGACCTCGGCCGTGGACGGCATGGCGTCGGCGCAGGCCAGCCGGGCGGCGACGAACGCGCCCGCCGCGTTGGCGAAGCGCACCGTCCGCTCCAGCGGCCAGCCGCGCAGCAGCCCGAGGCAGATCGCCCCGCCGAACGCGTCGCCCGCTCCGATGCCGTTGACCACCTTCACCTCCACCGGTTCCGCCACCACGCTCTCCTCGGAGGTACGCGCGAGAACTCCCTCAGGGCCCATTTTCACGATCGCGACCTTCACTCCGGCGTCCAGGAGCGCCTGCGCGGCGGCCTCCGGGTCGCGCACGCCGACCGCGTTCTCCACCTCGTCGAGGTTGCCGACCGCCACGTTCGCGTACGGGAGCGCCCGCCGCGCGGCCTCGTGGGCCGCATCCCGCGACTTCCAGAGCGACGGCCGCCAGTCCAGGTCGAACACGGTCCAGCCCGACGTGCGCGCCGACAGCGCGGCGGCGTGGGCGGCGGCGCTCGGCTCCTGGCTCAGCCCGGTCAGCGAGAACCAGAACAGGCTCGTCTCCGCGATGGCGCCGAGGTCGAGATGGGAAGGAGAGATCTGCAGGTCGGGCGGGTGCTCACCACGGTAGAAGTAGATCGGGAAGTGGTCGGGCGGGAAGATCTCGCAGAACGTCACAGGGGTGGGCGGGCCCTCCACGGTGCTCACGAAGACGTCGTCCACGCCGAACCCGCGGATCGCCCTGCGGACGAACTCTCCGAAGGGGTCCGCTCCCACGCCGGTGATCACGGCGGAGCGCAGCCCGTGGCGGGCCGCGGCGACGGCGACGTTGGTGGGGCTGCCGCCGAGGAACTTGCCGAAGGACTCGACGTCGGCCAGTCCGACGCCGGTCTGCAGCGGGTAGACGTCGACGCCGGAGCGCCCGAACGTGATCAGGTCGTACAAAGCACCTCCAGGAATGGAGCTTACCTGCGACACTATGGCATATTGTCATGACATACGGATGTCCGCTATGTAGCCTATTGTCCCTCCGCTCAAACCCTCCGCGCCTCACAACGCGCCGCTTCGGACGGTTAGGTCCCGGCCTGCCGAGGCAAAAACACAGCGTGTGAGCACTCTCCGTAAATTTGGCCAAGCCTTTACGTCATATGCATGTCATGACATATTGGCCCATGGCGTTACCTCCTTACGGACCTGTCGGAGGGTTTGCATGGCATTGCGGAAACGGTCGATGGGTGTGGTCGCGGTCATCACCGCGGCCGGGCTGGGGCTCGCAGCCTGCGGCCAGTCGTCCGGTGGCGGCGGAGGCGGCGACGCCGTCGAGCTGACGATCACCCAGAACGCCATCGCCGGTGGCAAGAACGCGGCCGGCGCCAACTTCATCGCGAACTGGGTGATCCCCAAGTTCGAGGCGGCGCAGAAGGCCAAGGGCAAGAACGTCAAGGTCAAGTTCGTCCCCAGCGGCGTCGACGACGAGCAGTACAAGACCAAGCTCTCCCTAGACCTCAAGTCAGGCAAGGGCGCGGACGTGATGGACATCGACAGCATCTGGGCCGGCGAGTTCGCCGAGGCCGGCTACCTCAAGCCGCTGTCGGACCTGGCCGGGGCGGACGCCGACAATTGGGACGGCTGGGCGCAGATCCCCGAGGCCGTGCAGGGCATGGCCACGTTCAACGGCAAGAAGTACGCGCTGCCCGTCGGCACCGACGGCCGGGTGCTCTACTTCAACAAGACGCTCTTCCAGAAGGCCGGGCTGCCGGCCGACTGGCAGCCGAAGAGCTGGCAGGAGATCCTCGACGCCGGGACGAAGCTGAAGTCCTCCGGCGTGCCCGTGCCGATCCAGATCAACGCCGGCACGGCGATGGGCGAGGCCACCTCCATGCAGGGCGTCCTGCCGCTGCTCGCGGGCGCGGGCGGCGAGGTGCAGAAGGACGGCAAGTGGGCGGGCGCCTCCCAGCCGCTGAAGGACGCGCTCGGCCTCTACCAGAAGATCTACGGCGGCGGCCTCGGCGACCCCAAGCTCCAGCAGGAGGCCAAGGGCCGCGACAAGTCGTTCCAGCAGTTCGCCGCGGGCAAGATCGGCATCCTGATGGAGGGCGACTACTTCTGGCGCGGCGTCGTCAACCCCGCGACCGGCGTGGCCAAGATGGCCGATCGCGACCAGGTCGTCGGCTATGCCATGATCCCCGCGATGGAGCCCGGCAAGGGCATCCGCGGCCAGGACTTCGTCAGCATGTCGGGCGGCGCGCTGCGTACGGTGAACCCCAACAGCAAGCACCCGAAGGAGGCCTTCGAGCTGGCGACCTTCACGCTCTCGCCGGAGGGGCTGAAGGAGGAGACCAAGGACGGCAACGTCCGCATCACGCCCCGCACGGACGTCAACAAGGAGATCCTCGCCGGTGAGCCGCTGCTGACCTACATCTCCGAGAAGGTGCTGCCGCTGACGGCCTACCGGCCGCCGGTGGCCGTCTACCCGCAGGTGTCGGTGGCGCTGCAGGAGGCCACGGCCGCGGTGGTCGGCGGCACGGCGCCCGACCAGGCGGCGGCCGACTACCAGAAGAAGCTCGAAGGAATCGTCGGTGGCCCTGGCAACATCGCCTCCTGAGGCCACCGAGGCCGCCGCGCCGAGCCGCTACAGCTCGGACGCGGCGGGCCTGGGCAGGCTGCGGGCAGGGGTCTTCGTGGCCCCCGCCCTGCTGCTCATCGCCGCGTTCCTGGTCTTCCCCGCGCTCTGGGTGCTCTATCTCGCCCTCACGAACTACCGCCTGACCGGCGCCGCCGCCGCGGAGCCGAAGTTCGTGGGGCTCGCCAACCTCATCGACGCGGCCGGCAACCCCGAGTTCTGGAGCTCCACCTGGCTGACCGTCGAGTTCGTGCTGGGCTCGGCGGTCATCGGGCAGGTCGGGCTCGGCTTCACCATCGCCTGGCTGCTGCGCGACCGGCGCGGGCCGCTGAAGAGGCTGGTCGAGGGCCTGGTCATCCTGGCCTGGATCCTGCCCGGCGCGATCGTGTCGTTCCTGTGGGTGGCGCTGCTCGACCGCGACGGCGGCACGCTCAACGCGCTGCTCGGCATCGAGGGCTTCGCCTGGCTGCTCGACCACCCCATGCTCTCGATCATCGTGTTCAACACGTGGCGCGGCACCGCGTTCTCGATGATGCTGTACGGCGCCGCGCTCGGGAACGTGCCGCCCTCGCACCTGGAGAGCGCCCGCCTGGCCGGGGCCTCCGGCTGGCAGCAGCTCAGAGACGTGGTGTTCCCGCACATCAGAGGGCACGTCCTGACCAATCTGCTGCTGATCAGCCTGTGGACGTTCAACGACTTCACCCCGTTCCTGCTGACCGCGGGCGGCCCCGACGGCAAGTCCGAGGTGCTGGCCGTGCACGTGTACAAGGTCGCGTTGCAGAGCGGCGAACTGGGTTACGGCGCCGCGGTCTCCGCGATCATTCTGCTGATCAACCTGGTCGTGGCCGTGTTCTACCTGCGGCTGCTCCGGAGTAGGAAATGACGCGTTTCGTGCTGGGCCGGATCGGCTTCTACACGCTGATCGCGGTGCTGCTGGCCTTCTTCACGATCCCGCTGCTGTGGCTGGTGACGGCGCCCTTCACCTCCGACCCGACCTACGAGGTCAGGGTCCCCGACTTCACCCTGGACAACTTCAGGGCGGTGGCCGAGCATCCGTACGCGCTGCCGTCCCTCTACAACTCCCTGGTGCTGTCCGTCGGCACGGCCGTGCTGGTGGTGCTCCTGGCCTCGCTGGCCGCGTACGCGCTGAGCCGGGTGCGGCTGCCCGGCCGGGACGTGCTGCTCTACGCGTTGCTGCTGCTGTCGTCGATCATCACGGGGACGGCGGCCATGGTGCCGCTGTTCCAGCTCGCGGTGGAGCTCAACCTCATCGACTCGCAGCTCGGGCTGATCCTCATCCTGACCGGCGGGCTGCTGCCGGCGGCGATCTTCATGCTCAAGGACTTCATGGACTCCACGCCGAAGTCGTACGAGGAGTCGGCGCGGGTCTTCGGGGCCACGCCGCTGCAGATCGTGCGGCACGTGGTCGTGCCCCTGGTGCGGCCCGGCCTGGCGACGGTCGGGGTCTGGGCGGTGGCCAACGTGTGGGGGAACTTCCTCATGCCGTACCTGCTGCTGAGCGACGTCGAGAAGCAGCCGGCGGCGGTGATCACCTACACCCTCTACACCGAGGGCGGCCAGGCCAACCTCAGCATGTTGTCCACGTTCGGCCTGCTGTACTCCGTCCCCGTGGTGCTCATGTACCTGTTCGTCAGCAAGAAGTACGGCTTCCGCTTCCACGGAGGGATCAAGCGTTAATGGCCGGAATCGAACTACGCGGGCTGACCAAGGTCTATCCCGGCGGCGTGAAGGCGCTCGACTCGCTCGATCTGGTCATCCCCGACGGCGAGTTCTTCGCCCTGCTCGGCCCCTCCGGCTGCGGCAAGACCACGCTGCTGCGCACGATCGCCGGCCTGGAGACCGCCACCGGCGGGGCCGTGGTCATCGGCGACCGGGACGTGACGGGCGTGCAGCCCGGAGGCCGGGACGTCGCCATGGTCTTCCAGGACTACGCGCTCTTCCCGCACATGGACGTCACGGACAACATCGCCTACCCGCTGCGCATCAAGAAGGTCGCCAAGGGCACCCGCCGCGACAAGGCCGCCGAGGTGGGGGCGCGGCTCGGGCTCGAACAGCTCATGGACCGGCGGCCGGGCCAGCTCTCGGGCGGCCAGCAGCAGCGGGTGGCGCTGGCCAGGGTGATGGCCACGCAGGCGCAGGCGTTCCTGTTCGACGAGCCGCTGTCCAACCTGGACGCCCGGCTGCGGCTGGAGGCGCGGACGTTCCTGAAGAAGCTCCAGCGCGAGCTGGGCGTCACCACCGTCTTCGTCACCCATGACCAGGCGGAGGCGCTGGCCATGGCCGACCGGATGGCCGTCATGGAAGCCGGGCACATCCGGCAGATCGGCACGCCGGTCGAGGTCTTCCAGCGGCCCGCGAACACGTTCGTGGCCGGATTCATCGGCTCGACACCCATGAACCTGCTGGACGGCGTCGTACGAGGTGACACGCTGGAGGTGGCAGGGTGCAAGGTGGCGGTCCCGGCCTCGGCCCAGGGACGGCTCTCCGACGGGGAGAAGATCGTGTACGGCGTGCGACCCGAATACCTGGCCTACTCGCCCGAGCCCGGTGAGGGCACGCTGGGCGGCAAGGTGGCCATCGTGGAGAACCTCGGCGCGTCCCACCTGGTGACCCTCGACGTCAACGACGTGACCGTGCAGGCCGTCGTGCCCGAGGGGAGCGAGCCCGGGATCGGCGACGACGGCTACGCGACGCCCCGCCGCGACCGAGCCCTCGTCTACCGGGACGGAGAGCTGGTGTGACCAATAGAAAAGGTGCGAAGCGGACTGCCGCTACGGTCTTCGCCGGGAGGGAGAGGGGGGCGGCAGTCTGATGGGCAGTTCTTCTGTTGGCCGGGGCCGCTGGAGCCTGGACGATCGGCTGGAGCGGATCCTGCGCGAGGTGCCCTTCGAGGTGCCCGCGGGGACCGCGGCCGTGACCGTGCGGCTGGCGTACGACCGGTCGCAGGGTGTCATCGACCTCGGCTGCGGCGCGCCCGGCGGCTTCCGCGGCTGGTCGGGCGGCGCGCGTGACGAGTACACGATCACCCCGGACTGGGCGACGCCCGGCTACCTGCCGGGCGAGCCGGAGGCGGGCACCTGGCACGTGTGGCTGCGGCTGCACCGCATCCCGCCGCAGGGCCTCGACTACTCGCTGGAGATCACCACCTCGGCCGTCGCTCCCGCCGAGCCGGTGGCGGAGGAGCCGCCGCACGGGGAGCGCCCGCCCCGGCGGGACGTCCCCTCCGTCGACGGGCTGCGGTGGTTCGCCGGAGACTTCCACGCCCACACCCTGCACAGCGACGGCAGCCTGACCATCGCCGAACTGGCCGAGCTGGCCCACGGGCGCGGGCTCGACTTCCTGGCCGTCACCGACCACAACACCGTCAGCCACCACCCCTGGCTGGGCAAGATCGACCGTGGGATCACGCTCATCCCCGGGCAGGAGGTCACCACCGACCGGGGCCACGCGAACGTGTTCGGGGAGGTCGGCTGGGTGGACTTCCGGCAGCTGGCCGACTCCTGGGTCGAGCACGCCGAGCGCGCGGGCGGGCTGATCTCGATCAACCACCCGCTCGGCGGCGACTGCGCCTGGCTGCTGCCCGTCACGCGGCGCCCCAAGATCGCCGAGGTCTGGAGCTCCGGCTGGTGGGACCGCCGCTGGGGCGCGCCGCTGGCCTGGGCGGACGCCTGGCGCGACGACGTGATCGCGATCGGCGGCAGTGACTTCCACCGCCACGGCTCCGACGGCCTGCCCGGCGCGCCGACGACGTGGGTGCTGGCCGAGGACACGAGCACGGTGCTGGACGGCGTGCGCGCCGGGCGCACCGCCGTCTCCACCGGCCCCGACGGGCCGCTGCTGCTCAGGCTGGGCGACGAACTGCTCGCCCTGGACGCCGACGGCCTGGTCCTGGTACGCCCCGACGGCACGCGGCAGGTCGTACGCGGAGAACGCGTGCCGCTGCGGGCCACCGACGGACGGCACCGCCTGGAAACCTATGAGAACGAGGTGATCGCGCTATGCGAGTGAAAGTGGCCAACGCGCCTGTGAGCTTCGGTGTCTTCGAGCTGGCCACCGAGGCGCCGCCGTTGAGCGCCGACGAGATGGTCCGCGCGCTGTCCGAGGCCGGTTACGAGGGCATCGACTCCGGACCGATCGGCTACCTGGGCACCGGGTCCGGGCTCGCCGACCGGCTGGCCGGCAACGGGCTGCTGCTCGCGGGCGGCTGGGTGGACCTGCCCTACAGCGACGCGGCGGCGTACGAGGCCGGGCTGCCCGCGCTGGAGGCCGCGCTCGACGTGTTCGCCGCCGCGCCGCCCGCGCCCGAGGGGTTCGGGCCGCGGCCCACGCTGGCCTGCTCGGGGTCGCCGGAGCGGTTCGCGCGCCCGGGTGGGAGCGTTCCAGGATTGGCGGCCTCCGAATGGACGGGGTACGCGGCTCGCCTGCAGAGGGCGGTCGACCGGTGCCGCGAGCGCGGCCTCGACCCCGTGTTCCACCACCACCTCGGCACCTACGTCGAGACCCCTGACGACGTCGAACGGCTGCTGGAGCTGACCGACGTGCAGCTCTGCCTCGACACCGGCCACCTGCTGCTGGCCGGGGGCGACCCGGTGAGCGCGCTGCGCGACTGGTCGGGCCGGGTCGGGCACGTGCACATCAAGGACGGCGACACGAAGATCCTTGCCCAGGCCCTGGTCGACGGCGTGGACCTGCGCGAGCTCATGGGGCGCGGCGGATTCGCCCCGCTCGGGGAGGGCGAGCTGGACCTGCCCGCCGTGGTGCGCGTCCTCGACGAGATCGACTACGCGGGCTGGGTCGTCATCGAGCAGGACACCCTGCCCGGACGCCGCACCGTCGCCCAGAACATCGCCGACCAGGCGGCCAACCGCCGCAAGCTGGAGGACTTGGGACTGTGAGAATCGCGCTGGTGGGATGCGGCGCCGTCACGCAGGCGGTCTACGTGCCGCTGCTGTCGAGGCGGCGCGACCTGTTCGAGGTGGTCGCGGTCTGCGACCTGTCGCGGACGCTCGCCGACGCGGTGGGTGACCGGCTGGGCGCCGCCGGGCGCTTCACGTCGGTGGCGGAGCTGCTCTCGGCGGGGGGCTTCGAGGCCGTGCTCGTCCTGGCCTCCGGCTCGCACGGGGAGACGGTCAGCCGGGCGCTGGCCGGCGGGTACGCCGTGCTGTGCGAGAAGCCGCTCGCGCTGACCAGGGCCGAGGTGGCCGCCCTCCCCGAGGGGCGGCTGATGGTGGGCTACATGAAGCAGTACGATCCGGCCGTGCGCCGGGCCGAGGAGCTGCTGGCCGAGCTGGGCGGCCCGGAGGCGATCAGGTCGGTCGAGGTGACCGTGCTGCACCCGACCGGGGAGTCGCAGCTGGCGTTCGCGAACCTGACGCAGGCGCGGGACGTGGATCCCGGGCTGCTCGACTCGCTGCGGGCGGCCGAGCGCGACCTGGTCTCGCGGGCGCTGGGGGAGTCGGCGCCGGAGCAGGTACGGGCGCTGTACGGCGTGGCCTTGGGCTCGATATGCCATGATTTGTCGCTCTTGAGGCGCTTTACCGGGTCGCCTGCGGAAATTTCGTACGTCGAGACCTGGGGGGCCGCGCCGGGGTCCATCGAGATCAGCGGGCCCCTGCCCGCCCGGGGACGGTTCTCGATCCGCTGGCACTACCTGGAGGACTACCCGGCCTACCGCGAGACCGTGGCCATCCACCACGACAAGGGCTCGCTGGAGCTGGTCTTCCCCTCGCCCTACCTGATGAACGCGCCCACGACGCTCACCGTGGTGTCCGGCGCCGAGAGTCGCACCGAATACCGCGACGTGACCGAGGCGTTCGAAGTACAGCTGGCCGCCTTCCATGCTTTCGTGAACGATGGCAAGCCGCCCCTCACCGACACGGGCGGCGGGCTGGAGGACATCGTGACCGCCCAGCGGATCGCCGCTCGTTACGCCGTACAGCACGATCTGCCCATCGGAGGGGAGGCCGCATGAGCGGGGAGATCGTCGTCGTACCGCACACGCACTGGGACCGGGAGTGGTACGAGCCGTTCCAGCGCTTCCGGCTGCGGCTGGTCGCGCTGCTCGACGAGGTGCTCGACACCATGGAGCGCGAGCCCGCCTACCACTTCACCCTCGACGGGCAGCTGGCCTGCGTGGACGACTATCTGGAGGTCCGGCCCGAGAACCGCGACCGCATCGCCGCGCTCGTCGAGTCGGGGCGGCTGGCGGTGGGGCCGTGGCAGATCCTGCTCGACGAGTTCCTGTGCTCGGGCGAGAACATCGTGCGCAACCTCGAACTGGGCATGAGCCGGGCGGACAAGCTCGGCGGGGCGATGCCGGTGGGGTATCTGCCCGACATGTTCGGGCACACGGCGCAGATGCCGCAGATCCTGCGCAAGGCCGGGCTGCTGCACGCCTGCGTCTACCGCGGTGTGCCGTCCTCGGTGACCACCGACGCCTTCGCCTGGGTGGCACCGGACGGGACGGCGCTGCGTACCCAGTACCTGCCCGCGGGCGGCTACGGGAACGGGGCGCACCTGTTCTCGGACTCCGCTGGGCTGGCCGAGCGGGCGGCCGGGTTCGTCACAACCATGCGGGAGTGGCACGGGCCCGAGGGGGCGCTGCTGGCCATGTACGGCACGGACCACTCGGCGCCGGTGCGCGGGCTGCCGGAGATGGTGGCGGCGATCGGCGCCCGGATGGACACCCTGTCCGGATATACCGGGAAGTATTCGGGCGAGGTGGACGGGCTGCCGCGCGTCGAGGGCGAGCTGCGCTCCCACGCCCGCGCCAACATCCTGCCCGGCGTCATCTCGGTCCGGGCCCACGTCAAGCAGGCCATGGGCCGCGCCGAGCGGATGGTCGAGCGCTACGCCGAGCCGCTGGCCACCCTCTGGGGCGCCGAGTGGCCGGGCCGCTTCCTCGACATGGCGTGGTGGCGGCTGGTCGACGCCAGCGGCCACGACTCGGTGACCGGCTGCGGCGTGGACGACACCGCCCAGCAGGTGGCCGCCCGCATCGCCGAGGCCGAGCACCTCGGCCAGGCCGTACGCGACATGGTGACCGCCCGGCTGGCCGGGCCGGTGCCCTCCGACGGGGTGCTCCTCGTCAACCCGACGCCCGCCGCGCGCAGGGGCGTCGTGGTCGTGGACGTGGCCGGCACCGACCCGCTGGTGGACCCCTCGGGCGCGCCGGTGCCCACCCAGCCGCTGGAGTACGCGCCGACGCTGCTCCTGGACGAGGAGATGGACGCCGCCACGGCGCTGACCTTCGTCCACGGGACCGAGCTGTACGGGCAGCACATCACGGCGTGGTCGGTGGAGGGCGAGACGCTGACGTTCACGGTGGCGCGGGAGACGTCGGCCGTGTTCGACCTGGACGACCTGCGCGCGGCGACCGGCGGCGTGCGGCGGGTGCGCATACTCGCCGAGCCCAGGCGCACGGTCGCCGCCCTGGTGGAGGTCCCGCCGCTGGGCCACACGAGCATCCGGCCGGTGCCCCACGAGCAGGTGCAGGGGTCGCCCGCCGGCGAGGGCCGGCCGGTTCCGACGCCCGTGCGCGGCGACGAGCAGGTGCTGGACAACGGTCTGCTGCGGGTCACGATCGCCGGCGACGGCACGCTGACGCTGGTGGGCGCCGACGGCACGACGGTCACGGGGGCCGGGCGCATCGTGGACGGAGGCGACGTCGGCGACACCTACAACCACGCGCCTCCGGCCGGCGACCTGATCGTGTCCGAGCCGTCGGCCGTCGAGACGGAGCTGATCTGCTCGGGTCCGCTGGTGGCGGCGGTGGACGTGCGGCGTACGTACCGCTGGCCGGCGTCGGGTGACGGGATCGACGGCGCGCCCGAACTGCCCGCGCCCTCGCGGTCCCGCCGGACCGAGGAGATCGCCGTCGCCACCCGCGTCGAGTTGCGGGCCGGCGAGCCGTACGTACGGCTGCACGTCGAGTTCGACAACCGGTGCGCGGACCATCGGGTCCGGCTGCACGTGCCGCTGCCCGCTCCCGCGACGGAGTCGCACGCCGAGGGCCAGTTCGCGGTGGTCACCCGCGGCCTGACCGCGGAGGGCGGCTGCGGCGAGACCCCGCTGCCCACCTTCCCCGCCTCCTCGTGGGTGGCGGCCGGAGGCGTGGCGGCGCTGCTGGAGCACGTGACGGAGTACGAGGTGACGGACGGCGAGCTGGCCCTGACGCTGCTGCGCTCGGTCGCCTACCTGTCGCGCAACCGCAACGCCCTGCGTCCCGAGCCGGCCGGGCCCCAGCTGCCCACCCCGGCCGCCCAGTCGCGCGGGATCCGGTCGGTGAGCCTGGCGCTGATGCCGTACGCGGAGTCCTGGCAGGAGGTCGTGCCGCAGGCCGAGACCTTCCGCCACGACCTGCTCGTGGTCCCCGGCCAGGGCAGGCGCGGCCTGGAGCTGCCCGCTCCCGCGTCCGGGCTGTCGGTGACGGGCGACGGCGTGGTGATGACCTCGCTGCGGATGCGTGACGACCGGCAGGAGCTCAGGGTCGTGGCCCTCACCCCGGCCGCCACGGAGGCCGTGATCGAAGGCGCCTTCGCCCAGGCCCGCCACGCCGACCTGCGCGGCCGTCCGGGCGATCGGCTCCCGGTGGAGGACGGCGTGCTCCGCCTGGCGCTGAAGCCGTGGGAGATCGCGACGGTTCAGCTCTCCGGATAGTCGCCGAGCCGCCCCAGCGCCTGCTCGCGCGCCTCCCTGGCCAGGTCCTCCTCCGACCGGGGCAGGCCGAGCGCCAGCGCCCGGTCCAGGTCCGACAGCGCGCCGCGGAAGTCGCGCAGCGCGATCCGGACCTGGCCCCGGCCCTGGAGTGCCCGGGCGGCGTTGCGGTCCAGGTCGAGCGCGTCGTTGTAGGCGGCCTCCGCGTCCGCGGGCGAGCCGGCCCGCCAGAGCGCGTGGGCCAGGAGCGTGCGGGCGGCGACGTCTCCGGGCATCCTGGCCACCGCCTGCCGGCCCAGGTCCACCGCCTCGTCCGGGCTGCCCATCGACAGGCAGACCTCGGCGAGCGCCGTCAGGACCCGTACGGTGGCCAGGGCGTCCTGCTGGCTCTCGAACTGCGAGCGCGCCGCGGTCAGCGTCTCCCTGGCGGCCTCCAGGTCGCCCTCGACCCTGGCGACCTCCGCCTTGAACGCCAGCAGGTTGGCGAACTGCCGCTCGTCGCCCTGCTCCAAGGAGCGGCTGGCCGCCACGTCGGCGAAGCGGCGGGCCGAGATGAAGTTGCCCTCCCCGAGCGCGGCCTCGGCGGCGGCGCGGAAGTCGGCGGGCGTGTGCTCCTGGGGCCGGTCGCGGGCAGGTGCGGCGTGGTGAGCGGTGCGAATGGCTTCGACCAGGCGCTCCTGGCCGAGCTGGTACCACAGGCTCCTGGCGCGCTGCTCCTCCGTGAGGATGTGCCGTGCCACCAGGGCGTCCACCACGGTGTTGGGCATGTCGGCGGTCTGCGTCAGGCCCCGGTAGGCGGTGCCGCGCGTGCCCCGCTCGGTGATGAAGGTCGACTCGATCCAGGCGCGCAGCTCCGGCTCGGACACGCCGGTCTCCAGGCTCACGTCGCGGACCGTGCGGTCGAAGTAGGCGGCGAGGATCCCGGCGAGGTCGCCGAGCTGGGCGAGCAGCTCCGCGGTGATCGTGTCGTCGGAGCCGCCCAGGCCCGACCAGAGCGCCGCGCAGGCGATCTGCAGCTCGAAGGGCGAGACCCGCTCGCTGACGATCTCGACGCTCTCGCCCAGCCGGTCGGTGTAGGTCGTCTTGCGCAACCGCTCGACCAGCTGCTCCGCCACGCCGGGCGCGTAGCGGCGGCCGCTGTGCGAGGCCGGTCCCCTCACCGCGGCCACCGCGGACGCCTGCCCCAGACCGTCGAGGCGCACATAGGCGAACGGCTGGGGGCTCAGCAGCCCTTCGTAGCCGCTCAGCGTGGCGAGCTGGTCGTCGCGCACCAGGAGCAGCAGGTTGAGCGGCAGCTCCCGCAGGGCCTGGGCCAGCTCGCCGATGAGGCGGTCGCGCTCGGGCAGCCGGGCGGGGAAGGCCGTGAACAGCTCCTCCATGTGGTCGATCGCGGCCAGGACCCGGTGCGGCGAGGCTCCGGCGACGATGCTCTCCAGCGCCGAGCTGACCGTCTGCTCGGGGTCGGGGGTCTGACGGGCGGGGGTCCAGCTGCTGATCAGGGTGAAGCGGTAGCCGCCCGGCCCGGACGTGTGAGCGAGCGGCCAGGTGGGCTGGTGGATCAGCCGTCCGACGGGCAGGGTCAGCGTGCGCGGCTCGTCGTCGAGCAGCGGGAGGACCCCGGCGTGCAGCAGGGACGTCTTGCCGACGGCGGCGGGGCCGTGCAGCACCACCACCCGCTCGGACAGCCAGGCGTCCCGCAGGTGGCGGGCCTCCTCCGACCTGCCGTGGAACAGGGCCGACTCGGTGCGGCGGAAGGGGCGCGGTCCGACGTACGGCTCGGTGGGATTGCTTGTCATGGCGTCCCCCGGAGTCCGGCGGCCAGCTTGTCGTTGAGCGAGCGCGGGGTCTCCCACAGGATGCGGATGCTCTGGGCCTGGAAGTAGCGCTCGAGGTATTGGCGCTCCTCGGCGGAGTGGTCGTCCGGGTTGAGCTGGACGCTCGTGTGTTCCCTGCGCATGGTGCCGGGCAGGCCGTGCAGCAGGGTCCGGAACATGACGTGGAACGTCCAGTCGCGCAGGCCGTAGCCGATGAACAGCAGCGCCTTCGTCCGCAGCGCGGTGCGGACCGGGAAGGGCAGCAGCGTCATCGGGTGTCCGCCGCGCGGGGAAGCGGAAGACGCGTTGGTGTGCCTGCCGTCCTGTGCCAGCCTGACCAGGAAGTCGAGGTAGTCGTCCTCGATGAGCACGATCGAGTGCGGCTCCTTGTGGTGACCGTGCAGGTGGTACACGAGTGGCCGCTCCACGCACGGGGTGAAGGCTGGTTCACGAAAAGGGCTCCCGGTCCAGTCGTCGGAGGACATCGCGTACCACGGACATAAGTCCCAAATGGGCTGTTTTCTCGCCTGCTGCAGCGCCAGGAACATGAAGTCGTCGTAGTTCGTGGTGATGTACAGGGGGAGAGGGTAGCGGGCCAGCACGGCGTGCACCGGGAATTGATCTGTGCGGTCGGGTGGGGTCGCGTTGGCGAACTCGGCCTTGAGAAATTCGCGTTTCGTCCTGGTTGCGTCACGATAGACCATCGTGGTCGCGTATTGCATCACGCGTGCCAGGTTGTCGGAATCCGCGTACGGATAGTTGATCTTGCTGGCCCATTTCGCCGCGAGCTGGCCACCGAGCGGGAGCCGCTCCGCGCTGGCTCCCGCGCCGAGAAAGGGGATGCAGTCACCATTGTTGAGATCCCCGATCAGCAGATCCCAGGCGGCCTCGTTGTCGCGGTCGATGCCACCGGCGTGCACGCGTCACCGCCTTCCGGTCATGGCGGCGAGGTGCGGAACCCTTCAGAGGGTCCATGAAAGGGCCGCCGCAGTCAATAGCCGAGAATGGCCGCATAGTGGCGCTTGGTCATCTCCGACATAGCACAATATATGTTAGTAATCCCGGCAAAGAGCGCTTTATGTGACGGGGCAAACCGCCATTAAGGGCTGTCCGCTTCAGAGGGAAAGCGCTCTTTCCGCTGCGTGCGGACACGACCTGCGGCGGGCAGATATCGCATTAGGATCGGTGGCGATAGCCGAATAGCGACCAGTGGCGGTGATCGTGATGGAGGACGTCGCGCGGCAGGAGCGCCGCCCCACCCTCTGGGGGCGGGAAATCCCGTTCCGCAACCGCTGTTTCACCGGTCGTGAGCGCGAGCTCGCCGAGCTCCACAGCCGGCTCGCGCAGCACTCGACGGCGCTGGTCGGCCAGCCGCCCCAGCCGGTCTACGGCATGGGCGGCATCGGCAAGACCGAGATCGCCGCCGAATACGCGCATCGCCACGCGGAGGACTACGACCTCGTCTGGTGGATCAGGGCCGAGCAGGAGGAGACCATCGTCAACTCGCTGATCGGGCTGGGCCGCAAGATGTCCCTCGACGGCTTCCGCCCCGACGATCGCGACTACTCCGCCAGGCTGGTCCTGTCCGCCCTCGCCAACCGCGAGCTCTACGAGCGATGGCTGCTGATCTACGACAACGTCGAGAGCGCCAACGCGGTCCAGCACTACCTGCCCAGCGGCGGCGGCCACGTCATCATCACCACGCGCGACCGGCACTGGCGGCGGGCGATGGACCTCGACGGGATCGAGGTAGGGGAGTTCCTTCCCGACGAAACGGTCAAGTTCTTTCATAGGCGGGTGACCGCCCTGGCCGACCCGGGTAGGTCCGGCTCCGTGGAAGCCGAGGCCGACGCGAAGGAGCTGGCCAATCAGCTCGGAAACCTCCCGCTGGCCGCCGAGCACGCCGCCGCGTACCTCAACGAGACCGGCACGAGCATCTCCGAATACCTGGAGCTGTTCCGCGACAACGCGCACGCGCTGCTGGCCAGCTCGGTCGACATCAAATACCCGCAGACCGTGGCCACGACGTGGAGCGTCTCGCGCAGCAAGATCTCGCCGGAGGCCGACGCGCTGTTCAAGCTGCTGGCCAGCCTCTCCGCCGAGCCGATCGCCGAGGAGCTGCTCGTGCAGCCGGCCGTGGCCTCCAAGCTGCCGCAGCCGCTCGACCGGGTGCTGAGCGGCGTGACCGAGTTCCGCAGGGCGGCCAGAGAGCTGGGCCGCTACTCCATGCTCAAGCTCGACGGCGTGCGCAACGTCGTGCAGCTGCACCGCGTTGTGCAGGCCGTGACCAGGGACCGCATGGTGCGCGAGGACCCGGAGGCCGCGGCCCGCTTCCAGGAGGCCGCCCACCTCCTGCTGGCCGCCTCCGATCCCGGGGCGGTCGACCGCGAGGACAGCGAGCAGATCTACCAGCGCTCCCTGCAGCACCTGGTGCCCTCGCGGGCGGTCGAGTCCGGCGACCGCCTGGTCCGCAAGCTGATCATCAACCAGGTCGAGCAGCTCTACCGCCGCGGCGGCCACCAGGAGAGCCTGCGGATCGGCCTGCCGACGCTGGAGCTGTGGCGGCAGCGGTTCGGCCAGGACGACAAGCAGACCCTGGCCCTGGCGGTCCAGGTCGGCAACGCGCTGCGCACCGCCGGCCAGTGGGAGGAGAGCCTGCGGCTGCAGGCCGACACCCTCCAGCGGCTGCGCGACAACTTCGGCGAGCTCGACGCCGTCTACCTGAGCTGCGCCCGCGTGCACGACGTCGGGCTGCGGCTGCTCGGCCGCTACGCCGACGCGCTGGACAACGACCTGAGGCTGCTGCCGCTCTTCGAGCAGCAGCTGCGGGCCGACCACCCCGACACGCTGCGGATCCGCAGCAACGTGGCGGTGAGCCTGCGCTGCCTGGGCCGCTTCGAGGAGGCCCTGCGCTACGACGACGAGACGCTGGCCGAGCGGCAGCGCATCTTCGGCCCGGTCGAGCACGCCACGCTGAGCTCGCAGTTCGGCCGCTCCCGAGACCTGCGCGGGCTGGGGCGCTACGAGGAGTCCCTCGACCTGATCAGGCGGATCAGCAACGCCATCGACCGCAAGAACCAGCCATGGAACCAGTTCCGGCTCCTGGTCGCCATCGACTTCAGCGTGGCACTCAACCGGGCCGGCCTCTACGAGGACGCCTTCGTCCAGGGGCTGAAGGCCTGGGAGCGGCACAAGTCGACCCTCGGCAAGGAGCACCGCCAGACGCTGCAGTCGGCCACCAACCTCATCAACGACTACCGGCTCACCGAAGACCTGGCCGGCGCCCAGCGGCTGGGCGAGGAGACGGTGCTGAGCCTGGAGAAGGTGGCCGGGCCCGACCACCCCAACACGCTGGCGGCCTGCAGCAACCTGGCCGTCGTGCTGCGGGTCAGGAACAATCCGGGCGGCGCCCGAAGGCTGAGCGAGCGGGCGGCCGAGGGGATGAAGGCCCTCCTGGGCGACAACCACCCCAACACCCTGATCGCCATGCACAACCTCGCCAGCGACCTGGCCGCGCTGGGCGAGGTGGGGCAGGCCCGGAGGCTGGGCGAGACGGTGCTCGAGCGCAGCCTCAAGACGCGCGGGGCCGACCACCCCAACACCTTGGCCGCCATGGCCAACCTGTCCCTCGACCGCAACGCCGACGGAGACAAGGACGGCGCCCAGAGCCTGCGGGAGAAGATGCTCGACGGCTACCAGCGCTCGATCATGCCCGACCACCCGCACGCCCGGCTGGCCGCCCAGTACGGCCGGGTCAACCTGGGCATCGAGCCCATGAACGACTGACGGTCTAGATCGAAAACCCGGGATTGGCGCTCAGCCAGCGCGTACGGTGCCCGTCCCGGAGTTCGGCCGCCCGCCGCTCGGCCGAGGCGGGCACCGGCTCGCGCAGCCACTCGCCGAGCCGGTCCAGCAGCCCGTCCACGAGCACCTCGCCCGGCCCGGTCAGACTCCCCGAGCCGCTCGCGCGGGTCAGCGCCTCGAACGTGATGGCCCGGCGGTAGGCGAACTCCGCCTCCGCCCGCTCGACGGCCGGGCTCGCGTGGCGTCCGACGGCCGGGCTCGCGTGGCGTTCGACAGTCGGGCTCGCGTGGCGTTCGCCGGCCGGGCTCGCGTGGCGTTCGGCCCGCCAGAACGCGGTGATCGCGAAATTCGCGAAACAACCCTGCAGCAGCGCGCCGAGCGGTCGCGGGTCGGAGCGCCAGGGCGCGTACCAGCGGCGTCCGTCGTCGGGATCGGTCAGCTCGACCACGTCCTCGACGGCGCCGAGCACCAGGTGCCAGACCTCGTGGACCAGGCTCTCCGCGAACGCGACCGGGTCGGGCGGCGGTGAGAGCGCTACCGCCCCGTACGCCCAGCCGGACGTCGCGCTGGCGGGCCGCACTCGATCACGGCCCTCCAGCGGCACCAGCGTGGTGAAGACCGCCGCGATCGTCTCGGCGGCGTGGTGATGCCGTTCGCACAGCACCCGCCAGGCGAGGCCGAGCTCCCGCTGCCACCACGCCGGATCCGCCTCGCCCCGCCTGCCGAAGCCCGCCAGGTACGGATCGACCGCGTCGAGCTTGACGTCCAGCCCCAGCCCGTTCGCCTGCGCGTGCAGGGAGGGGATCGGGACGAGCCCGGACTCCGCGAACGTGCCGAGCCCCGGGACGAACGCGCCGGGGCGCAGTGGTGGCCGCCGTCCGGCCCGCAGCGCCGCGCCGGCGCTGAAGGAGACGAGATAGCCGAGGTCCGGATCCTCGCCGTCGCGCAGCCGCCGCAGGCAGTCGACCGCCCAGCAGCCCACCTGGGGGAGCACCAGCAGTTCCGCCATGAGGCGCGGATCGCTCTCCTGCAGGTCGGCCAGCGCGCGGAACGAGGCATCGGCGGCCGTCCCGCGCACCTGCCGCCGCACGGCCTCCACGAGCAGCTGATTCCTGTGGAGCTGGATCTCCCTGAGCCGGGTCAGCAGCTCGGAGGTGAGGTCGTCGCCGGCCAGGCGATGGCAGATCTCGTACGTCTCAGCGGTCGAACACTCGTTCAGCCATCGCACGGGACGGCACCGTTGTTGGAATCCTCCTGCCACAGCCGATCCCACGGCCCTCTTCGCCCGAGGATCTTGCCCACCAGCCCGTCGAGGGTGGCGTCGTCGAGTTCGGTCAGTTGGAGCAGCGTCATGTCAGTCAGCTCCGCAAGCCCGGTGCCAACCGCGTGAGCCGGTTCCCCCATAGAGAGTCCCTCCTAGGCTCTGCCGAGATGATACGACGGCGCTTTGTCCGAATGAAATGCCGGTGAATACGGCTCGCTTTTCGGCCGGTGCCAAACTCTTGCGCCGGCCTGCTTGTTACCGGGCACAACACACACCGGCCCACTTCGTTGGCTCCACAATTGCCGCAGGTCAAAGGCATGACGAACACTGGGCCGCATGAACCTTGGCCCTGTCGACTCCTCTCAGGTCCCCCGCTTCGCCGGGCCCGCCACCTTCGCCCGCCTGCCCAGGCTCGACCAGGTCGAGCGGGCCGACGTGGCCGTGGTCGGCGTGCCGTTCGACACCGGCGTGTCCTACCGGCCCGGCGCCAGGTTCGGCCCGGCCGCGGTCAGGGAGGCCTCCCGGCTGTTGCGGCCCTACCACCCGGGGCTGGACGTTTCACCGTTCGAGCGGGTGCAGGTGGTCGACGCCGGCGACATCGCGGCCAACCCGTTCGACATCGGGGCGGCCATCGAGAGCATCGAGGGCGCGGCGGACTCGATCGACGCCAAGCTCGTCGCGATCGGCGGCGACCACACGATCGCGCTGCCGCTGCTGCGGTCCGTGGCCAGGAAGCACGGCCCGGTGGCGCTGCTGCACTTCGACGCCCACCTCGACACCTGGGACACCTACTTCGGCGCCGAGTACACGCACGGCACCCCGTTCCGGCGGGCGGTGGAGGAGGGCCTGCTGGACACCGAGGCCCTCAGCCACGTCGGGATCAGGGGCCCGCTGTACGGCAAGAAGGACCTGGAGGACGACCGGCGGCTCGGGTTCGGCATCCTGACGGCGGCCGACGTGCTGCGGCGCGGCCTCGACGAGGTGATCGACGTGCTGCGGCAGCGCGTCGGCGACCGGCCCCTGTACGTGTCCGTCGACATCGACGTGCTGGACCCGGCCCACGCCCCGGGCACGGGGACGCCGGAGGCGGGCGGGCTCACCAGCCGGGAGCTGCTGGAGATCCTGCGCGGCCTGGCCGGCCGCAACCTGGTCGGGGCCGACGTCGTCGAGGTGGCCCCGGCGTACGACCATGCGGAGATCACCTCGGTCGCCGCCTCCCACGTGGCCTACGACCTCGTCAGCCTGCTGGCGTTGCAGGAGAAAGCATGAGCCTCACCGAGATCGAGACGTACGGGGTCGAGCGCATCCCCGACGCGGACCGCAACGCGCGCCCGATCGACCTGTTCCGGCTGGCGTTCGGGGGCGCGAACACGTTCGCCACCTGCGTGCTCGGCGCCTTCCCCATCCTGTTCGGGCTGTCGTTCTGGCAGGGGCTGGCCGCGACCGTGCTCGGGCTCGTGGTCGGCGCGCTGATCCTGGCGCCGCTGTCGCTGTTCGGGCCGCTCAACGGCACCAACAACGCCGTCTCCTCCTCCGCCCACCTGGGCGTGCACGGCCGGATCGTGGGCTCGTTCCTGTCGCTGCTGACCGCGATCGCGTTCTTCTCGATCTCGGTCTGGTCGTCGGGGGACGCGCTGGTCGGCGGCGCCCACCGGCTGGCCGGGCTGCCCGACACCGACCTGTCGTACGGCGTCGCGTACGCGCTCTTCGCCGTTCTCGTGCTGATCGTCTGCGTGTACGGCTTCCGCTTCATGCTGTTCGTCAACAAGATCGCGGTCGCGGCGGCGTCGCTGCTGTTCGTCCTGGGGGCGTTCGCCTTCGCCGGGGACTTCGACCCGTCCTATCCCGGCACGCTCCCGGCCGGCGACCCGCTGTTCTGGCCGTCGTTCATCGGCGCGGCGCTGATCGTGCTGTCGAACCCCGTGTCGTTCGGCGCCTTCCTGGGCGACTGGTCCAGGTACATCCCGGCCACGACGCCGAAGTCCCGGGTGATGGCCGCGGCCTTCCTGGCGCAGATCGCCACCATCCTGCCGTTCCTGTTCGGCCTGACCACGGCGTCGATCATCGCGACCAAGGCCGCCGACTACATGGACCCGGCCGCCCCCAACTACGTCGGCGGGCTGCTGGCCGTCTCGCCCGGCTGGTACTTCGTACCGGTCTGCCTGATCGCCCTGATCGGCGGCATGTCCACCGGCACGACCTCCCTCTACGGCACCGGGCTCGACTTCTCCAGCGTCTTCACCCGCTTCTCCCGGGTGCAGGCGACGGTGTTCATCGGCACGCTGTCGATCGTGTTCATCTTCATCGGCCGCTTCGCCGCGAACCTCACCCAGAGCATCTCGACGTTCGCCACGCTGATCATCACGTGCACGGCGCCGTGGATGGTGATCATGATGCTCGGCTACGTGACCCGCAGGGGCTGGTACGACCCGGACGCGCTCCAGGTCTTCAACCGGCGCCAGCGCGGCGGTCGCTACTGGTTCACGCACGGTTGGAACTGGCGCGGGCTGTCCGCCTGGATCGTCTCCGCGGGCCTGGCGCTGCTGTTCGTGAACCTGCCGGGCCAGTTCGTCGGCCCGCTGGGGAACCTGGCGGGGGGAGTGGACATCTCCCTGCCGGTGGGGCTGGCCGTCGCCGGGGTGCTCTACCTGGCGCTGCTGACGGCCTTCCCCGAGCCCCGCGAGGTGTACGGCCCCGAGGGCCCGCGCTTGGTGCGCACGGCGGACACGCCTATCCTGCCCATCATGGAGACGGCAGGCTAGCGGGTGCCCCAGGAGTAGGTCTGCTTACGCAGCTTGAGATAGACGAACGACTCCGTGGCCCGCACGGCGGGGATGGCGCGGATCTTGCTGAGGATCTCCAGCAGGTGCCCGTCGCCCTCGCAGACCACCTCGACGATCACGTCGAAGGAGCCCGCGGTGAGGACCACGTAGTCGATCTCGTCGATGGCCGCCAGCTCGTCGGCCACCGCCTCCAGGTCGCCCTCGCAGTTGATGCCGATCATGGCCTGCCGCGGGAATCCCAGCGTCAGCGGGTCGGTGACGGCGACGATCTGCATCACGCCCGCGTCCTGCAGTCGCTGGACACGCTGACGCACGGCGGCCTCCGACAGGCCCACCGCTTTCCCGATCGCCGCGTACGGCATGCGCCCGTCGGTCTGGAGCTGCTCGATGATCTGCTTCGACAGATCGTCGAGCACCACCGGCCCGGCATTGGCGTTGTTGCGGCGTACGCGGGGCGGCGTCGTCATCGACGGAATCCTCCTACTGGTCCGGCGTTACGGGTGCGTTCCCGCTGAGTTGCCGTCCTGGTGCGACATGTTGTCAGTTCCTGGCGGCCTGTCAAGCGAATTCGTAGCAATTTGGTATCTTCACCACGAAATCCCTTGTCGAGATGCATCTGCTCTGTAAGAGTCGCGGCATCTCAGCCACCCACTTGGAGGGCGCATGATCCGTCTGCAGAACTTCATCAATGGTGAGTTCGTGGACGCCAAGAGCGGCAAGTTCTCCGACATCATCGACCCGTGCACAGGCGAGGCCTACCTGCAGGCCCCTGTCTCCGGCCCGGAGGACGTCGATGCCGCCTTCGCCGCCGCTGCCGCCGCGTTCGAGTCGTGGGGCAGGACCACGCCGGGTGAGCGGGCCAACCTCCTGCTCAAGGTCGCCGACGCGATCGACGCGCGGGCTGACGAGATCAACGAGGCGGAGTGCCTCAACACCGGCAAGCCGCGGGCCCGGATGTCCGAGGACGAGACCCCGGTGGCCGCCGACCACTTCCGCTTCTTCGCGGGCGCGGCGCGCACCCTGGAGGGCCCCACGGCCGGTGAGTTCCTCGCCGAGCACACCAGCGTCATCCGGCACGAGCCGATCGGCGTAATCGGCCAGGTCACGCCGTGGAACTACCCGATGATGATGGCGGTCTGGAAGATCGCCCCGGCCCTGGCGGCCGGCAACACGGTCGTGCTCAAGCCGTCCGACACCACCCCGGCCTCCACGCTCAAGCTGGCCGAGATCCTCGGCGAGGTGCTGCCCGCGGGCGTCTTCAACGTCGTCACCGGCGACCGCGAGACCGGCGCCCTCGTGGTGGGCCACCCCACCGCCTCCATGGTCGCCATCACCGGCTCGGTCGGCGCGGGCATGTCGGTCGCCAAGAGCGCCGCCGACGACCTCAAGCGCGTGCACCTGGAGCTCGGCGGCAAGGCCCCGGTCGTGGTGTTCGAGGACGTCAAGGACCTGCGCAAGGCCGCCTCCGACATCGCCACCGCCGGCCTCTACAACGCCGGCCAGGACTGCACCGCCGCCTGCCGGGTGCTGGTGCACGAGAGCGTGCACGACGAGTTCGTGGCCGCGCTCGCCGAGGCCGCCGCCGGCACCGTGACCGGCGACCTGGGCAACGAGGACGCGCTCTATGGGCCGCTCAACAACGAGAACCAGCTCGCCAGGGTCCAGGGCTTCATCGACCGGGTCCCGGCGCACGCCAAGGTCCTCACCGGCGGCCACCGGGTCGGCGAGAAGGGCTACTTCTTCGCGCCGACGATCGTCGACGGCCTCAAGCAGGACGACGAGATGGTGCAGAACGAGGTCTTCGGCCCCGTGATCACCGTCCAGACGTTCAGCGACGAGGCCGACGCGCTGGCCAAGGCCAACGACGTGAAGTACGGCCTGAGCGGCTCGGTCTGGACCTCCGACCACGGCCGGGCCATGCGGATGTCCAACCGGCTCGACTTCGGCGTGGTCTGGGTCAACACGCACATCCCGTTCGTCTCGGAGATGCCGCACGGCGGCTTCAAGCACTCCGGGTACGGCAAGGACCTGTCGGTGTTCGGCCTGCACGACTACACCCGGGTCAAGCACGTCATGCACTACATCGGCGAATAGGACAACGGCTGGGATGACTGAGCTGAATGCGATAGAGCTTGAGGACGTCGTCAAGGAGTACCTCTCGCATGGCGAGGTCGTCCAGGCGGTCAAAGGTGTCACTCTGGGCATCGCCGAGGGGGAGTTCTTCTCCCTCCTCGGCCCGTCCGGGTGCGGCAAGACCACGACCATGAGGATGATCGCGGGGTTCGAACCGCCCTCGAAGGGGCTGGTGCGGCTGCACGGCAAGGATGTCACGGACGTCCCGCCCAACAAACGCGACGTCAACATGGTCTTCCAGTCCTACGCCCTCTTCCCGCACATGAGCGTCTGGGACAACGTGGCCTTCGGGCTGAAGCAGCGCAAGACGCCGCAGGAGGAGATCAAGCGGCGGGTCGGCGAGATGTTGGAGATCGTCGACCTCACCGGCAGGGAGAAGCGCCGCCCGCGCGAGATGTCCGGCGGCCAGCAGCAGCGCGTGGCGCTGGCCCGCGCGCTGGTCAACCGGCCGCGGGCGCTCCTGCTCGACGAGCCGCTCGGCGCGCTCGACCTCAAGCTGCGCCAGGCCATGCAGATCGAGCTCAAGCGCATCCAGCGCGAGGTCGGCATCACGTTCGTGTACGTGACCCACGACCAGAACGAGGCGCTGACCATGAGCGACCGGATCGCCGTCATGAACGACGGCCTGGTCGAGCAACTCGCCGGGCCGCGGGAGATCTACGAGCGACCCGCGACCGCGTTCGTGGCCGGCTTCATCGGCACCTCCAACCTGCTCACGGGCGCCGCGAGCGGCGGCGAGCTGAAGATCGGCGGCGGCCGGGTGCTCGTGCCCGGGCACGACGGCGACGTGACCGTGACCGTGCGGCCCGAGAAGATCACCATCGACACGGTGGAGCCCGGTCAGGGCCTGAGCGCCGTGCGCGGCACCGTCTCCGAGGTGGTCTACCTGGGGACCTACAACAGCTACGCGGTGAGTCTCGCTGACGGGGCCGAGATCACCGTGTTCCAGCAGAACGCTCTTGATGCGACGGCCACTGCGGAGCGTGGGGACTCCGTGTGGCTGTCGTGGCAGGCGCAGCACTCATATGTGATTGGAAGTCGATAGCACGTCATGAACCACCCCATGCTCCGTTCCCGTCGCGATTTCTTCCGGGTCGCCGGGTTCTCCGCCACGGGCCTCGCGCTGGCCGCGTGCGGCGTTCAAGGACAGAAGGCCGCGCCTCCGAAGGCTGACGCGGTCAAGGATTTCTGGGCCAAGCAGACCAAGCACGGCAAGGTCGTCTTCGCCAACTGGCCCGAGTACATGCCCGAGGACAAGGCCCCGCTGGAGAAGTTCAAGCAGGCCACCGGCATCTCGTACGAGTACAAAGAGGTCATCCAGGAGAACGCCGAGTTCTTCGGCAAGGCCGACCCCGTCCTGCGGGCGGGGCAGTCGCTGGGCTACGACATCGTCGTCATGACCAACGGCGTCCAGCTCCAGCACATGATCGAGCTGGGCTACGTGACGCCGCTCGACCACTCCCAGCTGCCGAACTTCGAGGCCAACGCCGGCCAGAAGTACAAGGAGCGGGCCTATGACCCCGGCAACAAGTACACGGTGCCGTACACGTCCGGTGTGACCGGGATCGCGTACAACACCAAGTACGTCAACGAGGACATCACCAGCATCGAGTCGCTGTTCGACCCCAAGTACAAGGGCCGGGTCGGCATGATGGCCGACGCACAGGAGATCGCGAACTTCGGCATGTTCGCGCTGGGCATCGCGCCCGAGAAGTCGACCGAGGCGGACTGGAAGAAGGCCGGGGAGAAGCTCAAGGCCCAGCGCGACGCCGGAATTGTCCGGAAATATTACGATCAAAGCTACATCGACGCTGTGTCCAAGGGTGACGTCTGGCTCACCATGGCCTGGTCGGGCGACGTCTTCCAGCGCCAGCTCGCCGGCGAGCCGGTCAAGTTCGTGGTGCCCCAGGAGGGCGGCACGATCTGGACCGACAACATGCTCATCCCCAAGAACGCGGCCAACCCGGTGGACGCGCTCATGCTCATGGACTACCTCTACCAGCCGGCCGTGGCCGCCGAGCTGGACGAGTTCATCCAGTACGTCACGCCCGTCCCGGCCGTGCAGGACCTGCTGCGGGAGAAGGCCAAGACGGCCAAGGGCAAGGACAAGAAGTCCCTCGAGGACATGGTCGACAGCCCGCTCATGTTCCCCACCGAGGCCGACTACGCCAAGCTGCACAACTACACCCAGCTGACCACCCAGCAGGAGCAGGTCTTCAACCCGATCTTCCAGTCCATCACGCAGGCGTAGCGCATGAGGCGGCTCACCCCCTACCTGCTGGCGCTGCCGAGCTGGATGTGGCTGGCGATCTTCCTGGTCGTGCCCATGGCCGCGATGGCCTCGGTCTCCCTGCAGACCGGCAACGCCATCGACGGCTTCGCCATGACGTTCAGCTTCTCCAACTACAGCGACGCGCTCGGCCGGTACAGCACCCAGCTGGTGCGCTCGCTGCTCTACGGCGGCCTGGCCACCCTGGCCATGCTGGTGATCGGGTACCCGGTGGCGTACTGGATCGCGTTCAAGGGCGGCGCGCGCAAGTCCGTGTACCTGTTCCTGCTGTTGCTGCCGTTCTTCGTGTCGTTCGTGCTACGTACGATCTCGTGGAACTTCCTGCTGTCGGACAACGGCATCCTGTTCGGCACGCTGAAGGGCTGGGGGCTGCTGCCCGAGGACTTCCACGTGCTGGCCACGACGGTCGCCGTGGTGGGCGGGCTGACGTACAACTTCCTGCCGTTCATGATCCTGCCGATCTACGTGTCGCTGGAGCGGGTGGACCCGCGGGTGATAGAGGCGGCCCAGGATCTGTACGCCACGCGGACGTCGGCCTTCCGGCGGGTGGTGCTGCCGCTGTCGCTGCCGGGGGTGTTCGCGGGGGTGCTGATGACGTTCGTGCCCGCCACGGCCGACCCGATCAACGCGCAGATCCTCGGCGGCACGGCCAACACGATGATCGGCAACATCATCCAGACCGAGTATCTGACGAACCTCAACTACCCGACCGCCTCGGCCCTGTCGTTCACGCTGATGGCGGTGCTGCTGGTGGGCATCTTCGTCTACGCCAGGGCGCTCGGGACGGAGAACGTGCTCGAGGCGGCGGCCCGATGAGGGGCACGCGGCTGGGGGACCGGCTCCTCCACATCTACACCTGGATTGTCATCCTCTGGCTGTCCTCGCCGATCGCCGTGATGATCCTCTTCGGCTTCAACGACAAGAAGAGCAAGTCGAACACCTCCTGGCAGGGCTTCACGCTTCGCTGGTACGCCGAGCTGTTCGACATCTCCGACCTGACCGTGGCGCTGCGCAACTCGCTGGTGATCGCCGCGGTCAGCACGATCATCACGGTCGTGATCGGCACCATGCTGGGGCTGGCGCTCGGCCGGCACCGCTTCCGCGGCAAGGGCGTCACGAACTTCCTGGTCTTCGCCGCCATCTCCACCCCCGAGCTGGTCATGGGCGCGTCGCTGCTGTCGCTGTTCGTCTCGGGGAACGTGCCGCGCGACGCGAACACGATCATCATCTCCCACGTGCTGTTCTCGCTGTCCTTCGTGGTGGTGACGGTACGCGCGCGGATCGTCACGCTGGACCCGTCGCTGGAGGAGGCGGCCAGGGATCTGGGGGCGACGGCCTGGGGGACGTTCAGGCAGGTCACGCTGCCGTCGATCCTGCCGGGCGTGATGGCGGGCGCGATGTTGTCGTTCGCTCTGTCCATCGACGACTACGTGGTCACCAGCTTCGTCAACGGCTCGACCGTCACCTTCCCCCTGTGGATCGTCGGTGCGGTCAAGACCGGTATCCCACCCCAGGTCAACGTCATGGGTACGCTGATCTTCGGCATCGGGGTGCTGATCGCGATCGGAAACGCGGTGGCGGCACGGCGCCGTACCTAAATAACCTCCACGAACTTCGTAGGGAAGTGGGATTTGTGGATCCGCTGAAGGCGCTTGCTGATGCGGAGCGCAAGCCGTACTGGCTGGACAGCCCGGCCAGACCCGAGCCGCGACCGCGGCTCGACCAGACAACGAGCGCCGACCTGGTCGTCGTCGGCGGAGGCTTCTCAGGGCTGTGGACGGCCCTGATGGCCAAGGAACGCGACCCGTCCCTGGACGTGGTCCTGCTCGAAGGACGCAGGATCGGCTGGGCCGCCACCGGCCGCAACGGCGGGTTCTGCATGGCGACCCTCACCCACGGCCTGGCCAACGGCCTGGAAAGGTGGCCGGACGAGATCGGCCGCCTGGAGCGCATGGGTGTGGCCAACCTCGACGAGATAGAGCAGACCCTGGAGCGCTACGGCGTCGACTGCTCCTTCGAACGCACCGGCGAGCTGCACGTGGCCACCGAGCCGTGGCAGCTCGACGGGCTGCGCGAGCACCTGGAGCTGATCTCCGAGCTGGGGCTCGACTACGTGCCGCTCGACCAGGAGCAGGTGCGGGCCGAAGTGAACTCGCCGACCTACCTGGGCGGGCTCTGGGAGCGCAGCGGATGCGCCATGCTCGACCCGGCGCGGCTGGCATGGGGGCTGCGGGAGGCGTGCCTGCGGCTGGGGGTGCGCGTCCACGAGCGCACCCCGGTCCGCTCGCTGCGCGACGACGGCACGACGATCACGCTGCGCACGCCGTACGGCGCGGTCGCGGCCCGCCAGGTGGCGCTGGGGACCGGCGTGTTCCCGCCGCTGCTGCGGCGGCTCAAGCACTTCGTGGTCCCCGTGTACGACTACGCGCTGATGACCGAGCCCCTGACCGACGTCCAGCTCGCCGAGGTCGGCTGGCGCAACCGGCAGGGCGTGGGCGACTCGGGCAACCAGTTCCACTACTACCGGCTGACCGACGACAACCGGATCCTGTGGGGCGGCTACGACGCCGTCTACTACAACGGGGGTCTGGTCAAACCCGAGTACGAGCAGCGCGACGAGACGTTCGTCAAGCTCGCCGAGCACTTCTACGACACCTTCCCCCAGCTCGACGGGGTGCGGTTCACGCACCGCTGGGGCGGGGTGATCGACACCTGCAGCCGGTTCAGCGCCTTCTACGGGCAGGCGCACGGCGGGCGGCTGGCCTACGCCACCGGCTACACCGGGATGGGCGTGGGCGCCACCCGCTTCGGCGCGAACGTCATGCTCGACCTGCTGTCGGGCGAGTCCACCGAGCGGACCGAGCTGCGGATGGTCAAGGAGAAGCCGATGCCGTTCCCGCCGGAGCCGGTGCGGTCCGGGGTCATCCAGTTCACCCGGTGGTCGATCGCGCAGGCCGACCAGCACGAGGGCAAGCGCAACCTGTGGCTGCGCGTGCTCGACCGGATGGGACTGGGGTTCGACTCGTGATCCTGACCACGCGAGTCGAGTTCGTGGTCGACGGCCTCACGCTCGTCGGGGATCTGCGGGTCCCTGACGGCGGGGGGCCGCGGCCCGCTCTGGTGTTCACGGGCCCGTTCACCGGGGTGCGCTCCCAGGTCCCGGGCCTGTACGCGGACCGGCTGGCCGAGCGGGGCTACGTGACGCTGGCCTTCGACCACCGGAACTGGGGGGAGTCCGAAGGGCTTCCGCGCCGGGAGGAGGATCCGCAGGGCAAGCTGCGCGACCTGCGGGCGGCCGTGTCCTTCCTGCGGTCGCGGGCCGAGGTGGACCGGGATCGGATCGGGGCGGTGGGGGTGTGTCTGGGCGGCGGCTACGCGCTCAAGTTCGCCGCCTTCGATCCCCGAGTCCGGACATTTGTCGGTATCGCGGGCGCGTACAACAACCCGTACACCATGCGCTCCGGCATGGACTACCAGGCGGCGCTGGCGGGCTTCACGGACGTCCTCGAACGCCAGGACCAGGGCGGCGACGTGGAGTACATCCCGGCCGTCTCCTCCTCGCCCTCGGGGGAGGGGGAGGCCGCCATGCCGGGCGACGAGCCGTACGCGTACTACGGCACCTCGCGTGGCGCCTCGCCGCACTGGTCCAACTCGGTGACCAGGGCGAGCGTGCGGGAGTTGGTCACGATGGACAACATGATGGGAGCGGACTTCCTGTCACCCAAGCCGGCGCTGATCGTGCACGGGGTCGTCGACCGGTTCTGCTCGCCGGAGGGGGCCGAGGAGGCGTTCCGCCGGCTCGACGAGCCGAAGCAGCTCGTCTGGGTGGACGCCAAGCAGCACATCGACCTCTATGACCGCGAGCCGTACGTCACGCAGGCAGTGGACGCCACCGCCGCCTTCCTCGCCGACCACCTTTGAGAGCCCGTGCGGATCGGCAAGATCGTGTGAAGACTTGACCAGAAAGGCACCAGAGCACGATGGCCTGATCCGCACGGCATGGCATCCTCGCTTGCGACCCCCGACGATCTCTCGGAGGTGGGCGCGTGCGTACGAGGTGGATGCTTGCCTGGCCGATGCTGCTGCTGACGGCGGGTTGCGGCGCCGACCAGGCGGCCGTCATCCCCGCGGCGGCGAAGCCCCCGCCCAAGGTGGCCCGCTGCATGCTGAAGATCGCGGCCCCGCGCGCCGGGGCCGCGGCCCGCATCCAGCTCGTACGCGACATCTCCGCCTACATCGCCACGCGCCCGGGCCGCATCGTCTACGGCGCCCTGGACCTGGTCACCGGCCTGCATCTCGGGCAGGGAGAGCACGAGCACGACCTCATCACCGCCAGCGGCTCCAAGGTGGACATCCTGACCGCACTCCTGCACCAGCGCACCGGCGACCTGAACGAGGACGAACGCGACCTCGCCACCCTCATGATCACGGAGAGCGACAACCACGCGGCGGACGCCCTGTGGTCCCGAGTCGGCGCCTCCTCCGCGATGAGCGCCTTCTACCAGAGCGTGGGCCTGACGGAGACCACGCCGGGACCCTCCATCTACTGGGGCGGCACCCTCACCAGCCCCACCGACCGCATCCGCCTCCTCAAACTCCTGGTCAAGGGCACCAAGAGCCGAAAGGGCGACCTGACGGCGGACGACCGCAGGCTGGTGCTCGGCCTGATGTCCCGCGTCCAGAAGGACCAGTCGTGGGGTGTCAGCGCCGCCGCCCGCCCGGGAGACCGGGTGGCCCTGAAGAACGGCTGGACGCCCCGCCCGTTCATCTCCGGCACGTGGGCCATGACGAGCTACGGCCGCATCGCGGGCCCGGGCCGCGACCTGCTGCTGTCGGTCCAGACGGATCACCAGCCGGGGCCGGACGCGGGCATCGAGACCATCGAGGGCGTGGCCCGCTTCATCGGCGCCCGCCTCGACTCCCTCTCCCCGATCACCGCCCGCCCCTGCCCCGCCAACCCCACCGCCTGATCATCCGAGCCTTACCGCCGTCACCCTCCCCGAGCAAAAGGTCTTCTCGGGGAGGCGCTTCGCGCCGAAGGGCTCAGGCGCTTCTTATTCGGGCGCCTGACGGCGCAACCCCCGCTCGCTCCGCTCGCCAGATGCCCCACCCGTTGACCGGCGAAGCGGTGGGCCGACTGAGGCCCACCCCGGACCGGCGTGCCGCAGGGCTGTCGTTGACCGATGAGGCACACGCGAACTCGCGCCCGATCACCGGGTTGGCCTGCTGGATCGGGCCCCATCGGACCCGCTTCGCGGCACCGCGGTCCGTACTCCCGCCCCGATACCGCGTTGTTCGTGGCCTTCGGCCGGCGTCAACTTGGGCTGTGCGGCATGGGATGTGGGCCGCGTGGAACGCCGACGGGCACGGCATCCGAAGACGGAGTTGACACCTCGGTCGGGACGGAGCGGCCCGAGCCGTCGTGCCCGTCTATCGGGCTTGGCCTGACAGCAGTGCCGTCCAGACCGCGCGAGCTTCAATGATGGAGAACTGGTGGGTCTCGTGCACCACGTCCCCGGCTTCGGTCTGCAGGGTCCGGCGGATAAGAGTCTGACCGCCGCCCTCGCGCAGTTCGTAGAACATGGCCCTGCATGTGCAGGTCCACGCCACGGTACGGACGCGATGCAAGGCACCGCATGGTTCCAGCCACGTGAGCCGGACGTGGTCACGTTGGGCCATGGGTACGTGCGGACTCAGGCAGCCTTCGCCGGGCGTCACGACACACCTGCGGCCACGATGTTCGACGCTTCGCGGAGTTCGGCATACCGAGCAGCGATCCTGCGTGCGGCGCGCTCTGGCTCGAACGCGGAATGATGTGCATACAGCCAGCGGTCCGTCTGGGAGCGGCGTCCTGTCCACCATCGGTACCAGAAGCCGTCCGTCCACACCACGAGCCCGGTCCACACCGACACCAGCGCGAGGCCGCGCCCTTCGTGGACGTCGCCGGGGATCCCCATGCGCGCCAAGGCGGCACGGAGTTCGTCAGCGGCTTCTGGCGCCGACAGGGGCCGTACGACGGGGGGTGGGGCCGACCGGTTGATGCGGCTCGGGGCAGCAAGCGCACCGATTGCACATGCCGGAGGCGAGTCCGCAGGATCAGGTGACGTATCGTCGATGGAGTGCTCGTCCGGCACCTTGAGGTCGCACCAAACAACGCGATGCCCGTGCTCGATCACATGCATGCCCCAGCGCTCCGAGCGTTCGGATGCGATCTGTAGTCCCCGGCCGGATTCCTCGCCACCGCATGGCTCACTTGGGATGAAGCGTTCCGCTGGCACATCGGTGCCGGGGTCGATCACATCCAGGCGAATGAAGTCATCCCCGAAGCCCAGATGAACTCTCACCCAGTCGCGTGTGCCGCTGATCGGCACATGCAACACGCTGTTGTTCACCAGTTCGGCAACGACCTGCTCCGCGTCGAAGCACAGCGGATGCGCCTCTCCGAGCCACATCCTGACGGCTTGTCTCGCTCTCCGGGGAGCTTTGCCGTTGCGACGCAGGACCGTGCTCTGCCACACGCCAACGATTGGTCTTTTGGCGGACAGGGCTCCCGTTGGCACGAAATCCACCGCTTCACCCACCTGTCGTCGTGATCACACGTGATCTTGATCTATTTGTGGTATCCAAGCCCTGCGTAGCCGCGAGCTTTTGGCCAGCGTGACAGGACAGGCTCGCTTGTAGGACATCTCTCAAGTACTTGTGTCACACGGAATCAAGGGCCAATCTGTGTGATGAATGTGTGTGATGCCTGTGGCACCAAACTGGAAAGGGCGTCAATGCCGGGTCCCAAACAGCTGAATCCGGACGAGAGTGCGGCAGCACGGTTCGGCTACGAGTTGCGCAAGGCACGGGATGCCGCGGGCTTCACGCAGGGGCAACTTGGCCAGCGAATGGGCTACCATGCCAACGCCATCGGCATGGTCGAGCGCGGAGAACGCGCACCCAAGGCCGAGTTCGCGCGTCTGGCGGAGGAACACCTTGGCCTGGAACCCGAAAAGTTGACCCAGTTCCTGCCTGTTGGCTCACGAGAGACGATCTTCAAAACTCTCGGTCCGTGGCTTGAGATCGAGGCCGGTGCACGGGAGTTGTGGACATGGGAGCCAACCATGGTCCCTGGGTTGCTTCAGACCCCTGAGTACACGAGGGCCATTGTCGCAGGAAAACCTGGCATCACCAGCGAGAAGATAGAGGCGGCTGTCAGGGATCGGATGGCGCGGAAGGAGATCTTCCGCAAGGCCAACCCTCCTCTGCTCTACGCGGTGCTAGACGAGTCAATCCTGTATCGTCCGATTGGGAGCGAAAGTGTCATTCGCTCCCAGTTGGCCTATCTGATCGAGGTGGCTCGCAGTCCAATCACGATTCAGATCCTCCCCTTCAACGCCCGCGTGACGGCTGGGCTTCTCGGCGGGTGTCTGATCGCACATACGACTGGTGGGCCGACCGCTGCCTTCGTGGATAGCCCAGTGAGCGGGAAGGTATGGGACGGAGAGTCTGAGGTCGAGATTCTTATCCGTCGCTATCAGACATGCCGCTCCGAAGCCCTTCCCCAGAGTCTTTCTCTTCGGAAGATCAAAGAAAGGTTGGATCAAGAATGGAACTGGAGCTGAACGAGGAACTTGCCGCCGCTATGTGGCGCAAGTCCTCGTTTTCGGGCGATAATGGCAATTGTCTTGAAGTGGCACCACTGTCCGGTGGTCGTGTCGGCATCCGAGACACCGAGCGCTCGGATCTGCAGCCCTTCGTGGTGAGTGAAGCCGTGTGGCTCGCATTTACCTGTGGGGCCAAAGCGGGAGAATTCGACTTCTAACTTCGGCGTCAAGGGAGCCCTGCGCGTTGCTGGGCTCCCTTTCTGGTGTTGCTGGACAGTATTCCGTTTGTGGTACCACACACAGGTCATACACGGTGACTATCCGCTGGGGCTCGGGTAGACCTGGGAGCAGGTCCCCGAGAGGAGTATTCACATGGCTGTTGGTCAACAAACGCGTCCGTGGGGTTTGGGGCGAATGACCCCGCTTTCGCCGGTCGTGCCGGAATACCACAAGGTTGAATTCGACCCGGCGTCGCAGCTCACGACCTTCTTTGATGCGGCCGGCGCCCCCGTAGACATGCAGCGGGGCACGATAACCCAGTCGCCGAAGAATAGCGGCAACGACGGACAGGGCGGCCCGAAGGTCAACGACGATTCCAACGACTGAGATGCCGCAGGCACCGCATACCGTGTTGGTCGTCACGTCGTTGATCGACGAGACGGCCAACATGGTCATTCGCGCTTTGGGCGAGCACCAGGTACAAGTGGCTCGAATCGATCCCGCCGACATCGGCGCAGGACTCACGTTCGGTGCCCGCATCGGCGACGGCCGCAACTCCTGGAGTGGCCGGGTCGTGACGCCAAGCCGCAGTGTTTCCCTGGAGGAGATCGGCTCGGTTTACTATCGCCGGCCGAGCCCCTTCCGCAGCTTCGCCGCCACGGAGCAGGCACGGCAGTTCGTGATCACTGAGGCCCGCCATGGGCTCAGCGGGTTGCTGGGGAGCCTGCCAAACTGCCGCTACGTCAATCATCCCGCGGCAACCGCAAGAGCGGATTTCAAGGTGGCGCAGTTGGAGGCGGCGGCGAGAGTAGGGATGAAGATTCCGCAAACGCTCGTAACGAATGATCTGGACGCTGCCAGGGCATTCGCTCGCAAGCATGACCGGATAGTCTACAAGTCGTTCCGGGCGGTCCCGGCCACTCCGGACGGCCACGTTGGTGCGATATGGACGCGGCGCGTAGATCCGGATGATTTGGATGAATCGGTGTGCATGACCGCGCACCTGTTCCAGGAGGAAATACCGAAGTCCGCTGACGCGCGAGTGACTGTGGTCGGTGACCGTGTGTTCGCGAGCAGAATTACGCACCCTGAAGGCGTGATCGACTGGAGAGACGGCGATTGGAGCAAGCTGACCTATAACCATATTGAGGTGCCAGACGCGATCAGGCAGCCGCTGTTCGCCTATCTCAACCACTTCAGTCTGGTGTTCGGCTGTTTCGACTTCGCGCTCGAAGACCGCGGCTCCGGCGAGGTCTGGACATTCGTGGAGTGCAACCCCAATGGGCAATGGGGCTGGCTGCCCGATTACGACGCGATAGCGCGAGCCTTCGCTGACGTGCTGCTGGAGGGATGGTGGCGATGACCGACATGGCCGCGATGCTCCGCCTTGAACTGGCGGGCAAGATAGGGTCCGGCGGCTGGCGCGAGGCGCTCGATATGGTGCCTCGCGAGCGATTTCTAGGGGATGCGATATTCCAGCTCGATGAGGCGCGAGGCGGCCTGTGGGCGCTTGCGCGGCGTGCCGACTTGCCCCAGCACGAATGGCTCGCACTGGTCTACGCTGACGTGACATTGGTGACCCAGGTCGATGGCGTCATGGCCGGCGATGCAACCGGAGCCGTAGCTGGTTCGCCTACGTCCTCGTCTACGCGGCCGAGTCTCGTCGTGCGGATGCTGGAAGCCGCCGAGATCCAAGAAGGTGACAAGGTCCTGGAAATCGGTACGGGCACCGGCTATTCGACGGCGCTGATGTGTCAGCGGTTCGGGAACAAGGCGGTCTGCTCCATCGAGTACGACCCTGTGGTCGCCAACCGCGCCCGCGACGCGATCACTTCTGCGGGATACAGTCCCACCCTGGTGGAGGGAGATGGCCTGCTGGGGTACGCGGGGAAGGCGCCGTACGATCGCCTCATCTCGACCTGCGCCGTGCGCACCATCCCCCAGGCATGGCAGGAACAGATCCGCGTCGGTGGGACCATCACCACTCCTATGAGCGGCTGGATGTGCGAGACCGCGTTCGCCCACCTCACAGTGACGGAGGACGGCAGCGCGACCGGTCGCCTTCTGGCAGATGATCTCTACTTCATGACCGCTCGGGCTCACCTGCCCCCTCCGCGGCCTTCGTTGGTGAAGGGCATCGGAGACGCGCGCAACGCTGAAGTCGATCCGGCGATACTTGAGCACGGGACGGCTCTGTGGGTTGCCCAGCTCGCCGCTCCACACGCGCAGATCGCCTGGGGCGAGAACGTCACGTTTCTGGTCGACACCAGCACGGGCTCGCGGGCCGAGATTCGGCCGGATACCGCAGGCGGATGGACGGTTCTCCAGCACGGGCCGGCTCGCCTGTGGGATGCGGTGGAGGAAGCCATCGAGACGTGGCAGGGCGCGGGGAGCCCGCACCAATCGGGGTTCGGCCTCACGGTGACTCGGGAGAGCCAGCGGGTATGGCTCGGCGATCCCGATGGGCCAAGCTGGTACCTACCGGTCTGACCCAGAATGCCGCCCGGCGTCGGCCAGGGGCTTTGAGGGCTCGGGGGCGGGGTGGGTGCGGCAGCGCGGGTGACCGTGCGGGGTCGGGAGGTGATGATCGCCTGGGGTTGGGCGGGTCAGACTAGGTGTGCGGTGGCGGGCCGGGGTGGCGGTGAAGGCGTTCATCCAGGCCAGGCTCCAGTGCCAGTGGGCGGGCAGGTGCAGGGTGAACGCCGTGCAGGAACAGGTCAACGACGCCTTCGCTGCTCCGCACTAGTCTGCGCCGGGTCGGCGAGAAGCGGGACAGTGGAGTGCGGCGCCACGTGAACGGCGCTCAGCACGGCGTCTCGGCCCTCGGCTGGCGACCGATACGCCTCTCCTCGCGGGCCGGCCGCCGTTTGCTGGGGTGTTCGGGAACTGCCAGAGTGACCAGATGTCACGACTTGTTCCTGAATTGATCTGCTCCGACATCCAAGCCAGCTTGGCCTTCTATCGCTTGCTGGGCTTCAAGATTCGCTACGAGCGCCCCCAGGAGCGATTCGCCTACCTGGAGCGTGACGGGGCGGACCTGATGTTGGAGCAGCCGCTGAGCCGGGACCGTCTCTACCCGCGCGCGGAGCTGGACCACCCCTACGGGCGCGGGATCAACCTCACTGTTGAAGTGGACGACGTAGATCGGATTCACGACACGCTGCTCGCTGCCGGCTATGAGATGTGGCTGCCGTTGGAAGAGCGCTGGTACGAGCGCGGCGTCGACGCCATGGGCGTGCGCCAGTTCGCGGTGCAGGACCCGGACGGCTACCTGCTGCGGATCTCTCAGCGAGTGGGAACCCGCCCTCGATAGCCGCTCACTTCGGCACGGGCGCGCCCTCGCCTTGGTAGGTGGCCGGCAGTCGGCTCTGCGGCGCCCAAACGGATTCGGCGGTGGGGCGGATATCGAGCGGGCCGAATTCGTCCGTGATCGTTTCTGTCGGAGGATCAGCAGGTCAACGACGAGGGAGTGGTAACCGGGATCGCGTCCGAGGGGTGCGGGGACCGGCAGGGCCCCGCCTGGGGGTGTGGGGGCTTGCCCCCACAGGGCGCTGCCCGAGCGCTCCATCGCGCGTAGCGCGACTCACTGCGAGGACCGAGCGGTTGGGGGTCGAAGGGGGCCTGCCCCCTGGGAGGCGCTGCCCGAGCCCGCGTCGCGCGTAGCGCCCTCCATTGTGAGGACCATGCTGGTTGCCGGGGTCAGGCGTGGGTCAGGACTTCTTCTGGGATGACCTTGGGTACGCCGCGTAGTCCGATCAGGGCCAGCAAAGCCACTATGGCCAGGAGGGCCGCGGTGACCAGGGCGGTCAGGTGCAGGCCCTCTATGAAGGCCGTCTGGGCTGCTCGCATGAGTTGGCTCGCCTGGTCCGGAGGCAAGGTTGCGGCTGTGCTCACCGCGCCGGCGATCGACTCTCTTGCGGAGTCGACAGCGGAGAGGCCGGTGGGGAGGTGCAGGTTGGTCTGGTAGGCGGTGTTCAGGACTGTGCCGAGGATGGCGATGCCCAGCGCGCCGCCCAGCTCGAAGGCCGTTTCCGAGACCGCCGCGGCCGCGCCCGCGCGTTCCCTGGGGGCCGTGGCGAGGACGTTGTCGTTGTTGACGGTGAAGGTGAAGCCGATGCCGACCCCGCCGATGATCATGACGGGGAGCAGGACGAGGTAGTTCAGCGAGGGGCCGAGCGTGCTGTAGTAGAGGAACGCGCCGGCGTTCATGGCCAGGCCGAGCGCGACCACGCCGTTCCTGCCGAGGCGGTGGATCAGCTTGGCGGCCAGGATGCCGCCCACCGCGCCGCTCAGGCCGCCCGGCAGCTGTGCGAGGCCCGCCTGGAGCGGCGACCAGCCCAGGACGAGCTGCAGGTACCAGCCGAACATCAGCATCATGGCCGACATGGTGAAGATCGCCAGCAGGTTCGTGACGATGGACGCGCTGAACGCCCGCCGCCTGAAGAGCCGGACGTCGATCAGCGGCTCGGGCAGCCGCATCTGGCGCCACACGAACAGGCCCAGCAGCAGGACCCCGGCCACGCCCGCCACCAGCACGTCTGCGTGCTCCAGACCCTTGTGCGCCGCCTCCTTGATCGCGTAGACGGCTGTCACCACGCCGGCGAACGAGAGGACGACGCTGGCCAGGTCGATCCGGCCCGCGTGTGGATTGCGCGACTCGGGCAGCACCAGGATCCCGCCGGCCAGCACCAGCAGCATGATGGGTACGTTGATCAGGAAGACCGAGCCCCACCAGAAGTGGTCGAGCAGGAGCCCGCCCACGACCGGGCCGATGGCGAATCCGGCGGCGCTCATCCCGCTCCAGATGCCGATGGCCGCGGTGCGCTCGGCCGGGTCGGTGAACACGTTCCGGACGATCGACAGGGTGGACGGCATGATCGTCGCGCCGGCCACGCCGAGCAGGGCCCTGGCCGCGATCAGCAGCTCGGCGTTGGGCGCGTACGCCGTAACCACCGAGGCGGCGCCGAACGCGGCCGCGCCGATCAGCAGCAGGCGCTTGCGGCCGATGCGGTCGCCGAGGTTGCCCATGGTGACGAGGAGGCCGGCCAGGGCGAAGCCGTACATGTCGCCGATCCAGAGCAACTGGGTGGAGTTCGCGCCGAGGTCGGTCACCAGCTTGGGCAGGGCCAGGTGCAGGACCGTGAGGTCGAGCGAGAGCAGCAGGGTGGCCAGGCAGGCGATGGCCAGGCAGGACCATTTGTTCTTCATGCCGCCCACTGTCGGGAATGCGACTGACGGCCTGCCTACCGCTCGCTGACCGCCCCGCTGGCAGGCCCGCCGACAGACCCGGGTAACGGCTCGTCGGCCGCCCTGCTGGTGGGCTCGGGTAACGGCTCGTCGGCCGTCTCGCTGGTGGGTCCGGGTGGCGGTTCGTCGGCCGCCTCGCCGGCGGTCCCGGGTGACGGCTCGCTGACCACCTCATCGGTGGGCTCGTGTGGCGGTATGTCGGCGGGGCCGGCTGTGCGGGTGTTGACCTCGTCGAGGGCGGCGGCGATGCGGGTGCGGGTGTCCTCCGTGGAGTACCAGTCGGCCGGGACCTCGTCGCGCGCCTGGACGAGCAGCGCGCGGGCCTCGTCCAGGTCGCCCCGGAACAGCGCGACCTGGCCCAGCCCGAGATGCGCCCACGCCATCGTCTCCGTCGAGCCGTTCCTGCGCGACATCTCGGCGGCCCGCAGGTAGTCGGCCCGCGCGCCCGTCGCGTCGGCCAGGTTGAGCCGGGCGTCGCCCCGCCGGCACAGGGTCTCGGCGATCTCCGTCTCGGCGCCCAGCTCGGTGGCCACCGCCAGCGCCTCGTCGGCCAGCGCGGCCGCGGTCGTGAAGTCACCCTCCGCCTGATGGAGAGCGCCGAGGCCGGACAGCGTCATCACCATGCCCCACCGCTCCCCGATGGCCCTGAACGCGGCCAGGCTCCGCTCGAAGTTGTCCGCCGCCTCGGCGACCCGGCCGACCGACTGGAGCAGGAACCCGACACCGCCGTAGGACAGCGCCTCCTGCCAGGGCTGGAGCTCGTCGGCGCGGTGGGTGAGCACGGTGTGGACCTCGTCGTACTCGCCGGGCGGCCCCGTGAAGGCCGAGAGCAGCATCATCAGGAACTCCAGCCGCATCGACAGGTTGTACGGCGGAAGCAGCTGCCGCGCCTCCGCGAGCCGCCCGCGCAGCTCCTCGTCGATGCCGCCCGTCCACGCCCTGATGAGCACGCACATGACGTACTCCTCCTCCATGCCCGGCGGATGCCGGAAGCCGAGCGCGGCCAGGAGGTCGCCGGCCAGGTGGGCGCTGGTGATGCGGTTGCCGCGCATCCACCAGTAGCAGGCGCAGTGGGCCAGCAGCCGCAGCCCCAGCTCCGGCCGCCGGGACGCGGCCGCCCAGCGGATCGCGGCGTCGAGCTCGTCGCTCTCCTCGTCGAGCCGGACCAGCCACTCCAGCTGCTCGCCGGTGCGCAGCCTCGGATCGGCCGTCATGACCAGGCCGAGGCAGTGGCGGGCGTGCGCCTCGAAGATCGACTCGGCCTCGCCCGACTCCGCCAGCCGCTCCGCGCAGAACGCCCTGATCGTCTCCAGCATCCGGAAACGGCCGCCCGTGAACTCCACCAGCGACTTCTCCGCCAGCGAGAAGAGCACGTCCTCGGGCAGCCCGCACACCTGCTCGGCCGCCTCCGGCCGGGCGCCGCCGACGAACACGCTCAGCCGCCTGGCCAGCCGCTGCTCGCTCTCGTCCAGCAGGTCCCAGCTCCACGCGACGACCGCGTGCAGCGTCTGGTGCCTGGGCAGCGCCGTACGGCTGCCCCTGGTCAGCAGCCCGAACCGGTCGTCGAGCCGGGCCGCCACGTCGGACACCGGCAGGGTGCGCAGCCGCGCCGCGGCCAGCTCGATGGCCAGCGGCAGCCCGTCGAGCGCCCGGCAGATGCGGACGACCGCCGCGGCGTTGCCCGCGTCGACGGCGAAGCCCGGCCGTACGGCGGCGGCGCGGTCGGCGAACAGCCGGACCGCCGGATAGTCCAGCGGGTTGCCGGCCTCGGGCGGCGGCAGCCGCAGCGGCGCCACGGGCAGGATCGACTCGCCGGTGATGCCGAGCGCCTCGCGCCCGGTCACCAGCACGCGCAGCTCGGGGCAGGAGGCCAGCAGCAGGTCGGCCAGCTCGGCGGTGGCCGCGACGACGTGTTCGCAGTTGTCCAGGACCAGGAGCAGCCTGCGGCCGGCCAGCGCGGTGACGAGCCTGGTGGCCGGGTCCACGGTGAGCCGTTCGGGGCTGGGCGGGGCGTCGCGGATGTCCAGGGCGGACAGGACGGCGCCCGGCACGCCGGCGTCCTCGGAGACCGGCGCGAGCCCCACGAAGCACACGTCGCCAGGCTCCTGCTCGGCCGCCTCGGTCGCCAGCCGCGTCTTGCCCGCGCCGCCGGGGCCGATCAGCGTGACGAGCCGGTTGGTCCGCAGCCTGGCGGCCACCTCCTCGATCTCCTCGGCCCTGCCGACGAAGCTGGTGAGCTGGGCCCGCAGGCCCTGCCGCCGCCGGGCAGACGGGGCGGAGCCGGGGGCGGAGACGCCGAGCGCCGGGTCGGCCCTGAGCACGGCCAGGTGGGCGGCGGCGAGCTCGGCTCCCGGCTCGACGCCCAGCTCCTCGTCCAGGATCTTCCTGGCCTCGTCGTAGACGGTCAGCGCCTCGGCCTGGCGGCCGCTGCCGTAGAGGGCGCGCATGAGCTGGGCGCGCAGCCGCTCGCGCAGCGGGTGGGCGGCGGTGAGCTGGCTCAGCTCGGCGACCAGCTCGCGGTGCCGGCCCAGGTCGAGCTCGGCCTGCACGCGGTCCTCGGTGGCGGCCAGCCGCAGCTCGGCCAGCGCCGCCGCGGCGGCCTCGGCGTGCGGGGCGTCGGCGAGCGGCGCGCCCCGCCACAGCTCGAGCGCCCCGCGCAGGAGCGTGGCCGCCCGGCCGGGGTCGCCGCCGGCGAGGGCCTGCCTGCCCTGCTGCGTCAGCAGCTCGAACCTGCGCGCGTCCACGTCCTGAGGGTCGGCCACCAGCCGGTATCCCGCCGGATGGAACTCCACCAGGTCCCTGCCCAGCGCCCGGCGCAGCCTGGAGACCTGCGACTGCAGCGCGTTGGCCACGCCCTCGGGCGGCCTCGGGCCGTACATGCCGGCCACGAGCTGCTCGCCGCCGACGATGCGGCCGGCGTGCAGGGCGAGCAGCGTCAGCAGCGCGCGCACCCGCGGGCCGCCGAGCGCCACCGGCTCGCCGTCCTCGCCCAGCACGCTGGTGGGCCCGAGGATCTGGAAGCGCATGCGTCGATTATCGCGGCTGCGGCAGCAGCGCGCTGATCTCCGCGTAGGTCGGCAGCGGTGGGGCCTGCCCGCCCCGGGCGGCGGACACCGCCGCGAGCGCCCCGTGGAGCGCGGCCCGGTACAGCAGCGACCCGGTGCTCACCCTGGCCACGCCGGCCTCGGCGAGCTGGGCGAGCGTGGGGCCGTCCGGCTGGTAGAGGACGTTGAGGGGGAGCGGCGTGCTCGCGGCCACCTCGGCGATCTCGCGCAGATCGCTCATGCCGGGCACGAAGATCCCGTCGGCGTGGCCGTAGGCGGCCACCCGTTCGCGGGTGTCGCCGGTCTTCAGCCAGTACGTGTCCGTACGTGCGTTGACGAACACGCCGTGGCCCCTGGCCGCCTCGATGATCCGCTGGTGCAGCTCGATCGGGCGCAGCGTGCCGTCGGGGCGGCCGTCCTCCAGGTTGACCCCCGCCACTCCGAGCGCGGCGAGGCTCGCGACCAGGTCGGACACCTCGGCGGGATCGTCGCTGAAGCCGCCCTCGATGTCGACGGTGACCAGGACGCCCAGGTCCTTGATGGATTCGGCCAGCTCGATGGTCTCCGCCCTGGTGGCGCCGGCCGCGTCCGGTCTGCCGTACGCGGCGGCCACGCCGAGGCTGGTCGTGCCGATCGCCGGGAAGCCCTCCCGGGCCAGGAGGGCGGCCGAGCCGTAGTCCCAGGCGTTCGGCAGCAGCAGGGGGTCGCCGGGGCGGTGCAGGTCGTGGAAGTTCATGAGCGGCTCGCGTCGAGAAGGGCTTCGAGCACGCCCGCGGCCAGCGCGAGCGCGTGGGCGGGTCCGGGGCAGGGGCGTACGCCGTGGCCGAAGGTCAGATGGGGGGTTCGGCCGCGTGAGAGGTCGAACCGGTCGGGATCGGCGAACACCTCAGGGTCGCGGTTGGCCGACGCCAGGTCGATGCTCACCTCGTCGCCGGTCCGCGTGTCGAGCCTGCGGGTCACCTTGAGCGGCGGGTCCTGCCTGAGCGTCTCGTGCAGCAGCGCCTCGGGGTCGGCACCGGGCCCGGCGTGCCCCAGGGCGTTCTCGATGAGCGCCTCCGTGGCGGCGTGCCCCTGCAGCAGCAGGGTGATCTCGGGGATCGTGGCCTGTTCCAGCAGTGCGGCGACGGCGGCGTCGGCCTCCGGGCTCTCCTCGCCGGACAGGTAGCCGGTCGCGGCGGCGGCCACTGCGCTCGTGTCCTTCACGCCCAGCGCGGCGCCGAGCACGGCCGTGGGGACGCCCCGCCAGTCGCCGCCCCGCTCCAGCGTCATGGCCTTGGCAGCCGGTCGCAGCTCGGCGGGGTCGACGGCGGCCAGCCGCTCCTCCAGCAGGCGGCGCCGCCCGGCGTGGGTCTCTCCGGTGCTGAATCTCGACACCTGGGCGCGGAGCCAGGCCAGCGTGCCCTTCTCGGCGTCCTGTCGTACGGGAGGCGGCACATATCTCGGGTCGGCGAGCACCGCCTCAGCGGCCGCGTGGCGTGTGATGAGCATGGTTCCACGCTAGAACGGCGTCATTTCGCCGCTGGTCGAAGGGTGGGGGCATCAGGCTGCTAGGCGGTCGGACCGCTCGGGGCGTTCGGACTCGGCCGGAACGGCGTGGGTGCGCACGGCGGGCCGCTTCGCGACCGACACCAGCGCCATGGCGACGAGCAGCGCCATCTCGGCCAGCACCACACCCCGCTCCAGCGGGCCGTAGTAGCCCGCGCCGCCGATCAGCGACGAGGTGATGGAGGCCGGGTGGGCCGCCAGGTAGAAGGCCAGCATGGCCGCGGAGGTCACGCTCAGGGCCCGGACCGCGTTCCACCGGGGCGCCGCCGCCCGGCCCCTGGCCAAGGACCAGCCGGCGACCGGCAGCGAGGTGAACACGACGGCCGCCGCCCACCGGTGGATCTCGCCGGTCAGCGAGCCGACCTGCGAGTTGCCGGGGTCCGTGGGGAAGATCGCGCTCATCATCAGCCCGGCCGCCCCCGCCAGCAGCAGCACCCTGGTGGCCGCGGTGCGCGCCGGGTCGCTCGCCGCCAGCCCGTACGCGAGACACAGGCACGCCCCCGCCAGTGCCAGCATCCCCACGAGGACGGGCACGAGCCCGCCGGAGACCAGCGCGTAGTCGCTGAGCAGCGGCTGTGTCGGCAGGGCGACCTGCGCGTACGCCAGCGCGCACGCGGACAGCACCGTGCCGGAGACAGCGCCCCAGGCGCTTTGGACTGGGGTCATCGGGCCACCTCATCGTAGATCTGCTCGAACCGGGCCAGCGACGACCGGTCGTCGTGGGTGAGCGCCAGCTCCCTGCTGGCCTTGCCGAGCCGGGCCCGCAGGTCCTCGTCGGTGAGAATGCTCGTCAGGTGCCTGGCCAGGGAGATCACGTCGCCCGGCTGGAACAGGTATCCGTTGTCGTCCACCAGGTGCGGCAGCGCCATCGCGTCGGCGGCCACGACGGGCAGCCCCATGGCCATGGCCTCCAGCGTGGCGATGCTCTGCAGCTCGGCGATGCCCGGCATGGCGAACACGTCGGCGGCGGCGAACGTCTGGGGCATGAGCTCGTCGGGCACGAAGCCGAGGAAGGAGACGCGCTCGCCGACGCCGATGCGGGCGGCCAGCCGCTCCAGCTCCGCCCGCTGGTTGCCGCGGCCGACGAACACCGCCTGGGCGTCGGTCTGGTTCAGCACGAGCGGCAGCGCGCGGACGATCTCGTCCAGGCGCTTCTCCTCGTCCAGGCGGCCGACGAACAGGATGGTGGGCCTGTCGGGCAGGTCGAACAGCCTGCGCGCCCACGCCTTGGGCTCGGCGCGCGGGTGGAACCTGGTCAGGTCGATCCCGCAGGAGACCGCCTCCACCTCGCGGCCGAAGCCCTGGTCGGCCAGCAGCTTGGCGGCCAGCGGGGTCGGGGTGGTGATGCGGTCGGCACGGTTGAAGATCCGGCTGAAGTCGCGCCACGCGATCCGGCCGGCCTTGATCCGGAGCTGCTCGGGGATGTGGCAGAACTGGAAGAGGTTGTCGGGCATGAAGTGGTTGGTGGCCACGATGGGCACGTCCGCGCGCCGGGCGGCCGCGATGGCGGCCCTGCCGACCACGAAGTGGCCCTGGGCGTGCAGCACGTCGGGGCGGATGTCGGCGATCAGGCGGTCGAGCCTGGCCGGCACCGTGACCCGCATCGTGGGGTGGACCAGCAGCGGCGCGGAGCGCAGGCGGTGCACGATCACGTCGTCCACGACGTCGGCGGTGGGCGGGCCCACGTCCGACTGGCAGACCACGTGCACCTCGTTGCCGCGCGCGGCCAGGCCGGTGGCCAGGCGGTGGGTGAAGTAGGCGGCGCCGTTGACGTCCGGCGGGTAGGTGTCGGTCGAGATCAGGATCCGGCGAGGCCGCTCGGGGGCCGGGGTGGGGGCGGTCTCGGCGATCTGGGGGAGAGAACGCAGGGGCATGGCCATGGAAGTGACTCCGGTTTCACAAAGGGGTGGGGGAATGAGTCGGGGGATTGTTGCGGGACTCCAGCGGGCTGGTGCGGGCCAGCGCGACGGTCCCGGCCGCGGTCAGCAGCGCCGCCGCGACCGGCAGGATGCCGGTCGGCACCGGCTCGCCGAGCAGCAGCGCGCCGAACGCCACCGCGGTCAGGGGGTCGGCGATCTGGAGCGAGGCGAACGAGACGCCGAAGTGCCCGACCGCGTAGGCCCGCTGGAGCATCACCAGCGCCAGCAGCAGGGGCACCGGCAGCGCCAGCACATACCACCAGTTCCAGGTGCCGTCCAGCAGCACGCGCATGAGCGTGGCCGTCGCGCCGTAGAGCACGCCCGAGCTGGTGGCGAGCAGGGCGGCCCGGCCCGCCGGCGAGGCCGCCTTCGAGGCGGCCCACAGCAGGACCGCCGCGACTCCGGCCACGCCGAGCAGCATGAGCACCCCGTTCGGGCTGAGGTAGGTGGGACCTGCGGAATCGGGGACCAGCAGCACGAGCCCGACCAGCCCGGCCGCCACCACGCCCGCGGCCGCCAGCTCCTTGGGGGAGGGCTTGCGGCCGTGCAGCGCGGCGGCGAGGGGCAGGGCGAACAGCAGGCTGGCCACGCCCATCGGCTGCACGATGGTCAGCGGCCCGAGCCCGAGGGCGACGATGTGCAGACCACCACCCGTCAGAATGGACGCGCCGCCGAGCAGCCAGCGCGGCTTCCGCAGCAGGGCCAGCAGCCCAGGCGTGGCCGACCCGGCCGCTTCGAACTGCTGCAGAGCGGCTCCGAGCGCGAAGAACAGCGAACCGACCAAGGCGATCGCCGCGGCCAGCACAGTCATGCGCACTCCTTTCAGACGGATGGTTGCCAGGCAGGGTCAAACGGACGTGTCCGCGGGAAGACGTTCTGGGGAAGCCTGGATGGCGCGTCGCTTCCTGAGCCATCTCACGAGCTCGACGAGCCCGGTGATGGACAGCGCGATGCCCAGGCCGAGGAGCAGGCCCTTGATCGGGTCGTTCTCGAAGGCCATGCCGCCGAAGAAGCCGATCAGCCCGGAGTACACCGCCCACGAGCTCGCCGCGATCGCGTCGAAGAACGTGAACGAGCGCAGCGGATGCCGTACGGCGCCCATGGTCAGCGTGGTCGCGGTGCGCCCGCCGGGGATGTACCTGGCCACCACGAGGACGAGGCCACCCCGCTCGGCCAGCGCGTCGCGCGCCCAGACGAACGCCTTCTTCTCCCGCAGCCTGCCTGCCGACTTGTTGCCGATCAGGTAGGAGATGTGGTCACCGGCGAACGCGCCCAGGGCCGCCACCACGATGACCAGGGCCAGGTTCGTCTCGCCGGAGGCGGCGAACACCGCGGCGGTGATCACTGAGGTCTCGGCCGGCACGATCGGGAAGAACCCGTCGAGCAGCGCGAGCCCGAACAGCGCCGCGTATAACCAAGGTGATGACATCACCTGCTGAACCAGGTCGAGAACGGCATGCGACATGAGGTTTACTCCGATCGTCAGGGCACCCACACAGCGTGTCTGTGCGGCACGGCCGGGGACATCGGGGATGCCCCGGGTCGAACGCGGACCCATCCCTTACGTGGATCAGGGCCGGTACCCCATGAAGGTAGAAACTCCGCAGGTCACGGCACATCGGACGATCGGCACGCACGACCCCCTACTTTCGTCGGGGGCCCGGTTCCGACCTCCGGGTGACACCATCGATCAAACCGGTTTCCGCAGGCGGAAACAGGAGTGGAGGTAGGCGCTTTCGGGGTGGGGCTAGCACCACCGCGGCAGTGGACGCCGCCCTACCCTGACTTTCGTCAGGGTCGCCGGCTTACTTCCGGTGGCATCGGCGGGTGCGGGTGGCGGCTACCGTCGGTGCGGTGAGACGTCTTCGCCGGGAGAGCCGCCGCCAGGTGGTCTACGACCTGCTGCTCTGGGCCGTGCTCAGCATCTTCGTGACGGCCATGGGCCCCGACCCGTTGGTGGATCCGGCCGCTTTCGCCGTGGTGAGCCTGCCCAGGATCGGGCTGGCCGCGGTCGCGGTGCTGGTGGGCCGCCGCTGGCCGCTGGCCGCGCTGGTGCTGCTGTTGCCGCTGGGACCGTGGCGGTTCAGCGAGGGGTTCGCGACCGTGGACCTGAGCTGGCTGCTGCCCAGGCGCAACGTGAAGATCCTGCCGCTGCTGGCCACCTCGCCGTTCATCATGTGGTACGCCTACCTCACCGGCCGGCGCCTGGCCGCGCTCTGGCCCGCGCCGGCGGCGTTCTGCCTGATCTCGGCCGTCGGCGTGGGCGTGGTGCTGGCCAAGGGCGGCGACCTCGCCCTGTGGGTGTCCATGGTGACCGCGCTGCTCGGCACGTACGTGGTGCCGTACCTGCTGGGGCTGCTCAGGCGCAGGCTGCTGCAGGGACGCACACAGGCGAGGCTGGCCGCCGAGGCGCAGGCGCGGCTGCGCGAGCGGGCCAGGATCGCGCGGGAGATGCACGACTCCCTCGGCCACGACCTGGCCCTGATCGCGGTGCGGGCGGCCGGGCTGGAGATGGCCCCAGGGCTGAGCGAGACGCAGGTCAGGGCGGCGGGGGAGCTGCGGCTGGCGGCGGCCGACGCCACGGACCGGCTGCGCCAGATCATCGGGCTGCTGCGCGAGGACTCCGACGCGGCGCCGCTGTCACCCGTGAACGAGGACGTGACCGAGCTGGTGCGGCGGGCCAGGGACTCCGGCATGCCGATCACCCTGGACCTGGCGCCGGGGCCGGTGCCCGACCTGGCGCACGCGGTGGTCCAGGAAGGGCTCACGAACGCCGCCAAGCACGCCCCGGGGGCCCCGGTCGGGATACGGGTCTCGCCGGAGCGCGTCACCGTGCGCAGCGGCCGCCCGCGCGCCCGGCCTCTCGCGCTGACCGGCGGGTTGGGGCTGGCGGGCCTGCGCGAGCGCGTACGGCTGGCCGGGGGCACCTTGACCGCCGGCCCGGTCGGCGACGGCTTCGAGCTGGACGTGAGCATCCCCCGCGCGGGGGAGCAGGATCCCCGCGGCTCGGGAGGGAACCGGCGGCCCGCCGGGCGACGCTCGGAGCATGACTGAACGCAGACCGGGGATAGGCCGCGTCACCGCCGCGATCATCGCGATCGCCGCGATGCTGCCGTACCTCACGCTGAAGACGCTCTGGCTGACGGGACACCCGGTCGGGGTCACCGATCCGGCCTTCATGGACGACCCGGCGATGATCGGGCTCAACACGATGACGTTCGGCATGGAAGCCGTCGGGCTGGTGCTGGCGCTGGCGTTCACCATGCGGTGGGGGCGGCGCCTGCCGGCCTGGCTCGTGCTGCTCCCGCTCTGGGTGGGCACCGGCCTGCTGGCGGTGGTGACCGTCACGGCGCCGATCATGGTGCTGGCCGGGGGACTGGCGGTCTTCGAGACCGGCGGGGCCATCGAGCCGTGGATCTACATGATGGTCTACGGCGGCTTCGTCGCGCAGGGCGCCGGTCTCATGACGGCCTTCGTGCTCTACTCGCGCGACCGGTGGCCGGGCGTCTTCACCACTCGGATCGATCATGCCTTCGCCAGTCCGACCCGGTCGTTCCAGACGGTCGTGGCGTGGGGCGCGCTGCTGGTGGCCGGGCCGATCGGCGTGGTCAAGCTCGCCGGGGGCCTGCAGGACCGCGTCGAGGGTCTGCTGGCCGTCGCCGGGGCCGTCGCGCTCGTGCTGGTGGTCCGGCGGCGCGGGCGCGGCCCGTTCTGGGCGCCGCTGGTGGCGGCCTGGCTCGGCTCCGGCTCCCTGTTCGCCGGCGGGCTCTACGTGATGATCATCAGCTCCGTACGGGCGCCGCTCGGCGCGCCGGGGGCGGAGCTGGCCGAGCTGTTCGGCATGCTGACGGGGCTGGTCATGGGGATGTGCGGCGCGTTCCTGCTGACCGAACGGTCAGGTGTGGGCGACGTTCAGCCGGCGGAGCACCCGCTTGAAGGCGAAGACGGAGAACGCGATCGCCAGCCCGCTGATCACGGCCACGGCTGATGTCCTCAGCACCATGAACCCGCCGAGCGACCCGGCCACGTACTCATGGACGGCCAGGGCGATGCTGAGCGTCGAGTTCATGAGCAGCACGAACGCCCACAGCAGCGTGATCCTGGCGAAGAACCTGCGGACCCGCTCGTGCTTGAGCACCGCCGACGGCAGGTGGATGTAGTCGAGCGTGAGCTTCTGCACGAGCGGCCTGTTGAGCCGGACGGAGGCGAGGAACGCCATGCTGATGCAGATCGTGCCCATCTCCGGCTGGATGAAGAACCACATCCACGTGCCGGTCCAGAACGCCACGAGCGCGCGGACCGTGATCGCGAACGCGGCCAGGAACATGGTCGCGGGCACCTTGACCCGCCTGATCAGCCGCCAGCCCACCCCGATGTAGACCCAGGCGACGGTGGCGATGAGCGCCCCCTTGAACCCGAGGACCATCATGGCCAGATAGAACACCGCCAGCGGCGCCACGACGCCTTCGAGCAGCCGGGGGGCCGCCTGCCGGGCGAGTGCGGTCAGGCGTGGAAGGTGGACTGGGGGATGGTTCAAGGCTGCTCCGCAGATAGGCCGACGATCAGCGTCTACCCGGGCTTCGGGGGACATGACTTGCCAGATGGACCGCTCGCCGTAACCAGCACGGCATCACCCGCGTCCCGGGAAGCACGCCGGTGGCTTACCGTACCCGAGGAGAGGTAGTGCGACTGCCTCTTTTGACGCGTTCCATCTGTTTCCACGAAAACAGCGGGGTCTTACGGCAGGCTTTCAACCGAGTGACGAGGTGGCGAGCTTCGCGCCGAATCCGAGGAACAGGGCGCCGACTCCGGAGGTCAGACCGGCGCTGAGCTTGCGGTGCCGGCGGAACTGGTTGGCCAGGAACGTTCCGCCGAAGATCAGCGCCGTCAGGTAGAGGAAGCTGAACACCTGGATCACCGCGCCCAGGATGAGGAACGACAGCGCGGGAGTCGTGTAGCCCGGGTCGACGAACGCGATGAAGAACGAGACGAAGAAGAGGATGGCCTTCGGGTTCAGCAGGCTGATCAGCAGGGCCTTGCGGAATGGGTGCGCCTGGCGCTCCGTCCTGGCCTGCGGCTTGTCCTCCTCGGCCGGCTTCCTCGACCGCCAGGCGCCCCTGATCATCTGGAAGCCCATCCACGCCAGGTAGCCGGCGCCGGCGTACTTGACGATCGTGAAGAGCAGCGGGTTGGAGCGGAGCAGGGACGCGGCGCCGGCGGCGGCCAGGAACATCAGCACGGTGTCGCCGATGAAGACGCCGGCCGCGGCCCGGTAGCCCTGGCGGACGCCGTTCTGGGCGGCGAAGCTGAGGACGTACAGGGAGTTGGGGCCGGGCAGAAGAATGATCAGGAAGGCGCCGATGACGTAGGCCCAGAAATCAGTGATGCCGAAGAACATGCGTCTTACTCCAGGGGGAGGACCAACCGCACATCACGATATCTCGCCGGGTGCGTACCATATCCCGCCGTATACCTGCCTGTAGCCGAGCGCCCGGTACGTCGCGTCCACCAGCGCCTGGCCGCGTTCGTTGATCCCGAGGCCGATGCCCTGCTTGTTCATCGAGTAGCCGAACGCCAGGCGGGCCGGCGGGTCGCAGAACCCGACCGAGCCGCCCATGCCCACGTGCCCGAACGCGGTCGTCGACAGGAGCGCGCCCTCCTGGTCGGCGGGCGGCAGGTGCCGGTTGTCCGCCGCCTTCACGAAGCCGAGCGAGAACCGCGACGGCACCGCCAGCACCGCGTCGGTGCCCGCCGAGGCGATGATCGACATGTGGACCAGGTGCTCCCCGGTGACCAGCTCGCCGCCGCCCAGCGACAGCGGCCGGTACATCCCCGCCAGGCCACGGGCGTTCGTGATCGCCCCGACGGCCCCGAACTCGGCCGCGTGCGCCGCCCGGCTGTCCGACTCGCCGGGCGCCATGTAGCCGCCCTCGTTCGCCAGCAGCAGCGCGGGGATCGAGGCCGGGTCCGTGAACGCCTTGACGTAGAAGGACGGCGGCGTCCCGGGCGGGTCGGCGGGGATCGTCGGCGCGACCCTGTGCTCGTACTCCTCCGGGAGCCCCAGCCAGAACTCCAGGCCCAGCGGCTCCGCGACCTCCTCGCGGAAGAACGTCCCGAGCGAGCGCCCGCTCACCCGCCGCACGACCTCCCCGACCAGGTAGCCGAACGTCAGCGCGTGGTACCCGTGCCTGGTGCCCGGCTCCCAGAACGGCTCCTCGCCCGCGAGCCTGTCGGCCATCAGCTTCCAGTCGTAGAACGCGCCGGACGGCAGCTTCTCGCGCAGCGCGGGCAGGCCGGCCTGGTGGGCGAGCAGGTGCCGGACGAGCGTCGCGCCCTTGCCGCCGGCGCCGTACTCGGGCCAGTAGCGGGTGACCGGGGCGTCGAGGTCGAGCTCGCCGCGCGAGGCGAGGATGTGGGCGCAGAGCGCCGTCGCGCCCTTGGTGCACGACCAGACGTGCCCGATGGTGTCGCTCTGCCACGGGACGCCCGGTGCGGCCTGGCCGCCCCACAGGTCGACGACCACCTCGCCGCCGACGATCACGCACACCGACGCACCCACCTCGCCGCGGCCGACGAGGTTGCCCTCGAACTCCTCCGCGACCTGCGAGAAGCGGGGATCGCAAGTGCCCTGCACGCTCATTGCCCGAATCCATCACGAAAGGCGGACCCTGTAAACCTTTACCCGTAATACCTATTTGTTTACTATGGAATACAGGTGGGCTCGCTGATGCGCTGGGGCTGGCGGCGCTGCTGTCCGTGGGTTCGCCGTTCGAGATGGGCGCGGTTCGCGTGGCTAGGGGTGGCCGCGTGGACCGCGCCCTTTGACTGTTGTCGTCAATTTGGGTCTTGTCCTCCGGTGGAGGTCCGATCTACGCTCCCCATACTCGTTAGTAAGGTTTCCTAATGAACGAGTGAGGAGCTCACCCCCATGCATCGATCCGTGCGGCTCGCCGCCATCGCCGCGATCGTCGCCGCCTCCTTGCAAGCCGCCCCGGCCCAGGCCGCGACCACGTACGAGGCCGAGAACGCCACCGTCTCCCAGGGTGTGGTCGAGTCGAACCACGCCGGCTACAGCGGCACCGGGTTCGTCAACTACGACAACACCACCGGCTCGTACGTCGAGTTCGCCGTCGACGCCGCCACCGCCGGCCCCGCCACCCTCACCCTGAGGTACGCCAACGGCACCACCACGAATCGTCCGATGGCCATCGCCGTGAACGGCACCGCCACCACCAGGGACTTCCCCGGCACCGGCGCCTGGACCACCTGGCAGGAGTCCACGCTCACCACCACCCTCAACGCCGGGACCAACACCGTCCGCGCCACCGCCACCACCGCCAACGGCGGCCCCAACCTCGACCGCCTGGTCCTCGGCACGCCCTCCAGCACCGGCACGCCCGTCCAGGCCAACGGGCAACTGCAGGTGTGCGGGGTCAGGCTCTGCAACCAGAACGGCAAGCAGATCCAGCTGCGCGGCATGAGCAGCCACGGCCTGCAGTGGTACTCCCAGTGCCTCAACACCGCCTCCCTGGACGCCCTTGCCAACGACTGGAAGGCCGACGTCCTGCGCATCTCCATGTACATCCAGGAAGACGGTTACGAGACCAACCCCCGGCTGTTCACCGACCGGGTGCACAACCTGATCGAGCAGGCCACCGCCCGCGGCATGTACGCGATCGTCGACTGGCACATGCTCGATCCGGGTGACCCGAACTACAACCTGTCGCGGGCCAAGACGTTCTTCACCGAGATCGCCCAGCGGCACAACGGCAAGAACAACCTGCTCTACGAGATCGCCAACGAGCCCAACGGCGTCTCCTGGTCCACCATCAGGAACTACGCCAACCAGCTCATCCCCGTGATCAGGCAGTACGACCCGGAGACCCCGATCCTGGTGGGCACCCGCGCCTGGTCGTCGCTGGGGGTCTCCGACGGGGCGACCGAGTCCGAGATCGTCAGCAACCCGGTCAGCGCCACCAACATCATGTACACGTTCCACTTCTACGCGGCCTCGCACGGCAGCGAATACCTCAACACCCTCTCCAGGGCCGCCGATCGCATCCCGATCTTCGTCACCGAGTTCGGCACCCAGACTGCTTCCGGTGATGGGTCGAACAACTTCACGCGGTCGCAGCAGTACCTCGATCTGCTGGCGCAGAAGAAGATCAGCTGGGTGAACTGGAACTACTCGGACGACTTCCGCTCGGGCGCCGTCTTCACCGAGGGCACCTGCCCGAACGGCCCCTTCGCGGGCACCTCCCGGCTCAAGCCCGCCGGGGTCTGGGTCCGCGACCGCATCCGCACCCCCGACGACTTCTGACCCCCTTATCGATCCAGCCAGGGCCCTCCCGGACCCTGGCTACCCCTTTCCACCCCATCGACCCATCCCTCCTCCGGACGCTGGGAGGGTGCGCGGCCGAGGTGCGGCGCCTCATGGGCATCCGCCATCACCGCAGCCCGCGCGGTCGCCGCAGCCCCTGCGCTGCCGAAGAAGCGGCGCGGGGGCGGTGGTGGGTGCGGGCCGCGAGGGGAGAAGGGGCAGGGCAGGATGTGACATGTGCGGATTTGCATTCTCGGGCCGCTGGAGGTCGAGGGCGACGGGGGACCGATCGCGGTCGGCGGGTTCCGGCTGAGGGCGCTCCTGGCCGTGCTGGCGCTCGAAGCCGGCCGTACCGTCACGGCCGAGCGGCTGATCGACGCCCTCTGGCCGGACGACCCGCCCGCCAACGCGGCCAACGCCCTCCAGACGCTGGTCAGGCGGCTGCGGGTGGCGCTTCGCCCGTACGAGGTGGTGGAGAGCAGGCCGGGCGGCTACGCGCTGGCCGTGGAGCCCGACGACGTGGACGCCCTGCGGTTCAGGCGGACGGCCGCGAAAGGGGCCGGAAAAGGGGAGGGCCTGGAGCTCTGGCGGGGGCCGGCGCTGGCCGATCTGACCTCCGTGCCGCTCCTGGCGAACGCGGCCGCCGCCCTGGAGCAGGACCGGCTCTCCGCCGTCGAGGCCCGCGCCGAGGCCGGGCTGGCGGCGGGCGCGCCGGTCGATCTGACGTCCGAGGTCGCCGCGCACCCGCTGCGTGAGCGGCTGGGCGCGCTGGCCATGCGGGCGCTGGCCGCGGAGGGCCGGCAGGCGGAGGCGCTGGAGCTGTTCGAGCGCACCCGCCGCACGCTCGCCGACGAGCTCGGCGTCGATCCCGGGCCCGAGCTGCGCGCCGCCCATCTGGCCGTCCTGTCGGGAGACGTCCCGGTACGCCCCGCGGCCCCGGCGGCCCAGGTCCGGCAGCGGGGCAACGTACGGACCCCGCGGACCAGCTTCATCGGCCGCGAGGCCGAGCTGGGCCAGCTGGGCACCCTCCTCGGCCGGGCCAGGATCGTCACGCTCGTCGGCCCCGGCGGCGCGGGCAAGACCAGGCTGGCCACGGAGGTGGCGCTCCGGTCGGCCGAGGCGGTCTGGATGGTGGAGCTGGCCCCGGTCAGCGACCCGGCCGACGTCCCGGGAGCCGTGCTCGACGCGCTCGGCCTGCGCGACGACCGCCCGCCGTACCGCCTGCCCGCCGATGGGACGGGGCCGGTGGAGCAGGTGGCCGAGGCCCTCGCGGGCCGCCCCGCGCTGCTCGTCCTGGACAACTGCGAGCACCTCGTCGACGCCGCCGCCGAGCTGGCCGAGCGGCTGCTCACCGAGTGCCAGGACCTGAGGGTGCTGGCCACCAGCAGGGAGCCGCTCAACCTGCCGGGCGAGCACCTCGCTCCCGTCCCGCCGCTGGAGCCGCCGCCCGTCGGGGCGAGCGCCGAGCAGGCGGGGGCGTACCCGTCGGTCCGGCTGCTGCTCGACCGGGCCGGGGCCGCGCGGCCGGGGTTCGCCGTCGACGGCGGGAACGTGGCCTCCGTGGTGGCGCTCTGCCGCAGGCTGGACGGCATGCCGCTGGCCATCGAGCTGGCCGCGGCCCGGCTGCGCACCATGACGCCGAGGCAGCTGGCCGACCGCATCGACGACCGGTTCAAGCTGCTCACCGGCGGCAGCAGGACCGCGCTGCCGCGCCAGCAGACGCTCAGGGCGGTCGTGGAGTGGAGCTGGGAGCTCCTGGGCGAGCAGGAGCGGGTGCTGGCCAGGCGGCTGGGCGTGTTCGCGGGCGGCGCGACGCTGGAGGCCGTCGAGGCGGTCTGCGGGGGAGCGGCGGACGTGCTGGGCGCGCTGGCCGACAAGTCGCTGGTCCAGGTCTCGGCCGAGGGCCGCTACTCGCTGCTGGAGACCATCCGCGCCTACGCGCTCGAACGGCTGGCGGAGGCGGGCGAGGTCGGCGAGTACCGGCGGCGGCACGCGGCGTACCTGCTGGATCTGGCCGAACGCGCGGTGCCCGAGCTGCGGACGGCCGCGCAGATCGCCTGGATCGAGCGGCTGTCACCCGAGCGCGACGACTTCGCCGCGGCCCTGCGGTACGTCATCGACGAGCGGGACGCCGGGTCGGCGCTGCGGCTGTGCGCGGCCCTGAACTGGTACTGGTGGATGACCGGCTACCGCAAGGAGAGCGCGACCTGGGCCACGCAGGTGCTGGAGCTGGTGGGCGACGATCCGCCCGCAGGGCTGGCCGAGGCGTACACGGCGTGCATGTTCGCGTACGGCGTGGACAAGTTCGGCACGATCGTCAACGACCGGCCCGCCATGCTGGCGCTGTCGGAGCTGATGAACCGGCTCATCGAGCGGGCCGAGCAGGAGGGGTCGCTGCATCCCATGATCCGGCTGAGCAGGGCCGTCATGGCCGCCGCCGCGGGGGACGACGACCGCGCCGCCGAGCTGATCGAGGAGTACATCGGCAGCGACGACCTCTGGTTGTCCAGCTCCGCCCTCATGGTCGGCGGCCGGATGCGCAGCGAGGAGCGGCTGGAGCGGTCGGTGGCCGGGTTCAGGCAGCTGGGGGACCGGTGGGGGCTGACCGAGGCACTGCTGGGCCTGGCCGAGGTGCGGGCCGCCCGGGGCGCGCCGACGGACGACCTGATCGCCGAGACCTGGTCGCTGACCAGCCGCTGGGTCGGCTCGGACGAGGCGATCTCGACGCTGCTCAGGCTGGCGGAGCTGCGGCTGCGGACCGGCGACCTGGACGGCGCGCGCGAGGACCTGGCCAGGGCCAGGGCGAGCATCGACGGGGAGACGACGGCGTACACGCGGTTGCTGCTTGGCCTGGCCGAGGCCGCGCACGCCTGCCACCTGGGCGATCTGGACCGGGGCCTGGAGATGTACCGCGGCCTGTTCCCCGTGCTCGCCGAGGCCCCGCCGATGGTGCAGCTGGCCGCCGCGCTCAGGACCGCGTACGGCCGGGCGCTGGCCCGCGGCGGCGACCTGGACGCCGGTCTCGAACAGCACCGCCTGGCCCTCGAAGTGCTCGGCACCTCCAGCCCGGACCGGCCGCTGCTGTCGCAGGTGCTGGCCGGGTTCGCGCTGGCCGCGCAGGTCGAGGGCGACCAGGAGCGGGCGGCCGTGCTGTTCGGGGCGTCGGCGGCGGTCGAGCCGCACGACGTCTCGCCCGACACCACCGAGGGCGCGCGGACGGCCAGGGCCGCGCTCGGTGACGAGCACTACGACGAGTGCTTCGCCAAGGGCGCGGCCATGTCCCGGCAGGAGGTCTACGGGATGGTCGGCAGTACGACGTAGGAGGGACCGTGCAGCGTTGTGGTGCCCTTGTCCAGGTTCCGCCCGAATCGGGGGAAGTTGGAGCCTGCCACGTCGATCCTGATCCGGTGCCCGGGCAGGAAGGCGTTCGAGATCGCGCCCAGCTGCACCCGCACCTCGCGCACCTCGCCGGGCACCAGGCCCGTCAGCCTGGCGATGCCGTCGGTCAGCAGTTCGGCGCGCCCGTCGGGGTGGACGTCGATCAGCTTGGCCGTCACGTCGGCGCTCGCCGCGGTCGAGGAGACCCGCGCGACCAGCTCGACCGGGCCGCTCACCTCCACCCGCTCGGTGAGCGGCGCGGTCCGGTGGCGCAGGACATCGCCGCGCCCGTCGAGCGGCCGCTGGTCGAGCGGGCCGAACGCGTCGAACGTCATGATCGCGCCGCCGAGCGTCGGCACGGGGTCGCCGGGGTCGCTGACGAACTCCGCCGTCCCGCCCTCCCCGGGCGTCGCGCTGAGCCCGCCGTCGAAGCCCAGGTGGTACGGCACGGACCTGGACCGCCGGACGGGCCAGTCGTCCTCCTCGCGCCACGCGTCGTCGCCCATCACGAAGATCTTCACCTTCGCCCCGTCGCGCAGGGGCGCCCCGCGCAGCCAGTGGTCGAACCAGTCGAGGTGTACCCCGGTCCAGTCGATCGCCTCCTGGCTCGCCTGGTCCCCGTAGTCACGCCCGCAGATGTCCCGCTCGTGCGTGAAGTGCGTCCACGGGCCCACGATCAGCCGGGACTCGCCGCCCAGCCGCTCGTAGTGCTCGATGGAGCCGTCGCGGAAGTAGTCGTACCAGCCGGTGCTGACCAGGGCGGGCACCTCGATGTCGCCGTGCCGGACGATCCCGTCCCGCCAGAGCGGGTCGAGCGGGTCGGGGGTGTCCATCCACGCCGAGTAGAAGGGCACCAGGTCCGCCAGCAGCGGCTGGTCGCTCAGCGGCAGCCGCTCCGACAGCTCCCTCAGGCGCTCGTCGAGCCCGTGCGGCAGGCCGATGGCCGCCAGGTACCTGCCCTTGTCCTCCTCCGTGGCCGTGCCGAGCGCGATCCGGCGGTCGAGCTCGTCCACGGCCAGCACCATCGCGCTGACGGTGAGGATGATGTTGAGGTTGGGGACGCCGCCCGGCTGGTAGACGCACTCGTACAGGCCTGCCGGGGAGACGTGCGGCGCGATGGCCTTCAGGCCCTCGGGGCGCTCCTGGGCCGCGAGGAGCTGGGTGATCGCCAGGTACGAGTCTCCATACATCCCGACATTTCCGTCGGACCACGACGCGGTCGCCGCCCACCGGACCGCGTCGTGGCCGTCGGCCGCCTCGCCGCTGACGAACCGGAACTCGCCCTGCGAGGCGCCGGTGCCGCGGACGTCCTGGATGGCGACCGCGTACCCGGCCGCCACCAGGCGGGGCACGTCGAGGTGGTACCCGGGGCCCGCCGCGCCCCGGCCGTACGGGGTGCGCGACAGCAGCACGGGGAAGCGCCCGCTCTCGGCCGGCCGCCACAGCGTCGCCACCAGCTCGGCGCCGTCACGGGTGGTCATGGTCTCAGTGGTCTCGATCATCGGACTCTCCTGTTGTAAGCACGAAGGGCAAGAGGGGCGAAGAGGACGAGCAGGGCGGCGGTCCAGCCGAGCGTGATCCACACGTCGGAGGCGTGCGGGCCGCCGGTCAGCAGCCCGCGCAGGGCTCCGGCCAGGTGGGAGACGGGGTTGACGCCCATCCACCAGCTCAGCCAGCCGGGCATGTCGGTGGCGGGGACGAAGGCGCTGCTGCCGAAGGTGAGCGGCAGCAGGACGGCCGTCGCCATCCCCTGCATCGACGTGACGGACTTGGCCACCAGCCCGATCCACGCCGATCCCCAGCTCAGCGCCATGGCCAGCAGCAGCACCAGCCCGAGCCCGGCCAGCGCGCTCAGCGGGCCGGTCGTGACGCGGAAGCCGACGGCGTACCCGACGACCATCGACATCACGATGGTGATCAGCAGCGTGAGCAGGTCCGCCAGGATGCGGCCCGCCAGCGGCGCGGACCTGGCGATCGGCATGGTCCTGAACCGGTCGAACACGCCGTTGCCGATGTCGGTGGCCAGGTTCATGCCGGTGGTGATCGTCGACATCAGCGCCACCTGGACGAGCACGCCGGGCAGCATGTACGCCACCGCGCCCGCCCGGTCGCCGCCGGCCGCCCCGCCGAACAGGTACACGAAGATGACGATCATGAAAACGGGCTGGAAGAGCAGGCCGAAGAGCTGGCCGGGATGGTTCTTCAGGGGGATCAGGCTGCGCCAGGCCAGCGTGAGGCCCTGGGAGAGCGCGGTGGTCATCGGTGGTCTCCGGTCAGGGTGAGGAAGACGTCGTCGAGGGAGGGCAGGCGCAGGGCGTGCTCGGCGAGCACGATGCCCGCGTCGTCCAGGTCCCGCAGCAGGGCGGGCGGCACCGAGAGGTCGTGCACCGGGACGCTGACCACGCCGTCGGCGGCCTTCGCGCCGAGGATGGTCTCGGCCTTCTCCAGGTCGGCGGCGCGCAGCGGCCGCACGTCGAGGCGGTGCCCGCCCGCCAGCGCCTTGAGCTCCGCGGGCGTGCCGGACGCCGCGACCCGGCCCCGGTCGATGACCAGCAGGTCGTCGGCGAGCTGGTCGGCCTCCTCCAGATACTGCGTGGTCAGCAGCACGGTCACGCCGTCGGCGGCCAGCTCCCTGACCACCTCCCACAGCTCGCCGCGGGCATGGGGGTCCAGGCCGGTGGTCGGCTCGTCGAGGAACAGGATCCGCGGCCGGCTCACCAGGCTGACGGCCAGGTCGAGGCGGCGGCGCATGCCGCCCGAGTAGCCGCTCGCCGCGCGGTCGGCCGCCTCCTCCAGGCCGAAGCGGGCCAGCAGTTCCCTGGCCCTGGCCCTGGCCGACGGCCGCGACAGGCCGAGCAGGCGGCCCACCAGCAGCAGGTTCTGGGTGCCGGTCAGCTTCTCGTCCACCGAGGCGTACTGGCCGGTCAGGCCGATCAGCTCGCGGACCTTCGCGGCCTGGCGGGTGACGTCGTGGCCGCCGACCAGGGCGCGGCCCGCGTCGGGGACGGCCAGGGTGGCCAGGACGCGCACCGCCGTGGTCTTGCCCGCGCCGTTCGGGCCGAGGACGCCGAGCACCGAGCCGGCCCGCGCCGCCAGGTCGACGCCGTCGAGCGCGCTCTTGTCGCCGTATCTCTTGACGAGCCCTTCGGCTTCGATCGCGTACTTCATGTCCCCAACGGTGTCCGGGCCCGCTGGCATCCACCTGGCATCGACCTGTCAGGGGGATGGTGCATGTCCGTAACTTTGGGCCTTTCCTCCGTGAGGCAACGTCTTCAATCTCGGGTCAGGCGCCGGACACATCCGATCCCGAGCGCCCGAGGAGGACGAGGTGCGACACCGATTAGTCATCCTGCTGGCAGCCCTCAGCCTGATCAGCCTGACCGGCATGACAGGGGCGGGCGCCGCCGCGGAACCCCCGGCCAACAAGCAGTACCGCGTGCAGGGCCCGGCGGACGCGCGGCAGCGCAGCGCCGTCGCGGCCACCGGAGCGGCCATCGAGGAGGTGGCCAAGGACTCGGTCCTGGTCACGGCGACGGAAGCCGAGATCTCCGCCATCAGGCGGCTCGGCTACCGGGTGGCGGAGGCGCCGCGCCCGACATCCCCGTCCGGCGTCGAGGCACTTGACTTCCCGCCGGCGGACTCCGGCTACCACAACTTCGCGGAGATGAGCGCGGACATCAACGCCCTGGTGGCGGCCCATCCGAACATCGTCAGCCAGTCCACGTTCGGCACCTCGTACGAGGGCCGGGCGCTGCGTCTGATCAAGATCAGCGACAACGTGGGCACGGACGAGAACGAGCCCGAGGTGCTCTTCACCGCCCACCAGCACGCCCGCGAGCACCTGACGGTCGAGATGGCGCTGTACATCATGCACCTGCTGGCCGACAACTACGGCACGGACTCCAGGATCACCAACCTGGTCAACACCAGAGAGATCTGGATCATGCCGGACCTCAACCCGGACGGCGGCGAGTACGACATCGCCACCGGCTCCTACCGCTCCTGGCGCAAGAACCGGCAGCCGAACTCCGGCTCGTCGGCCGTCGGCACCGACCTGAACCGCAACTGGGCCTACCAATGGGGCTGCTGCGGCGGCTCGTCGGGCTCGACGTCCAGTGAGACGTACCGGGGCGCGAGCGCCGAATCGGCCCCCGAGGTCAGGGCGGCGGCCAACTGGGTGCGCAGCCGGGTCGTCGGCGGCGTGCAGCAGATCAAGACCAACCTCGACTGGCACACCTACAGCGAGCTGGTCCTGTGGCCCTACGGCTACACCTTCAACGACACCGCTCCCGGCCTGACCCAGGACGACCGGGACGCGCACGCCACGCTCGGCCAGAACATGGCCTCCACCAACGGCTACACACCCGAGCAGGCCAGCGACCTCTACATCACGGACGGAACCATCGACGACTGGATGTGGGGCGCCTACAAGATCTTCAGCTTCACGTTCGAGATGTACCCGACCGGCTCGAATCCCGGCTTCTACCCGCCGGACGAGCAGATCGTCCCGCAGACCACCCGCAACAGGGAGGCCGTGCTCCGCTTCCTCGAATACTCCGACTGCGTCTACCGGATCATCGGCAAGGAGGCCCAGTACTGCGGCACCGGCAACCCGCCGCTGACCGTCTACTCCGACACCTTCGAGACCGCCACGGGCTGGACGGCCAACCCGTCGAGCACCGACACCGCCACCACCGGCCAGTGGGAGCGCGGCGACCCCGAGGCCACCACCTCCAGCGGCGCCAAGCAGCTCGGCACCACGGTCAGCGGCACGAACGACCTGGTCACAGGCCGCCTGGCAGGCTCGGCCGCCGGTGACTTCGACATCGACGGCGGCATCACCTCGATCCAGTCGCCGCCCATCACGCTCCCGTCCACGGGCTCGCTGAACCTGTCGTTCTCGTGGTACCTGGCGCACGGCTCCAACGCCTCCAGCGCCGACTACTTCCGGGTCCGCGTGGTCGGCAGCACCACCACCACGGTCCTGAACCAGGCGGGCGCCGCGTCCAACCGCAACGGCGCCTGGACCACCGCGACGGCCAGCCTGAACGCGTTCGCGGGCCAGACCGTCCGCATCCTCATCGACGCCGCCGACGCCTCGGGCGCCTCCCTGGTGGAGGCCGGCGTGGACGACGTCAGGATCACCCAGCAGTCGTAGGCCGCTCCACCACTCCGCCGCACAAGATCTCCTGTCTTGTGCGGCGGAGTCTTGTTTGGGTCTTGTAAGCATCCGGTGTCAAGGCTACGATCGCGCCAAATACTTAGGAAAGTTTCCTATAAGTAACCGGATCCGAGTCAGCACCTCCTTGCCTGTGCCGTACGGCTTGCGCTCTCACCCCCCGGTGCAAGCCGTACGGCACGCCACCCCCGAAGGAAGAACTCGTGAGACCTCGCGCGATCCTCCTGGCGCTCTCCACCCTCGCACTCACCCTGTACGCCCTCCCGGCCCAGGCCGCCCCTCTCGCTGCCGGGGCCACCGCGACCTTCGTCAAGGTCTCCGACTGGGGCTCCGGATTCGAGGGCAAGGTCACCGTCACCAACGGCACCACCACGGCCATGAACGGCTGGAACGTCCAGTTCGACGTCCCGTCCGGCTACTCGATCCCCTCCGCGTGGGACGCGGTCATGTCCCGCAGCGGGCAGCACTACACGTTCACCAACCCGAGCTGGGCCTCCCCCCTCGCGCCCGGGGCCAGCGCGAGCTTCGGCTTCAACGGCAGCCCCGGCAACTTCCCCGGCATCACCGGCTGCACGCTGAACGGGGCCTCGTGCGGCGGCTCGACGGCCGGGGCCCCGGGCAAACCGGGCGCCGCCTCGGCCACCGCGACCGGCAGCGCCATCTCCCTCTCCTGGGGGGCGTCCTCGGGCACGGTGACCGGCTACCGCGTCTACGAGGGCGCCGTTGTCAAGGCCGCGGTCACGGGCACCTCGGCCACGATCGGCGGGCTCGGCTCGTGCGAGACCCACACCTACACCGTCAAGGCGTACAACTCCGTCGGGGAGTCGGACGCCGGCGACCCGGTCACCGCCACCACCACCGGCTGCACCGGGGGCGGCGGGACGCTGCCCAGGCACTTCCTGACCGGCTACTGGCACAACTTCGCCAACGCCGCGGCCGAGCTCAAGCTGTCGGCCGTGCCCAACGAGTACGACCTGATCGCCATCGCGTTCGGCGAGGCCACCGCCACCGCGGGCGAGGTCGCCTTCGCGATCGACCCCGGGCTGGCCTCGGCGGTCGGCGGCTACACCGACGCCCAGTTCAGGGCCGACGTGCAGGCCCTGCACCAGCGGGGCAAGAAGGTCATCCTGTCCGTGGGCGGCGAGGCCGGGCGCGTGCAGGTCGCCGGCGCCGCCGCCGCGACGAGGTTCGCCGACTCGGTGTACGCGCTGATGCAGTCCTACGGCTTCGACGGCGTGGACATCGACCTGGAGAACGGCCTCAACGCCACCTACATGGCCCAGGCGCTGCGGGCGCTGCGCGCGAAGGCCGGCTCCGGGCTGATCATCACGATGGCCCCGCAGACCATCGACATGCAGTCGACCGGGGCGGAGTACTTCAAGCTCGCCCTGAGCATCAAGGACATCCTCACGGTCGTCCACACGCAGTACTACAACTCCGGGTCCATGCTCGGCTGCGACCAGGCGCAGGCGTACGGGCAGGGCTCGGTGAACTTCATGACCGCCCTCGCCTGCATCCAGCTCGAGAACGGCCTGCGCCCCGACCAGGTGGCGCTGGGCCTGCCGGCCGGGCCGGGCGCGGCGGGCGGCGGCGTGGTGTCGCCGTCCCTCGTCAACCAGGCGCTCGACTGCCTGGCCAAGCGCACCAGCTGCGGGACCTTCGTGCCACCGCGCGCCTACCCGGACATCAGGGGCGCGATGACCTGGTCCATCAACTGGGACGCGAGCAACAACTGGTCCTTCTCCAAGACCGTCAAGCCCCACCTCCAGGGAATGCCATGAAATTTCGCAGCAAACTCATCGCATTACTCGCCGGGATCGCCCTCGCGCTGACCGGCGCCGGATTCACGACCGCCGCGCCCGCCGCGTACGGGGCCGTGCAGCAGATGGCCGCCGCCTGGGCCCCGTGGACCTCGTACGCCATCGGCGCGGTCGTCACCTACAACGGCGTCGACTACGTGTGCATCCAGGCCCACACCTCGCAGCCCGGCTGGGAGCCGCCCAACGTGCCGGCCCTCTGGAAGGCCGGCTCGGGCGGCGGCAACCCCGGCGCGCCCGGGCAGCCTGGCTCGGTCAGCACGTCCGTGACGAACTCCAGCATCTCGCTGAGCTGGGGCGCCTCGTCCGGCACCGTGACCGGCTACCGCGTATACGAGGGCTCGACGCAGCGGGCCCAGGTCACCGGCACCAGCGCGACCGTCTCGGGGCTCGGCACGTGCACCACGCACACCTACACGGTGAAGGCGTACAACTCGGCGGGCGAGTCCGCCGGCCGTGACGCGACCGCCACCACCAGCGGCTGCACTGGCGGGGGCGGGACCAAGATGGCCGGCGCCCCCTACCTCTACATGGGCTGGGGCGACCCGCCGAACCCCGGCACCGTGATGGACGCGACCGGCGTCAAGTCGTTCACAATGGCGTTCATCCTGTCCGGCGGCGGCTGCAGCCCGGCGTGGGACGGCAACCGGCCGCTGACCGGCGGCGCCGACCAGCAGGCCATCAACACGATCAAGTCGAAGGGCGGCAGCGTCCAGGTCTCCTTCGGCGGCTGGCAGGGCAACAAGCTCGGCCCCAACTGCTCGACGCCGCAGGCGTTCGCCAACGCGGTGCAGCAGGTCATCAACGCCGTCGGCCCCGCCGTCGTGGACTTCGACATCGAGAACACCGACGAGTTCGAGAACTACACCGTCCAGGACCGCATCCTGAACGGCCTCAAGATCGTCAAGCAGAACAACCCGAACGTCAAGGTCGTCGTCACCTTCGGCACCTCCAAGACCGGCCCCACCGCGCCCGGCGTGCGGCTCATCAACCAGGCCAAGGCGCTCGGCGTGCCGATCGACAACTACACGATCATGCCGTTCGACTTCGGCGGCACCAACATCTACCAGGACACGGTCAACGCCTCCGAGGGTCTGAAGAACGCGTTGAAGAGCGCGTTCGGGTGGAGCGACGTCCAGGCGTACGCGCACATGGGCATCTCGGGTATGAACGGCCTGTCCGACCAGCAGGAGCTGACCTCCCCGTCCACGTGGACCCAGATCCGTGACTGGGCCAAGTCGCACGGCCTGACCAGGCTCGCCTACTGGGCCGTCAACCGTGACCGCCCCTGCCCGGGCGGCGGCGTGGTCTCCAACTGCAGCGGCATCTCGCAGTCCAACTGGGAGTTCACTCGCATCACCGCCGGATTCTGACCCGCCGAGCGGCCCGCCCCCCACGCCGGGGCGGGCCGCGTGTGGAGGTAGCGCATGAATCTCCGAGGATCGGTCGCGCTCGCCCTGGCGCTCGTCGCGCTGCACGCGACGCCGGCCGCCGCCGCCAACGTCCTGGCCAACCCCGGCTTCGAGGCCGGCCTGAGCGGCTGGACGTGCGGCACCACGTCCGGCGCGCAGGCCGTGTCGTCGCCCGTGCACGGCGGCGCCCGCGCGCTCCAGGCCACCCCGCAGGGCAGCGACTACGCCCGCTGCCAGCAGACCGTCTCCGTCAGGCCGAACACCGCCTACCAGCTCTCGGCCTGGGTCCAGGGCAACTACGTCTTCCTCGGCGCCACCGGCACCGGCGGCACCGACCCGCAGACGTGGGGCGCGCCGGGCGCGGCGTGGAGCCAGCTCAAGACCTCCTTCACCACCGGCGCCTCGACCACGTCCGTGACGGTGTACGTCAACGGCTGGTACGGCCAGGGCGCCTATCTGGCCGACGACGTGGTGCTCGACGGCCCCGGCGGCACCCCGGACACCCAGGCGCCGACGGTCCCCGGCAACGTGTCCGTCGGCGGCGCCACGAGCTCCAGCCTCACCGCGAGCTGGGCGGCGGCCACGGACAACGTCGGGGTGGCCCGCTACGAGGTCTCCCGCGACGGGGGTGCGCCGGTCGCCGTCACCGGGACGAGCCACCAGGCCACCGGGCTCGCCGCGGCCACCACGTACCGCTTCAAGGTCCGCGCCTGCGACGCCGCGGGCAACTGCTCGGCCTACACCTCCGAGGCGAGCGGCACCACGACGAGCGGTGGCGGGGGCGGCGGCGGGGGCGGCGGCGGGCTGCCGAAGCGGGTGATGGTGGGCTACCTGCACGCCTCATTCGCCAACGGATCCGGATATATCCGGATGAGTGAGGTGCCGAACGAGTGGGACATCATCAACCTCGCCTTCGGCGAGCCCACCTCGGTCACCTCGGGCGACATCAGGTTCCGCCAGTGCCCGGCGGCCGAGTGCCCCAACGTCGAGTCCGAGGCCGAGTTCGTCGCCGCCATCAGGGCCAGGCAGGCGCAGGGCAAGAAGGTGCTGATCTCGATCGGCGGCCAGAACGGCCAGGTCCAGCTCACGACCGCGGCGGCCCGCGACAAGTTCGTGGAGTCGGTGTCCGCGATCATCGACAGGTACGGCCTGGACGGCCTGGACATCGACTTCGAGGGCCACTCGCTCTATCTCAACCCCGGCGACACGAACCTCGCGAACCCGACCACCCCGGTCGTCGTCAACCTGATCTCGGCGCTGAAGTCGCTCAAGAGCCGGTACGGGACCGGATTCGTGCTGACCATGGCGCCGGAGACGTTCTTCGTCCAGCTCGGCCACCAGTTCTACGGCCCGGGACCGAACGGCACGGCCGACAGCAGGAGCGCCTCGTACCTGCCCGTCATCCACGCCATGAGGAACGACCTGACCCTGCTCCACGTGCAGGACTACAACTCGGGCCCGATCATGGGCATCGACGGCCAGTACCACACGATGGGCGGGCACGACTTCCACGTGGCCATGACGGACATGCTGCTGGCCGGCTTCCCGATCATGGGCAACGCGGGCAACGTGTTCCCGCCGCTGCGTCAGGACCAGGTGGCCATCGGGCTGCCCGCCTCGCCGAACGCGGGCAACGGGTTCACCACGGTGGCGGAGGTGCAGAAGGCGTTCGACTGCCTCGCCAGGGGCAGCAACTGCGGCACCTACCGGCCGCGCGGCGTCTACCCGAACCTGCGCGGCCTCATGACCTGGTCGATCAACTGGGACAGGTACAACGGCTTCGAGTTCTCCCGGAGCCACCGGGCGTACCTGAACGGTCTCACCTGACGAGCTGCGTGGGCTTGAGCGGGATGCCGAGGCCGGGCGGCCGGTAGGTGGGCAGCGCCTCGCCGTACTCGTGCATCCAGGCGTGGTCCACCAGCAGCCGCATCCGCCCGCCGCCGGGCGGGCCGCCCTCCTGCACCGGGGCGGCCCGCCCGGCCAGGCGCGCGACCGCCACCGCGACCAGCCCGGCGTCGGGCGGCGACAGGTCGCAGTGGTCGTCCGGCCCGATGATCAGGTCCACGTCGGGCGGCAGCGGGTAGATCGGCCGCGGCAGGGCCAGCACGCGCGGCGGCGGCGCCATCGGCCAGCCGTCGCGCACCGCCTCCAGCAGCACCGACCGCGCCGTCCGGCGCGCGAACAGCCCCTCCGCCAGCGCCCAGCTCAGCGCGCCCACGTCCGCGCGGTCCTCGCCGCAGGCGTGCAGGCACAGGTACGGCACCAGCGGGATCCCGGCCCCGCTCGCCTGCGCCCACCCGCTGCCGCATCCGGTCAGCACCAGCAGCGCCAGCATCGCCCGGTAGGCGGTGTCGGCGTGCGGCGTCTCGAGCCGTCCCGGCACGAGCAGGCAGCGCCCGCCGGTCTTCTCCGCCGTCACGCCCAGCTCCCGCGCGGTCTTCAACGTCCGCGACGCCGCCACGCCCGTGCACGCCTCCTGCCAGGCAGGCGTGTACGGCTCGTCCGGGTCCGCGTACCCGGACGGCCACACGCCGGGCAACCCGGGCCGGCTCACCCCGTAAACGGCCAGCAGCAGGTCGAACACCGTCGTCACCAGCTCGTCGCCGTCCCGCAGCACCGGCACGCCCCGGCGCAACACGCCCGGCCCGTCGTCGAAACGCGGCAGCAGCACCTCCACCGCCTCGCCGCCGTACACGCTCAGCCGGTCGCATGCGCGCCCCAGCAGCCCGCCAGGCACGTAGGCGTTCTCGCGCGCCCGCAGCCGCACCAGCGACGGCAGGTCCGTGCGCTCCATGGCGTGCTCGGTGAACGGCGTCCTGTCCAGGAAGAACTCCTTGAGCAGCACATGACCCATGGCCATCGCGAGTGCCCCGTCCGTGCCGGGGCGCACGACCAGCGTCTCGTCGGACAACCGCGTCGGATGCGTGCCGATCGCCACCACCTTCTGGCCCTTGTAGCGTCCGGCGATCACCCAGGGGGTGTCCGGCGTGCGTACCAGCCGGTTGTTCTCCCCCCACAGCAGCACGTACGCCGCCTGCGCCCAGTCGTCGGCCGCCGGGCCCGCGAACCGCGGCCCCAGCACCTGCTCCGGCGCGCACGGGTGCTCGGTCAGCACCGCGCCGCCGAGGTCGCCGACCAGCCCCGCCAGCGGCGAGCTGGACAGCGCCGCCACCCGGTCGGCCCCGTGGCACTCGGCGGTGTGCACCATCGCCGCCGCCGTCAGCTCGGCCGCCGTGGCGTCGTCGAGCGGCACCCGCCGCTCTCCCCGGAACGGCCGATATTGCTGAGAATTCGCTGTGAGTTTCGCCCAGGCGGCAACCGGGTCACGGACCCCGTCCCGCACCTCGAAATAGAGCCTGACCAGTGCCTGGTTGACCTGCGATCCCCCCATGGAAAAAGTTCAACACAGACAGTGATGCTCTATCGCCATACGTATCGGCATGTCGGGGATAAGAATTGGAAGCCCTGGTGGAAACCACTGCCGGTGTTACGGCAGGCTAGAGGCCGCCATGGATTACGCAGTTCTCACGGGGATAGTCCTCGTCGCCGGTGTCGTGCTCGCTCTAGTCGCCCAATGGCGGGATTGGCGTCCACCGCTCGTGGTCGCCATCGTCGTCGGCGTGGCCGTGCGCCTGCTGATCATGTACACGTCGGCCATCGATTCGTGGCAACCCGTCGACTTCATGGAGAGCTTCAAGCCCGCGGGCGAGGCCGTGCTGCGCGGCCAGGACCCGGTGCTGGCCAGCGAGGGCGGCTGGCACTTCCTGCCGACCATCCCGTACGTGTACGGGATCCTGCTGTGGCTCGGCATCCCGTGGGAGTACGCCGGTCGCCTGGTCACCGTGGTCGCCGACATCGCGCTCATCCCACTGGTGGCCAAGCTGGCCGGCGGCCCCAAGGCGTCGCTGCGGGCGCTCCAGTACGCGCTCAACCCCCTCGCCCTGATGATCGCCGCCATCCATGGCCAGGTCGAGCCGGTGGCGCTCGTGTTCGGTGTGGCGGCGTTCGTGGTCGCCCGCGGCCCCGGCGCGATGGAGCGTCCCGGCATCGCGACGGACGTGGTCGCCCGGGTACGCGCCGGCGTGGCCGCGTACGGCGTGCGCTCCTCGATCCCGCGCGTGATCGGCCGGAACGGCATGCTGCACCGCGCCCTGCTGCCCGGCCCCGAGGACAGGGCCGACCTCAAGCGGGGCGCGCTGGCCGGGCTGCTGATGGGCCTGGCGCTGTGCGCCAAGAGCTGGCCGATCTGGCTGATCCCCGGCATGCTGCTGCTCCTGCCCAACCTGCGCTCCCGGGTCGCCGCGCTGTTCACCACCGGGATCGTGCCGCTGTTCTTCCTGGTCACGCTGCCGGTCTTCGCGGGCACGTCCCTCAACCAGATCCCCGCCGTGATCAACACCATCCGCGACATCCGGCCCATCGTCGGCGAGTGGGGCTGGACCCCCTGGTACACGGGCGGCGACTGGGCGCTGCGGCCCGACCTGGCCTCGTTCGGCACGAACCTGATCTACCTGTGCGTCGTCGCGGCCGTCCTCTACTGGCGGCGCGCCGACCCGGTCGACATGACCACGGCCGTCCTGCTCGTGTTCATGGTCGTGACGCCCCGGCTCGGGGCCCAGTACCTGATGTGGTTCATGCCGTTCCTGGTCGCCAGGCCCACCAGGTTCGCCTGGCCGGCCATCGTGGGCGTGTCGATCTGGTCCGGATACGGCTATCTCTACATGACGCAGTTCGACGTCAACAGCTGGTGGTACCTGCACCAGGACTGGTCGCGGGCGTCGATCGTGCTGCTGCCCATCCTGGCGCTGGCCATGCCCTGGGGCCGCCGCGTCGCGGCCACGGCCCCAGGACCGGCTCCCGTCGTCGGCCCGTCGCAGCAGGCCAAGGTCAGCTCACCCGCATAGGACCTCCCACAGGATGATCCACTGGTCGGGGTGGACGTGGGCCACGACGGTGTCGCGGGCCACGCCCGCCGCCTGCAGCGCGGCGTCCACCCCCTCGTAACGGGTCTTCAGCGAGGCGCGCACCGACCCGCCGACGCCGCCGAACCCCAGCCCGACCAGCTCCTGATAGGAGCGGCGCGCGCTTATGGCTCCGCTTCGCTCCGCGGTTCGGGGCTCTCCGAGCCCCTCACCGGGCAGGAGGGGCTCGGGCCTGCGCCGGATGCGCAGGATCGCCGAGTCGACGGACGGGACGGGGCGGAAGCTCTCCCTGCCGATCGTGTCGCCGAGCCGCCAGTGGAACCACGGCCACGACTCCACCGTGACCAGGCTCCAGCGGCCGTAGTCGCCCGACCGCTTGCGGGCGTACTCCCGCTGGGTGAGCAGCGTCGCCGAGGTCAGGGCCGGCGCCCGCAGGCACCAGTCCACGATCTTCGACGTGATCGAGTACGGGATGTTGCCCACGACCGCGAAAGGCTCGCGCGGCGCCCGCGCGGCCGTGAAGTCGCCCCTGACCACGTCGATCCTGGGATCGCTGCGCGTACGGGCGGCCAGCCGCCCGGCGAGCAGCGGGTCGATCTCGTAGGCGACGACCTGCGCGCCCGCCTCGGCGAGGGCCAGGGTGAGCACGCCCTCCCCGGCGCCGGGCTCCAGCACGAGCCCTTCGGGAGCGGCGGCCTTCACCATCAGATCGACGGCATGCCTGTCGGCCAGGAAATTCTGCGAGAGCGTACGCCTCGCCCGGTCTCTGGGCGTGCGACCGCCGCCGCCGTTCCTGGCTTTACGCTGAGTATGCGAATAGTTTCCGTGCGCGAAATTCTGCGCCACAGCACTTGCCCTTCCGGGTCCTCGAGATTGACAGGTCTCGAAGGGCCCTGGGCACGCCTGCGGACGCTACAGCCTCAGATGCTCGCGTCCGCTAGCGGGCCAGAGCCCGGCCGCGGCGGATGCGAATGAAAACGGGGCAGGCGAACATGCATGTCATGCCGGTCACAGTAGGCAGCCTCCCGTCATCCGGCAACGGAATTAACTCGGCGGCGTCGCGAGCGCTTTGAGCCCGCTTTGAAGTGGCTCGGGTAGACCTTTACTCATGGACCGACCGGCCAGGGTGCTCGTCGTGGACGACGAGCCGAACATCCGCGCCCTGCTCTCCCAGACGTTGCGGCTGGTGTCGTTCGAGGTCAGGACCGCGGAGACGGGTGCGGAGGCGGTGACGGCCGCCAGGGAGTTCGACCCCGACATCGTGGTGCTCGACGTGATGCTGGCGGACTTCGACGGGTTCGAGGTGGCCAGGCGGCTGGGTGAGCGCGTCCCCGTGCTGTTCCTGACCGCCCGCGACCGCGTCGAGGACCGCGTCCGGGGCCTCACACTGGGCGCCGACGACTACGTGGCCAAGCCGTTCAGCCTGGAGGAGGTGGTGCTGCGCATCCGCGCCATCCTGCGCCGCAGCCGCTCGGCTCCCCGCGACGACGTGCTCCGCTACGCCGACCTGGAGCTGGACCCCGCGGCCCACCAGGTCTCCCGGGCCGGCGTGCCGGTGGACCTGTCGCCCACGGAGTTCAACCTCCTCGAATATCTCCTCACCAACGCCGGCAGGGTGGTGAGCAAGGCACAGATCCTCGACAGCGTCTGGCACTACGACTTCGACGGCGACTCCAGCATCGTCGAGTCGTACGTCTACTACCTGCGCAAGAAGATCGACAAATGGGAGCCGCAGCTCATCCACACCGTGCGCGGCGTCGGCTACACGCTGAGGACGCCGCGGTGAGGCCCGCCGCCTGGACCCTGCGCACCCGCCTGGTCATCGCCGTGCTCGGGGTCGCCACGCTCGGGCTGGTGCTCTCCACCGTGGCGGGCGTCGCGCTGCTGCGCGGCAACCTGCTGAGCCGGGTGGACAAGCAGCTCGAACAGCTCGACAGGGTGGCCGCGGTCAAGGACGGCCAGTTGCTCGCGCCGATACGGACGCTCGCCGCGTCCCCGATGAACGACATCGTCTCCGACGTGCTCACCAAGCGGGTCGCCGCCATCCAGCAGATCATGGTGTACGGCTCCGACGGCACGCTGCAGTACAGGTTCGGCGGCACCACCGACCAGCCCGGCCCCGTGATCGACCGGGGCAGGATCGGCGAGACCTACACCGCGCCGGGCACCTCGGGGCCTTCGTGGCGCGTCCGCGCCACGAAGGCGGCCAACGGCAACACCCTGGTGTTCGCCCAGTCGCTCGCCGAGGTCGAGCAGACCCAGACCTCCGCCCTGGCCATCTTCGTCGCGGTCGGCGCGTTCGTGCTGCTCCTGCTCGGCCTGGCCGCCGACGCGCTCGTACGCCTCGGCCTGCGCCCGCTGACCAGGATGGAGGCCACGGCCGGCCACATCGCCCGCGGGGACTTCGACCGCCGGGTGCCCGCCCACGACCCGCACACCGAGCCGGGCCGCCTGGCCCGCGCCATGAACGTCATGCTCGACCGCCTCCAGTCCGAGATCGCCGCCAGGACCGACTCCGAGGCTCGCATGCGCCGCTTCCTCGCCGACGCCTCCCACGAGCTGCGCACCCCGCTCACCTCCGTGCGCGGCTTCGCCGAGCTGCACCGCAGGGGCGGCGACGCCGGAGAGGCGATGCACAGGATCGAGGACGAGGCCGCCAGGATGGGCGTGCTGGTCAACGACCTGCTCACGCTGGCCCAGCTCGATGAGGAGCGCCCGATCGAGCGGCGGCCCGTGGACCTGCTGGAGGTGGCCGCCGACACGATCCGCGATGCCCGCGTGCGCGTGCCGGACCGGCAGGTCAGGCTCACCGGGCTGGACGGCCCGCTCGCACCCGTGACGATCATGGGCGACGACGCCCGCCTGCGCCAGGTGGCGGCCAACCTCGTCGGCAACGCCCTCGGGCACACGCCTCCCGACGCGTCCGTCACCGTGAAGGTGGGCAGATCGGACGGCCTGGCCGTGCTGGAGGTGTCCGACACCGGGCCCGGCGTGCCGCCCGAGCACGTGCCGCGCCTGTTCGACCGCCTCTACCGTGTCGGCCAGGGCAGATCCAGGGCCGACGGCGGCGCCGGGCTCGGCCTGGCCATCGTCTCCGCCATCGTCCGCGCCCACGGCGGCAGCGTCGAGGTCGACACCGCGCCCGGCGCGGGCGCGACGTTCCGCGTCCTCCTACCTGGCTCCGAGGCGGCTCCCAGCCTGCTTTGAACGGCGCCCGGCACATTCGCAGGCATGACCAGGACACTCATCGCGACCGCGCTGCTGGCCGCGTTCGCCGCCGGCTGCGGCGGCCAGCAGGGCGGCACCGGCGTCGCCTCCGTGGCCGTGGGCTCCTCCGCGAAGCCGTCCGCGAGCGCGAGCCCGACCGGCACGGCGGACCCGCAGGAGCAGGGCAGGAAGTTCGCGCAGTGCATGCGCGACCACGGGATCCCCATGGAGGACCCCGACCCCGACGGGGGCGGCGGCCTGCGGGCCATCGGCGAGAACGCCGACAAGACGAAGGTCATGGACGCCATCGAGGCCTGCCAGGCCTACGCCCCGTTCAAGGACCGCAAGAACCTCGACCCGGAGCAGGTCGACAAGCTCCGCGAGCTGGCCAGATGCATGCGCGAGAACGGCGTGGACTGGCCCGACCCCAACCCCGACGGCACCTTCGGCAGCGACACCGCGCTGAAGCTGGACCGGAACGACCCCACGTTCAAGAAGGCCTTCGAGGTCTGCGGCAAGAAGTTCCCGAAGATGGGGGAGCGGAAGTGACGCAGGTCAAGGAGCCCTCGCCGGCCACACGCGCCTTACCGCCCCGCCGTCGCCGCCCTCTGCGGGCACTGGCCTGGACGGGCGGCGCCGCGCTGCTCGCCGCCGCCGTCGCGGCCGCCGCCGCGGGCTTCGGCGGCGATGGCACCGGTACGGCCGCCGCCACCCGTACGCCACCGGCCACCGCCAAGGTCACCCGCACGACCCTCACCGAGACCAGGACCGTGGACGGCACCCTCGGCTACGGCGACACCCTGACCGTCACCGGCAAGTCCCAGGGCACGATCACCTGGCTCCCCGGCGAGGGCACCACGATCACCCGGGGCCACGGCGTCTACAGCGTCGACGCCGACCGTCGCCCGCTCCTGTACGGGACCATGCCCCTCTACCGCACCCTGGAGAACGGCGTCGAGGGCAAGGACGTGGAACTGCTCGAACGCAATCTCAAGAAGCTCGGCTACACCGGCTTCGACGTGGACCGCGAGTTCACCTGGGCCACCGGGGAGGCGGTGGAGGAGTGGCAGGACGACCTCGGGCTCGACGTCACCGGCGAGGTTCAGCCGGGCGACGTCGTGGTCGCCGACGGCCCCCTCCGGGTCGCCGACCTGAAGAAGGCGCTCGGCGACAGCGCCAACGGCCCCGTGCTGACCGCCACCGGCACCACCCGCCAGGTGCTCGTCAACCTCGACGTGGCCGACGAGCACCTGGTCAGGAAGGGCATGAAGGCCACCGTAGAACTGCCGGACGGCACCGAAGTCAACGGCGGGATCACCAGGGTGGGCAAGGTCGCCACCGAGACCGGCACCGGCAACGACACCACCACCACCGTGGAGGTCGAGGTGTCGGTGAGCGGGCTGAAGAAGTCGTACGACGCCGCCCCCGTGGACGTCACGATCGTCTCCGACCAGCGGAAGGACGTCCTGGCCGTGCCCGTCGGCGCGCTGTTCGCCCTGGCCGAGGGCGGCTACGGCGTACAGGTCGTCGAGGGCCCGGCCACCCGCTACGCCGCGGTAGAGACCGGTATGTTCGCCGACGGCCGGGTCGAGGTCACCGGCGTCCAGGAGGGCACGACCGTGGCGGTGCCCAAGTGATCGTCGAACTGCACGACGTGAGCAAGGACTACGGCGACGTGGCCGCGCTCCGCGGAGTCTCCCTGGGCATCGAGCCCGGCCAGCTCGTCGGCATCGCCGGCCCCTCCGGCTCCGGCAAGTCGACCATGCTCAACATGATCGGCACCCTGGACCGCCCGTCCGGCGGCCTGGTCCGCATCGCCGGGCACGACGTGGGCTCACTCAGCGACAAGCAGCTCTCCGCGCTGCGCGCGAACGTCATCGGCTTCGTCTTCCAGCAGTTCCACCTGGCCGCCGGGGTCAGCGCGCTGGACAACGTGGCCGACGGCCTCCTGTACGCGGGCCCGTCCCTGCGGGAGCGGCGGCTGCGCGCGTACGACGCGCTCGAACGCGTCGGCCTCGGGCACCGGCTCGGCCACCGCCCGCACGAGCTGTCCGGCGGAGAGCGCCAGCGCGTGGCCATCGCGCGCGCCGTGGTCGGCGAGCCGCGGCTGTTGCTGGCCGACGAGCCCACCGGCAATCTCGACTCCCGCTCGGGAGCGGGCGTGATGGAGCTGCTGCGCGAGCTGAACGCGGGCGGAACCACCGTGGTCGTCATCACCCACGACCGCGACATCGCCTCCTCGCTGCCCCGGCAGGTCGAGATGCTGGACGGCCGGGTCGTGGACGGGGTCCGGACATGACCGCTCTGGTGACGGCCCGGATGCGGCCGCGCGACGTGGTCAGGGTCGGCGGGGCGGGCCTGCGGGCCAGGCCGCTGCGGGTGTTCCTGTCGGCGCTCGGCATCGCCATCGGCATCGCGGCCATGCTCGGCGTCGTCGGCATCTCCGCCTCCAGCCAGGAGGACCTCAACCGGCAGCTCGAAGCGCTCGGCACGAACCTGCTCACCGTCTCGCCCGGCCAGACCCTGTTCGGCGAGGCGTCCCACCTGCCCGCCGAGGCGGAGGGCATGATCGGCCAGATCGGCCCCGTCACCGCGGTCACCGCCACCGGCACGACGCCGGCCAGGGTCTACCGCAACGACCACATCCCCGAGGCCCAGACCAGCAGCGTCTCCGTCACCGCCGCCCGGCTCGACCTCGTCGAGGACGTCGGCGCCACCGTCGTCAGCGGGGCCTGGCTGAACGAGGCCACCCACCGCTACCCGGCCACCGTGCTCGGCGCCAAGGCGGCCGACCGGCTCGGCGTCGTCCAGGCCGGCCCCGACCAGCGGGTGTGGCTGGGCGGGCAGTGGTTCACCGTCGTGGGCGTGCTCGCGCCCGCGCCCCTGGCCCCCGAGCTCGACACGGCCGCGCTGGTCGGCTGGCCGGTCGCGCAGGAGCGGCTGGGCTTCGACGGGTACGCGACCACGATCCACACCAGGGCCCAGGAGCAGTACGTCGCCGCCGTCCGCGACGTGCTGGCCGCCACCGCGAATCCGGAGGCGCCCAACGAGGTCGAGGTGTCGAGGCCGTCCGACGTGCTGGCCGCCAAGCAGGCCACCGACGCCACGCTGAACGCGCTCCTGCTGGGCCTCGGCGGCGTCGCCCTGCTGGTCGGCGGCGTGGGCGTGGCCAACACGATGGTCATCTCGGTGCTGGAGCGGCGGGCCGAGATCGGCCTGCGCCGCTCCCTCGGGGCCACGCGCGGGCAGATCCGGGTGCAGTTCCTCGCCGAGTCGCTGCTGCTGTCGGCCATCGGCGGCGTGGGCGGGGTGCTGCTCGGCATCGGCGTCACGGCGGCGTACGCGAGCCTGCAGAGCTGGCCCGCGATCGTGCCGGTCTGGGCCATGCTCGGCGGGGTCCTCGCCACGCTGGTCATCGGCGGCACCGCGGGCTTCTACCCGGCCGTACGGGCCGCCCGGATGTCACCGACGGAGGCCCTGGCCGCTCCGTGAGCTTGTCCGATTTCGACAAGAAGAACGGCCCACAGGAGGAGTAGCTTCGCCGCCATGGACGTGATCGACCGCGCGGAAAGATATCTGCAGCTCCACGGCCGCCTGATCGAGAGGTTTCGGTTCGCGGCGCTGTTCCGGGACGGGCCCCGTGAACGGGTGCTCGACGTGCTGCGCTGCTACCAGAACGCCGACGGCGGCTTCGGCAACGCGCTGGAGCCCGACCTGCGCGGCGCGGGCAGCCAGCCGGAGCCGGTCGAGGTGGCGTTCTGGATCCTGGACGAGCTGGACGCGTTCGACTCGCCCATGGTGGCCGCCGCGTGCGACTACCTGGCCGGGGTCAGCGCGCCGGACGGCGGCGTGCCGTTCGTGCTGCCGTCCGTCCGCGACACGCCCCGCGCCCCGTGGTGGGAGACCCCCGACGACCCGCCGGGCAACCTCGTCCCCACCGCGTCCATCGCGGGGCTGCTGCACAAGCACGGCAGCACCCATCCCTGGCTCGCCGCCGCCACCGACTTCTGCTGGTCGCGGATCGCCGCCCTCACCGAGACCAGTCCGTACGAGGCGCGCGCCGTCGTGACGTTCCTGGACCTGGTGCCGGACCGCGCTCGTGCGGAGGCGGAGTTCGCCCGGTTGCGTGAGGCCCTGCTCGCGACCGTCTCGTTCGATCCCGACGCGCCCGGGGATGCGCACTTCCCCCTGGATTTCGCGTCATCGCCGCTGCGGCTGCCGATGTTCACCGAGGACGTCCTGGACGCCCACCTCGACGCCCTGATCCGCGCGCAGTCCGACGACGGGGGCTGGAGCGGGAACTGGCTGATGTGGACGCCGCTGGTGGAGCACGAGTGGGGCGGCTACCTCACCGTGGAGCGGCTCAAGACGCTGCGGGCGTACGGGAGGCTGCCGTAGTTCTGTCGGTGGGGCGGCGTACGTTGGAGGCATGTACGTGGAACGGCCTCCGACCGCCGACCTCGCGGGCCGTCTCGCCTGCGTGTGGCACCAGGTCAGCGAGGCCGACGCCACGCAGCTCGTGGTGCCCGACGCCTGCGTCGACCTGATCTGGGGGCCGGAGGGGCTGTTCGTGGCCGGTCCGGACACCGGGCCCATGCCGACCCCCATGGCCTCCGGTGACACCTTCGTCGGCATCCGCTTCCGGCCGGGGGCGGTGGGCGACTTCTTCGGCGTCCCGCTTCAGGAGCTGCGCGACCAGCGCGTACGGCTGTCCGATCTCCCGTCCCTGGGCGATCGGCTCTCCGAACCCCCGTCGTTGCGCGATCACCGCGTCCGGGTGCCCGATCTCCCATCCCTGCCCGATCGCCGCGTCCGGCTGTCCGATCTCCCGTCCCTGCGCGATCATCGCGTTCGGCAGCCTGACCTCCCGTCCCTGCCCGATCGCCGTGTCGGTGTGTCCGATCTCCCGTCCCTGCGCGATCATCGCGTCCGGCTGCCTGATCTCCCGTCCTTGGGCGTCGTGGATGCCGCGCCTTCCGGACGGCTCGACGCCATGCTCGCGGCGGTCAGGGATCGCCTGTCCCACCGGGTGCCCGCCGATCCCGCGGGCACCGCCATCTCCGGCGCGCTCAGGAGGGGCCGCACGGTCGGCGAGGTGGCGTGGGACCTCGGGTTCAGCGAGCGCCAGCTGCACCGCCGCAGCCTGGCCACGTTCGGCTACGCGCCCAAGATCCTCCAGCGCATCGTCCGCTTCCAGCGCGCGCTGACCCTGGCCCGCGCGGGCGTCCCGCTGGCGGAGGTGGCGGTCACGGCCGGCTACGCGGACCAGGCGCACCTGTCACACGACGTCAAGCGGCTGAGCGGGGTGTCCATGCGCCGGCTGGTCTCATCTTCGGGGTAGCTTGCCCGACACCAGCGCCTGCGCCCATCCGGCGGCCGGGTCGCTGTCGACGAACAGCGCCCGCGCCAGCAGGCTGAGCGGAATGGCGAGAATGGCGCCCAGAGGGCCCAACACGAAGGTCCACACGATCAGCGAAAGAAACGTCATGGTCGTCGACAGCCCCACGGCGTCCCCCAGGAATTTCGGGAGGATGAACGACTGCGTGACGACATTGGTCACGGTGTACGCGGCGACGACGAGCAACATTTTCTGCACGCCACCGTCCAGCAGCGCGAGCATGGCGGGCGGCAGCAGGCCGATGATGAAACCGATGTTGGGGATGTAGTTGGTGATGAGCGCCAGCACACCCCAGAGCAGCGGGAGCGGCACGTCCAGCAGCGAAAGGGCGATCACGTCGAGCACCGCGTAAATGATCCCGAAGATGGTCGAGACAATCAGGTAGCGCCGCGTCTTGTGCGCGAACGTCGCCAGCGCGGGGACGAGGCGCGTCCCGTTGCCCGCGCCGGAGGTGAGTATTTTCGCGGTCACCGGCGCGTCCAGACACATCGCCAGCAACAACACGACGATGAGAAACATCGACGACAGAATGGCGATCACGCTGCCGAGCAGAGCCTGCGCGAATTCCACGATCTTGCCGGGGTCGAACGCCGCCAGCCCCTTGTTGAGGACGTCGTTGCTGACGCCGTGCGTGGTGGCCCAGTGCTGGGCGTCGGTGAGCAGTTGCTGGAACTGGGCGGTGTACGAGGGCAGCAGCGAGGCGAGCTGGGCGGCCGAGATGACCAGGATGCCCACCATGCCGAGGAGCACGAGCACGACGATGAGGAACGGCACCGCGACCTGGAGCCAGGTGGGCGCGTGCCAGGCGGCGAGCCTGCGGCGTACCGGGGAGACGGCGATGACGAGCACCAGTGCCAGGACGATGGGGCCGGCTATCGACGACACCTCGCGGATTCCGTAGAGGACGATGACGGCGGCCGCCATGCCCACCAGGATGATGAGCGCTCTTGGCGCCGGCTGCTCTCGCACGTCCGGTACGTACCCCTGGTAGGCGCGCGTACCGTCGATTTGACGGTTCCCGGAGGCGTACATAGAGTTCACCAGTCCCGCGAGGGCGGCGCTTGATCGTCGATCTCACTCGGGGGCAACCTCCCTTCCACTCCGGTGCAAGACGTGCGCGTCTGGTTCTGGGGGCTGGTAAGTTAGAGGGGTTGTCCCGGAAGCGGGGCAGGTCTTAATTCCAGCAAGTCGAGCAAGTCGGGTCAATTTGACAGGGACTTGAACGGCTGAAAGAATAAAGACACAACGAAATGA